>JANMYQ010000177.1:0-47939 GCA_031382215.1 Methylibium sp.
ATCACCGCGCCCACCTCGGGCACCGCCCAGCTGCGCGTCTTCAACACCGCCACAGCCGCTGGCGCGCTGGACGTGTACGTGACCAGCCCCACCACCGACCTCGACGCAGTGGCCTCGCCGACATTCACCCTCAGTGCGGCAAGTTATGCGCAGTCCACCGCGCTGGTGTCGTTGACGCCGGGCAGCTACCGCGTGCGCGTCACCGCGGCCGACAACAAGGACGACGTGCGGCTGGACATGCCCTCGGTCAGCCTGGCGAACCAGCAGGTCGGCACGGTGATCCTCACGCCCACCGCCGGCGCCAGCCTGCTCAACGGCGGCTGGCTGTTGCAGCAAGGCGCCTTTACCGCCGCACGCAACACCAACGCGCGCGTGCGACTGGCCGCCGCCGTCTCAGGCAACACCACGGTGGCTGCGAGCGCGGGCAGCAGCGTGATCGACAGTGGCGTGGCATCGCCCTCGGTCGGCACCTTGTGGTGCCGGCAGCCGGCGCGCTGGCCGTCACGGTCAACGGCACCGCCGTGGCCACCCCCATCACGCTGACGGCCGGCACCGACGTGACCTTGCTGGTGCACGGCGCCCCCACTGCCGCCACGGTGTCTGCCATCACCGACAACAACTTCTTGCCGAGCGCCACCACCAGGTTGAAGATGCGCCTGCTCAACGGCACCACCGGCACGGCCATCGGCCTGACCCTCAACGCCGACTTCAGCGTGCTGGCCAACAACGTCCTGCCGGGCCAGGCGTCGGCCCCGGGGCTGGCCACGGCCAACAGCGCGATGCGCATCGAGGTCACGTCGTCGGTGAGCCAGGCGTCGCTGTACCTGCAGACCGGCCTGAACATCCCCGGCAGCGGCGTCTACACGATGTTCATGCTCGGCGACGCAAGCGCGCCGACAGGGGTGCTGCGCAAGGACCGGTAGCGCGCGGCGCCTCCACAACATTGATGAGAAGCGCGCTGGACCCTCCGGAACAATGCGCGCAACCTTGCATCGGGCTCGCTCGCATCTCCGAGCAGGCCCGAACGCCAGGGGCGCCGCGTGGACGAAGCCGAGACCCAGAGCCGCTTTCTGCTCGACCTGTACCGAGCCGCCGACCGGCAATCCACCGACCGGTTCCAGGACTGGGCGCTGGAGCGCCTCTCACAAGACCTGCCGTTCGACTCCGCGCTGTGGGCCAGCGCGTCGGCCACCGACGCCGGCCCGGTCGGGCACCTGGCGCACTTGTACCGCCAGCCGGCGCAGATGATCGCGGACTACGAAACGCTGAAGCACCTGGACACGCTCAACGCTGCGTCGCTGGCGCAGCCGGGCAAGACGCTGTTTGTCGTGAGTCGCGACGCACTGCCCGAGGCCGTGCACGCCTACCTCGGCCGCTATGGGCTGGAACAGACCATGACGACGCTCGCTTTCGAACCGCAGATCGCTGTGTACTCGGCGATCTCGCTCTACCGCGCCGACCGCAGGCGGCCCTTCACCGCGGCCGAGGCGCACTTCAAGCAGACCGTCTTCCCGCACTTGCTCGAGGCCGACAGCCGCAACAAGCTGGCGCAGCTTGAGCACCACGCCCCACACGGCGTGGCCAAGCTCTGGCACTCTGCGGCCATCGACGCACAGAGCCTGGTGCGGCATGTGGGCGAAGGCTTCAAGGCCCTGGCGCTGCGCGAATGGCCCACCTGGCGCGGCCCTTACCTTCCCGACGCCCTGCGGCAGCTCGTTGCCAGCGGCCTGCGCGGCGCCCGCATGCCGCACCACACCGTGGCGCGCCTGCCCCAACTGGGCCCGCCGACCCTTGGGCCGCTGACCCTGGTGCAACTGCGCGAACGCCACGCCGTGGACGACCTGCCCGCGCGCATGCGCCAGGTGGCCTGGCTGGCGGCCGTCGGCCACTCGCACAAGCACATCGCCGCACAACTGAAAATTTCGCCCAACACCGTGCGCAACCACCTGGTCGAAGCGTACGAACGGCTCGCGGTGAAGAACAAGGCCGAGATGGCCGGCCTGGTGCTGCGCTTCGAAGATCACTCGGACGGACCGGAAGACGGGTAGTCCATTCGTACCGTTGCCATCCCGCTCGATCGAGGGCAAGCTGAGTGACCAGCAGAAATATTGTTGCCGATGCGGCGCAAACCTGATGTGAACGCCGCTCCGAGCATCCCAAGGGAGCCCCATGGACGCGTTCAAACTCCAGAGCCAGTTCCTGCTCGACCTGTACCGCGGTGCCGGTGAACAGCCGGCCGAGCATTTTCAGGACTGGGCCTTGGAACGACTCGTGCGCGACCTGCCCTTCGATTCGGCGTTCTGGGCCAGCGCGGCGGCCACGCCGGCCGGGCTGGTGGGCCACACCTTGCACCTGTACCGGCAACCCGCGCAGTTGCTTGCGGATTACGCACCGCTGGCCGACCAGGACACGATGATCGCCGAGTCGCTTCGCAGCCCCGGCCAGGCCATCCGCCGGGTCGCACGCGAAAGTGCGCCTCAGGCGTTCATGCCCTTCCTCGAACGCTATGGCCTGGAGCAAGGCATGGTGACCTTGCTGTTCGAGCCCGAGATCTCGGTCTTCAACAGCGTCTCGCTGTACCGCGCCAGCCGCGACCACCCGTTCACCGAAGCCGAAGCGCAGTTCAAGCAGAGCGTCTTCCCGCACCTGATCGCAGCCGACAGCCGCAACAAGCTGGCCCACCTGGCCAGCGGCGCGCAACTCGGCGCGTCCAGCCAATGGCATTCGGCGGCGGTGGACGCGATGGGCGTGGTGCGCCACGCCGAAGGGCCATTCAAACAATTGGCCAGCCGCGAGTGGCCGGGCTGGCGCGGCCCCTACCTGCCCGACCCATTGCGCGAGTTGATGGCCATCGGCGCCGCCAGCGCGGCCATGCCCAAGTGCACCGTCGCACGCCTGTCGCGCCTGGGCGACCTCACGCTCGTGCAACTGCGCGAACGCAACGCGGTGGACGACCTGCCCGAGCGCATGCGCCAGGTCGCGCGCCTTGCGGCCGAAGGCCACGGCAACAAGTACATCGCGGCGCAGATGCGCATCTCGCCCAACACCGTGCGCAACCACCTGGCGCTGGCCTACGAACGCCTGGCGGTGCGCAACAAGGCCGAGATGGCCGGGCTGTTGTTGCGCTTCGAGCAAGACGCCACGCCTGACAAGGGCGGGTAGTGCATTCGCACCATTGCGCGCTTCCGGCTGCGGGCGCAACCTGAGATCAGCGAGACGACCAAGACTCGCATTCACAGGGAGGATTTTCATGAAGGCCAGCACACGTCTCCTGTCCATCGCGGCGATTGCAATGAGCGCCGCATCCATGCCGGCGCTCGCGGACGGCGACTCCGGCGATTCAATGAAGGAACTGAGCGCCCAGTGGTGGCAGTGGGCATTCTCGATCCCCAAAACCAGCAACCCGCTCCTGGACGCAACCGGCGCCAATTGCATGGTGGGCCAGCGCGGACCCGTGTGGTTCCTCGCCGGTTCGCTGGACAGCGGGATCATTCGCCGTACCTGCTCCGTGCCCGAAGGCGTGACGCTGTTCTTCCCCGTCATCAACTACTTCAACCTCAACACGCCGGGCGTTTGCCCTTCGACGACCCCGAACCAGACGGTCGCCCAGTTGCGCGCAGTCGCGGCGGCGAGCATGAATGCGGTGACGGGCCTCTCAGCCAAGGTGGACAACAAGCCCGTCAAGCAGATTCGCCGGGTGCGTTCCGAGCCCTTCAGCGGCACCTTTCCCGCCGACAACATCTTCCTGGCATTCTGCGACGGTGTGTTTCCCGCAGGCACCTATTCGCCCGGCGTGGACGACGGCTACTACGTCAAGGTCCAGGGGCTGGAACGTGGCGTCCACACGCTCACGTTCAGTGCCACGAACGGGGGCTTCGTGATCGACGCGGAGTACATCCTGAATGTCATGCCCGTATCCAGGGAAGTGAAGGACTGAGTCCTCGATTTCGCTGGGCGGATCTCTCACCTCATCTTGCCGACGCGTTGCCGGGCAGCGCGGCGAGCCGCTGCATTGACTGTCCGGCTGTCGAAACAACACCAGGAGAGACTTCATGCAAATCAAGTACACCCGAGTTGCGGCCGCGGCCGTGATGACGCTGGGCGCGTCGCTTGCACATGCTGACTGCGGCGCCTTGCCGAACTGGACGCTGCTGAAGAATGCGCTGGTCGCCGCGGTCGCCGCCGAGAGCAGCGGGCTGAACCTGCAAATGTGGGCCACGCTGGTCGATCGCGACGGCGTGGTCTGTGCGGTCGCGTTCTCCGGCGCGAACCGCGGTTCGCAGTGGCCGGGCAGCCGCGTCATATCTGCGCAGAAGGCCAACACCGCCAACGCGTTCAGCCTGGACGGGCTCGCGCTGTCCACCGCCAACCTGTACTCGGCCGTGCAGCCGGGAGGCAGCCTGTACGGCCTGCAGCACAGCAACCCGGTCGATACGGGCCTGGCCTACGGCGGCAACGCGGCCAACTACGGCACCACCAACGACTACATGGTCGGCAAGCGCATCGGCGGCGTCAACGTCTTCGGCGGCGGGCTGGCGCTCTACAACGCGCAGAAGAAGGTGATCGGTGCCGTCGGCGTCAGCGGCGACACCTCGTGTGCCGATCACATGATCGGCTGGCGGGTGCGCAGAGAGTTGGTCCTGGATTACCTCTTCGGTATCGGCGGTGTCAGCGGCGACGCCACCCGGCCCGACAACATCGTCTACGACGTCACCCCGAACCCGAACGGCGGCACGGGCAACAGTGTCGGCGGCTTCGGTCACCCGGGGTGCATCAACACTGCGCTGGCGAGCACGTTGCCAAGCGTTCGGTAGCCCACCCACACTTCAGGAGGCAAGCTCATGAACACTCTTCTCAGGGCGAGCTTGTCGGTCTCGACCGCGCTGGCCGGCCTGGTGGCGCTGCCCGGCCCGTCCCAAGCCGGCAGTGACGGCACGGCGCGCAGCCGGTCTGCCCACCACAGCTTCGCCGCAGCCGCCCGCGCCGGCCACCACAACGAAGGCAATCGCCACGAATCGTCGGCCAGCCAGTGGCGATCGAAGAGCAGCGCCGACTGGGCCGCAGCGCACTTGCGCTGGATGTTTTCGATCCCGCTCGGCGCGAACCCGCTGACGGACACCACTGGCGTGAATTGCGCGATCAACCAGGAGGGGCCGGTGTGGTTCCTGTCCTACCTGCCGACCGCGGAGAAGCCCGACTGAACGGCCGACCGCTGAAGGTGAAGCGCGTGACGACGCCGGTATTCGGCTACACCGCCGCGGCAGACCTGATTGCCCTTCGACCCCTGCGCAACCGGCTCGCCGCAACTCGCCGTGGTCGACGGCCACTTCGTGCTCATCGAGCCCCTGCCGCGCGGCGACCACGTGCTGCAGATCACGTCGGGCGGGCCGGGGTTTGCGAGCGTGGGGACGTTCAATTTGAAGGTCCGCTGAAAGGCGCGCCTTCCCCTGTCACATCAACTGCACTCGGAGCGCACCATGAACACAATCGATCGAGGAGTCCGCATCATCCGATTGGCCGTGCTTGGCGGCATTGCCTCGCTGGCGGCCTGTGGAGGAGGCGGCGACGGTGCAGTGACCACGGCGGCGGCTCCATCCGCCGAAATGCCATCCGTACGCGCCCTGGCCGGATCCCGCTCACCCTCGGTGTCGGTCCTCAGGTTCAAGGACGAGGTTGCCATCGCCGACTTCTTGGAGTCGTCTTCTGACGGATGCACCTGGACCTACGCACAAATCGTTGCATACGGAGGCGGGAGGTCGAAAGATCTGAACGTGTATGGTCTCGTCTTCGACCAGTGCGTCGACTCTTACGCGTACTTTGCCGCCTTCGGCGACCCCAACGCAAAGGTCGTCATTACAGATCACGCTGCATTTGCGAGCGGTGTTCTCACGGGCTACTTTCCTGATGGCAGCACGAGGAAAGTCGAAATCGACCTCGCCTGGAACGGCGGTGTTGCCAGGACTGACGACACCAGGACGGTCAACATCGGACCGAATCTGAAGCTGATCAGCAGAACGAGTTCGTCGTTCAAGTTCGCCGATTCCGTGAGCGGCTCCTTCGTCATCGACGGCAAGGACCACCTTTCTTCCGGGTACAACTCGGGAGTCACCGGCTACACGGTACAGAACGGAGAGACCACGATACAAATCGTCAGGCAACCCTAGAAGCAGGCAGCCAGGCCGTTGATGGGCGCATGCACCGCTACTTCACCTCCTGAACCGTCTCCCCCTTCAACGCCCCCATGTCCTGGATGTTGAACCGCCGCCGCTTCCACCCATTGAACGTACGCCGCAGGTTCTTCGCCGAGATCATGTAGTAGATGCCCTTGAACGCCGCAAGCGACAGCCAGAACGGCGTCTTGCCGTAGATGTCGCCGGCCAGCAGCGACATCAGCGCTTCTTTCACGCGCAGCGGGTTGGCGGGGTACATGAACATCTCGCGGATGGTCGGGTTGGTCACGCGGTAAATGAACCATGAGTACTCGCGCGGGCCCTTGCGCATGGTTTTCTCGAACTGCTTGCGGGCGCGCGCGGCTTCTTCGGCCGAGCGGTCGAGGTGGGTGGCCACGACTTCGGCGCCGTCAAAGGCGCTGTGCATCGCCAGGTACACGCCGGACGAGAACATCGGGTCGATGAAGGCGAACGCGTCGCCCAGCATCAGGTAGCGCTCGCCGCTGCAGTGGCGGGCGTTGTACGAGAAGTTGCCGGTGGCATGCACCGCGTCGTCGACCAAGGTGGCGTTTTCGAGCCGGCGTGCCAGTTCGGGGGCCATCGCGATGGTGTCGTGGAAAAACTCCTTGAGCGGTTTGTCGCGCGACTTCAGGTAGTAGGGCCAGCACACCGCGCCGACGCTGGTGGTGCCGTCGGCGAGCGGAATGAACCAGAACCAGCCGTGCGGGAACCAGCAGATGCTGATGTTGCCCTCTCGTCGGCCTTCGAGCCGCTCGGCGTTCGTGAAGTGGCCGAACAGCGCCGAGCTGTTGTGCTCGGGGTTCTTGTCCTTGATGCGGAATTTGTTGGCCAGCAAGGTGTCGCGGCCGGAGGCGTCGACGACGAACTTGGCGCGCCAGGTTCGCTGCGTCTTTTGGCCCTCTGCGTTGCTTGCGTCGGTCAGTTCGGCCTGCACGGTGGCGCCATCGGCGTCGAAGGCGACGTCGCGCACGCGGCAGCCTTCGAGCGTGCGCGCGCCGCGCGTGGCGGCGTTGCGGAACAGTATCTCGTCGAGGTCGGAGCGGCGCACTTGCCACGAGTAGGGCATGGTCTTGTCCCACGCGTCGGCAAACTCCACATACGAGCGGTGCTCGTGCTCGGGCGACACGAACTCGATGCCCCACTTGGGCATGCCGATCTTCTCGACCTGGTCGCGCACGCCGAGTTTTTCGAACAGGGCCACGTTAGCCGGCAGCAGCGATTCGCCGATGTGAAAGCGCGGGTGGTGGGCCTTTTCGAGCAGCACCACGGTGCGGCCCTGCTGCGCCAGCAGCGCGGCCACGGTGGAGCCGGCCGGGCCGCCGCCGACCACGAGCACGTCACACAGCTCGGGAGTGGTTTCGCCAATGTCTTCGGGGAGGTCTTGCAGGTTCATTGGTAGAAGTTGGTTTCTAAGCGGCCCGAAGGCCGGGTTCAGAGCCAATGCCCCCGTTCAAACCGTACGTGCGGATTTCCCGCACACGGTTTACCAGTGGTCTGTCGGCTCGCAGCATTACGCGGCCCTCCCGTTGCCGGGGAGGTTTGCCCGCGTAGCGGATCGTCCCACGCAGGCGGTGCAATACAAGGCTTTCGAAGCAGTCACAGCCCCAGCGCTCAGTTGGGCCCGCTAGCAAGTGGATGCGCGACATGAAGCTGCCCGAGTACAGGGACTGCCTATGGTAGGCCGTGTTGGACTTGAACCAACGACCAAAGGATTATGAGTCCTCTGCTCTAACCAACTGAGCTAACGGCCCACGCGTGCAGGATTGTCGCAGGGGCCGTGCGCGCCCGGCATGCCGCGCTACTTGCTGCTCAACGCATTGCTCACCAGCCGCGACGTGATGTCGACGATCTGGATCATGCGGTCGTAGGCCATGCGGGTGGGGCCGATGACGCCGAGCGTGCCGACGACCTTGCCGTCGACTTCGTACGGTGCCGAGACGACCGACAGTTCCTCGAACGGCACGACCAGGCTTTCGCCGCCGATGTAGATGCGCACACCTTCGGCGCGGCTGCTCACGTCGAGCAGGCGCATCAGCTGGGTTTTCTGTTCGAACACCTCGAACAGCTTGCGCAGCGAACCCAGGTCGTTGGAGAAGTCCTGCACCGTCAGCAGGTTGCGTTCGCCGGCCACCACCACCTGCTCCTGGCTGTCGGCCATGGCTTCGCTGCCGGCCTGCACGGCGGCCTGCATCAGTGCAGCAATCTCGCCGCGCAGCGCGTCGACCTCGTTCATCAGGCGCTCGCGCACTTCTTCGAGCGTGAGGCCGGCGTAGTGCGAGGTGAGGTAGTTGCTGGCCTCGATGAGCTGGGCTTGGGTGTAGTCCTGCGCGGTGAAGATCACGCGGTTCTGCACGTCGCCGTCGGGCGCCACCAGGATGACCAGCACGCGCCGTTCGCTCAGGCGCATGAACTCGATGTGGTGGAACACGCTGGCCTTGCGCGGCGCGGTAATCACGCCGACAAAATTCGACAGGTTGGACAGCAGTTGCGCGGCGTTGGCGATCACGCGCTGCGGTTGGTCGTGCGGCAGCTTGGGCTCGATCGGAGGCACGCCGCTCAGTTGATGCACACCGCTCAGGTTCAGCGGCTGGGCGGTGAGCATGGTGTCGACGAACAGGCGGTAACCGCGTGCCGTGGGAATGCGCCCGGCGCTGGTGTGCGGGCTGGCGATCAGGCCCAGGTCTTCCAGGTCGGCCATCACGTTGCGGATGGTGGCGGGCGACAGCTCCAGCCCGCTGGCGCGCGACAGGGTGCGCGAACCGACCGGTTGGCCGTCGGCAATGTAGCGCTCGACCAGGGCTTTGAGCAGGGTCTTGGCGCGGTGATCCAGCATGTTTTCATTGTAGGCTTTGCGCCCTTGCACCCTGTGTCCACGAGGGGTGCTGTGGTGTAATCCCGCGCATGCCGAACCGCTTCCGTCATGCCGCGCTGGTGGGCAAGTACCAGGCCCAGGGCATCCGCGGGGTGCTGGAGGAGATCGCGGACTTTCTGGTCCGGCAGGGCCTCGAAGTGTCGCTGGAAGAACAGACGGCGCAGAACACCGGCATCCAGGGTTATGGCGCGCTGAGCCCGGCGCAACTCGGTGCCGAATGCGATCTGGCCTTCGTGGTGGGCGGTGACGGCACGATGCTGGGCATTGCCCGCCAACTCGCGCGCCACGGCACGCCGCTGGTGGGCATCAACCAGGGCCGGCTGGGTTTCATGACCGACGTGCCAATGAGCCAGTTTGCGCAGATCCTGGCGCCGATGATCGCGGGCGACTACGAAGAAGAACATCGCACCATGCTCGAAGGCGGTGTGTGGCGCGACGGCCATTCGATCTTCGAAGGCTTTGCGATGAACGACGTGGTCGTGAGCCGCGGCGCAGCGGCCAGCATGGTCGAGCTGAAGATCGACATCGGCGCCGAGTTCGTGGCCAACTTGCGCTCCGACGGGTTGATCATCGCGTCGCCGACCGGTTCGACCGCGTATGCGCTGTCGGCCGGCGGGCCGATCCTGCACCCGGGCATTGCCGGCTGGGTGCTGGTGCCGATCGCACCTCACGACCTGTCGAACCGGCCGATCGTGTTGCCCGACACCGGCGAGATCAGCATCGAGATCGTGGCCGGCCGCGAGGCCAGCGTCAGCTTCGACATGCAGTCGTTCGCCAGCCTGATGCTCGGTGACCGCATCAGCGTGCGGCGTTCGGTGCACCAGGTGCGGTTCTTGCACCCGCGGGGATGGAGCTATTACGCCACCTTGCGGCGCAAGCTGCACTGGAATTCCGGAGTCAACTGACGTGCTGCGCCGCCTTTCCCTGCGCGACTTCGTCATCGTCACCAGTTTGGAGGTGGAGTTCGACGCTGGTTTTTCGGTGCTGACCGGCAAGACCGGAGCGGGCAAGTCGATCCTGGTCGATGCACTGCAACTGGCGCTGGGCAGCCGGGGTGATGCCGGCGTGGTGCGTGAAGGTGCGGCGCGCGCCGACATCGGTGCCGAGTTCGACTCGCCACCGAGCCTGAACGCATGGCTCGACGAAGCCGGCTTCGAAGCTAGCGACGCGCTGCTGCTGCGCCGCACGATCGACGCACAGGGCAAGAGCCGCGCCTGGGTCAACGGCAGCCCGGCCACCCTGGCGCAGTTGCGCGAAGCGGCCGACCACCTGGTGGACATCCACGGCCAGCACGCGTGGCAAAGCCTCACGCGCGCGCCTGCAGTGCGTGCGCTGCTGGACGCGTACGCGGGGTTGGACGCTGCGCCGCTGGCCGCGGCCTGGTCGCATTGGAAAGCGGCCACCGAAACGCTGGCCGGCGCGCGCGCGAAACAGGCCGACCTGCAGCGCGAGCGCGAACGCATGGCCTGGCAGATCGGCGAAGTCGACAAGCTCGCCCCCGGCGATGACGAGTGGGGCGAACTGGAGGCCGAGCACAAGAAGCTCGCCAACGCACAGTCGTTGATCGCCGCGGCGCGTGCGGCGCAAGATGCGATCGTCGGCGCCGAGGGGGAGGCCAACGCGAGCGCCGAAGGCCTGACCGGCCACGCCATCGACGCGCTGCAGGACGTGGCGTCGTTCGACCAGCAGCTTGCCGGCGTGATCGAGGTGCTGCAAGGCGCGCAGGCGCAACTGCAGGACGCCGCGCACACCTTGGGTGGCTACCTGCACCGCACCGAAGTCGAGCCCGAGCGGCTGCAGGCGCTGGACGAACGCCTGTCGGCATGGGTGAGCCTGGCGCGCCGCTACCGCCGCCCGCCGCAGGAGCTGCCGGCGCTGCTGGGCGAATGGAAAAGCGAGTTGCGCGCGCTCGACGCGGCAACCGACCTCGACGCGCTGCAAGCCGAACTGGCCACCGCCAAGGCCGCGTTCGACAGCGAAGCCAAACGCGTGGCCAAACTGCGCCGCGCAGCCGCACCCAAACTCGCCGGTGTGGTGACGCAGGCGATGCAGCAGCTCGGCATGGGCGGTGGGCGCTTCGAGGTGGAACTGACCGCGCACGAGACACCCCAGTCTTTCGGGTTGGAGTCGGCCGAATTCCTGGTCGCCGGGCACGAAGGCAGCACGCCGCGGCCGCTGGCCAAGGTGGCCTCGGGTGGCGAGCTGTCGCGCATCGCGCTGGCGATTGCGGTGACGACCAGCCAGCTCGGTGAAGCGGCCACCTTGATCTTCGACGAGATCGACGCCGGCGTCGGCGGTGCCGTGGCCGAGGCCGTGGGCCGGCTGATGAAACAGCTCGGCCGCGACCGCCAGGTGCTGGCCGTCACGCACCTGCCGCAGGTCGCCGCCTGCGCCGACCATCACTATGTGGTGTCCAAGCTCTCGCGCGACGGCGCGACGCGCAGCGACGTCGGCCAGGTCAGCGGTGAAGCCCGCGTGGCCGAGGTCGCCCGCATGCTGGGCGGCGAGCGGCTGTCGGGCACGAGCCTGGCGCACGCACAAGAAATGCTCGCCGTCGGCTCCGACGCATCGCCCCCCGCACGAGGAAAGAAGCGCCCATGACTGCGTTCTCCGAAACCCAATCAGGTCCGCTGAGCGACAACGACAGCTCTGAGATGCGCGAGGTCGTGCTGGTCACGGGCATTTCCGGCTCGGGCAAGTCGGTGGCGCTGCACGCGCTCGAAGACGCCGGCTTCTTCTGCGTCGACAACCTGCCGCCCGAATTGCTGCGCGACTTTCTGCGCCTGGAGCACCAACGCTCGCACCGCCGCGTGGCGATTGCGGTAGACGTACGCAGCGCCGGCTCGCTGCCTTACCTGTTGCCACTGGTCAAACAACTGCGCGGCGAAGGGCTGACGGTGCGCGCGCTGTTTCTCGACGCCAGCACCGACGCACTGGTGCGGCGCTTTTCCGAAACGCGCCGGCCGCACCCGCTGTCCGACGCCGAGGCGCACACCGTCGAACAACCCTCGCGCCGCCGTGAAGACCGCGTGACCGACGGGCGCCGCGGCCTGATCGACGCAATCGAGCTGGAGCGCGAGCTGCTGGCCGAGCTGCGCGAGATCTCCACCGTGATCGACACCAGCCAGTTGCGCCCGGCGCAGTTACGCATCTGGATGCGCGACCTGGTGCGGGCCGACTACAACCGCCTCACCCTGGTGTTCGAAAGTTTTGCGTTCAAGCACGGCGTGCCGCTGGACGCCGACTATGTATTCGACGTGCGCGTGCTGCCCAACCCGCACTACATCCGCGAACTGCGGCCGCTGACCGGGCGCGACGGGGCTGTCGCGAAATACCTGCAGTCGCAACCCGACGTGAGCGAGATGATGGCGATGATCGACGCCTTCCTGTCGCGCTGGCTGCCGGCCTTCGAAGACGACCAGCGCAGTTACCTCACGGTGGCCATCGGCTGCACCGGCGGGCAGCACCGCTCGGTCTTCTTCGTCGAGACCTTGGCCTACCGCTTCGGAGGGCGCGTGGCCACCCTGAAGCGACACCGGGAACTGGACGCGCGGGATTGAGCAGGGCCGTTGGCGTGGCCACGACCGAACTGCCGCTGTTCCCGCTGCAGACGGTGCTGTTCCCCGGCGGGCTGCTGAGCCTGAAGGTGTTCGAGGCACGCTACCTCGACCTGATGGCGAGCTGCCTGCGCGAACAGCAAGCGTTCGGCGTGGTGGCCTTGCGCACCGCGGCGGCCGCGAACGGACAGACCGTGCGGAATGGGCGGAATGAAGGTGAGGCCGACCCATCGGCCGATTTCGAATCCACCGGCGTCGTGGCCGAACTGATCGACGTGGACAGCACGCGCGCCGGCATTCTGCAGGTGCGCTGCCGCGGGCTGCAGCGCTTCTCGCTCGCGGCCCGGCGCCAGCAGGACGACGGCCTGTGGCTGGCCGGCACCACCCCGCTGCCCGACGATGCCGCGGTGGCCCCAGCGTTGGCGGTGCTGGACACCGTGAAGGGCCTCGCCAACGCCATCGCCACGCTCAAGGGCCAGGGCTCACAGCCGTTCCTGCAGCCCTACCGTTTCGACAGTGCCGGCTGGGTGGCCAACCGCTGGTGCGAGATCCTGCCGATCTCGACCACCGCCAAACAAAGGCTGATGGAATTGGGCGATCCGACGGTGCGCCTTCAGCTCGTTGATGAATACCTGCGCAGCAAGGGCGTGGTTTGAGGCGCGGTTTGAACGCGGTCTGAAATTCAAGCCGACAGCAGCCTGCGCAGCGGCGCGGGCACACCGCTCGCCAGCGCTTCGTCCATGCTGAACCAGCGGCCGCTCGGCCAGGCCTGCACGATCTGCGCAACCCGCGCCGCACCGGTGCGCGGCGGCACGGTCCAGCGCAACGGGTGCAAGGTCCAGTCAAGGTGGGTCAGGGTGTGGGTGAAGCTGGGCAAGGGCTCGAACGTGCCGGGCCATGCGGCGCTGGCTTGCTCGAATGCGGCCGGCGAGTCGAACTCCGGCAGGCTCCACAGCCCCGCCCACACGCCGGTCTGTGGCCGCTGTTGCAGCCACAGCCTGTGCTGCCACTGCAGCCACAACCACACGTGCTCGCGCCGCCCGCGCTTGAGCTTGCGCGTCTTGACCGGGTAGCGCTCTTGCTCGCCAGTGCGCGCTGCCACGCAATGGCCGCGCACCGGGCAGGCGTCGCACAACGGCGCGCGTGCTGCGCACACGGTGGCGCCCAGGTCCATCAGGCCTTGCGTGTAAGGCTCGATGCCTTCAGCGGGCAACAGCGTGGTGGCGCGGGCCCACAGTTCGCGCTCCGGCGCCGCCTCGGCCAGGTCACCGTCAAAACCGAGAACTCGGGTCAGCACGCGCTTGACGTTGCCGTCGAGAATCGCCACCCGCTCGCCGAAACAAAAGGCCGCGATCGCGGCCGCGGTGGAGCGGCCGATGCCTGGCAAGGTGGCCAGCGCCGCACTGGTGGGCGGGAAGCGGCCGCTATGTTCGGCCACCACCGCCTGCGCGCAGCGGTGCAGGTTGCGCGCCCGACTGTAGTAGCCCAGGCCGCTCCACAACGCCAGCACATCGTCTTGCGGCGCCGCGGCGAGCGCGGCCACATCCGGAAACGCCTGCCGGAAACGCTGGTAGTAACCGAGCACGGTGGCCACCTGGGTCTGCTGCAGCATCACCTCGGAGAGCCACACCCGGTACGGGTCGCGGGTGTTCTGCCACGGCAGGCCATGGCGGCCGTGGTGGCGCTGCCATTCGACGACCTGGGCCGCGAACGGCCGCGCGGCCGGCAACTTCAAGCCTGCGCCAGCCGCAGGCGCGGCGGCTCGACCTCTATTTCGTTGTCGCTTTCGACGTCGCTTTCGATGTCAATTTCGAGATCGAGTGAAATCAAGGTCTCGATCAGGTTCATCGGCGCGACACAAGCCTGCTCGCGCAGCGACTCGATCAGTTCGGTCGCGCGCGTGAGCATCACCTGCGAGCGTTGGTCCTGGCCTTCGAGTTCGCTGATGCGCTCTTCCAGGTCGCCGGCTGCCGCCTGCACGCGCTCAAGCGCCTCGCGCCGGTGCCTGAAGTTTCGCCGGCGGTCGCGCAGTTGCGAATCGACCTGAGCCGACGCGGTCTTGTTCCAGAGTTCGACCTCGCCGCTGGCGTTCTCGAACACCACGCGCAGGCGCGACACCAGCATGCGCCGGAACTGGTCCATGAACTTCGCGCTGGACAGGCGCAGGGCCTGCGTCGGCCCGAGGTACTGAACATAGTTACGCTCGATCAGCGCCAGTTCACGCTCGAAGCGTTCGAGCTCGGGGCCCGGAGTCAGGGCCAGGCTGAAACCGAATTCAGCGTTCATGCGGCCGAACGAGACGCCCAGCATCTCGCGCGTTTCGCTGCTGCGCCGCTGCGCCACGGCGAGCAGGTCCTGCAGACGCTTGCACAAGGCAATGAAGGCCTTCTTCGCGCCCAGGTTGAGGAACGACGCGCTCATGCTCGTTTCCATCGCGGCCACTTCTTCGTGCAGCCGGTCGGTCGACAGCCCGACGAGTTGTTCTTTCAGGATGCGGCTGTGGACCGAACGCATGGCCTGAAGGCGCGAGGTGCACTGCTCGAACTCTTCGGTTTCGGCGTCGATGCGCTGCAGCATCAGTTCGAGCTTGGCGCTGCTCTTGCCGCGCAGGCCGCGCAGCTCGAGCAATTGTTCGGCGAGCTGGCGGCGGCCGTCGCCCAGGCGCCGCGCCATGTGGGTTTCGACCTGCTGCGCCGCGCCCAGCACCATCTGCTCCAGCACCTCGCGCCGTTGCGGCAGCAGCTGCGCGCCAAGGGCTTTTTCGAGTTCGGGCAGGCGGCTGTCGTGCAGCTCGACTTCGTCGCCCGCCACGCGCGCGGCCAGCGCCTGGCGCGCCGAGATCGGGAACACACGCTCCGCCGGCACGTCGAGCGTGCGCGCCGCGTCGCGCCGCTGGCCGGCAATCTGAGCATCGACCTGTTCGGGTGTGAGCAGCGCGTCGCGCAAGGTGTCGATCTTGTTCAGCACGACGAAGCGCGACATGGCCTGGGTGTTCAAGTGGTCGCGCCAGATGGCCATGTCGGATTTGGTGACGCCGGTGTCGGCGCCGAGCACGAACACCGTGGCATGCGCGCTCGGCAGCAAGCTCAGGGTCAGCTCCGGTTCGGCGCCGATGGCGTTGAGCCCCGGTGTGTCCAACACCACCAGACCCTGCTTGAGCAAGGGGTGCGGGTAGTTGATCAGCGCGTGGCGCCAGGCCGGGACCTGCACGCGGCCGAGGTCGTCGGTGGGCGGGTTGTCGGACAGTTGCTGGTCGTCCCAGAAGCCGAGTTCGCGGGCACGGTCCTTGGGCATCCACTCGGTGTGCGTGACCTCGAGCAGCGCGTTCGCCAACTGGTCGGCGTCGCCCACCTGCAGCGGCACATGGCGCCATGCGCGCGGCTGCGAACGCAGGTCGCTCAGCGGCAGGCCTTCGAGGCGCGACTCGATCGGCAACAACGACAGCACGGGCGCTTGCGACACGTCCCACGCCAGCTCCACCGGGCACATGGTGGTGCGGCCCGGCGAAGCCGGCAGCACACGCCGGCCGGCGTCGGAAAAGAAGATCGCGTTGATGAGCTCGGACTTGCCGCGCGAGAACTCGGCCACGAAGGCCACCACGAGCTTGTCGCTGTTCAGGCGGCCGCGCAAGGTGCCGAGTTGGGCGGCCACCGGTTCATCGATCAGATCGTGCGTCTTGAGAAACTGCGAAAGACCGTCCAGGCGCTCGACCAGCGAGCCGCGCCAGGCGCTCAATGCATCAAGACTGCCGGCAAAAGATGGGGTCATGAGAACGGCGCGCAGCAGGGCGGCAAAAGACCAAGCGGGCATGGTAGCGCAAGGCCCGCCGCGCGGTGACAGTGAAAACAGCGTGGAAACAACTGCTCACGAAAGAACCGGGAGAACCGGGGTTCGTGGCCGGCGACTCGTGACGCAATCCGCATTGCTGCGGCGTGGCCTCATCGCCGTTGGCAAACGGGGCAGAAGAAAGTGGCGCGCTGGCCCTGGACCACGCGCCGAACGGCCGTGCCGCAACTCGGGCACGGCGCGCCTGCGCGCCCATACACGCCGGCCTGCAGCTGGAACGCGCCGGCCATGCCGTGGCTGTCGCGAAAGTCGCGCAAGGTGGAGCCGCCCAGCGCCAGCGCGCGCGACAGGATCTGGCGCACCGCGTCGGCGAGTTGTTCACAGCGCACTTTGCTGAGCTTGCCGCTGCGGGCGCGCGGGTCGATGCCGGCCGCGAACAAGGCCTCGCAGGCGTAGATGTTGCCGGCGCCCACCACAACGTCGCCAGCCAGCAGCACTTGCTTGATGGCCACGCGGCGCCCTCGCAAAGCCGCGTGCAGGTGGGCGCCGGTGAAGGCCGGATCGAAGGGCTCCAGTCCCAGCACGGCCAGCAGCTTGGCGGCCGGGTCGTGGTGCAGACCTTCGGACCACACCACCGCGCCAAAGCGCCGCGGGTCGGTGAGCCGCAAGGTGCCGCGGCTGGTGACCAGGTCGAAGTGGTCGTGCGGCCCCGCATCGCCGGGCTGCTCGGAAAAGGCCAGCGAACCCGACATGCCCAGGTGCATCAACAAGCCGCCGCGCTGCAAGGGCAGCCACAGGTACTTGCCGCGGCGGGTCACGTCGCCCACCGTCAGACCGACCAGCGATCGGGGCTCACAGCCCAAGGCCCAACGCAGGGGTTTGCCGACCCGGGTGGCCAGGATCTGCGCGCCGGCAATGCGGCTCGCAAAGCTCTGGCGTGTGACTTCAACCTCGGGAAGTTCTGGCATGAACGGAATTATCGCGACGTGTCCTGCTCAGACCCCGGCACTAGAATGAATCTCGGTTTCAGGAGTTCCGGATGCCAGCCCCTTTCTTGCGAAATCCCTCGCGAAATTCGCCGCGAATTTCCCTTCGAATGATGACCCCTCGCACGCTGGTTTCTCTGGTGGCTGCGGTGGCCATCGCACAGGCGGCAACGGCCGCATCGGTGTTGCCCAACAAGGTCGAGAACTCCAACCTCGACGCCCAACTGTTCTATCAGCTGCTGATCGGCGAGATCGAGCTGCGCAGCGGCGAGCCCGGCAATGCGTTCGAAGTGCTGCTCGACGCCGCCCGGCGGTCCAAGGACGAACAACTGTTCCGGCGCGCCACCGACATCGCGCTGCAGGCCCGCGCTGGCGACCAGGCGCTGACGGCGGCCAAGGCCTGGCGCGCCAGCTTGCCCGAATCGCAAGAGGCGCTGCGCTACATCGTGCAGTTGCTCATCAGCCTGAACCGCGTGCCCGAGTCGCTCGAGCCGATGCGGGCACTTCTCAAACTGGCGCCCGCAGCGCAGCGGCCCGGGTTGATCAACTCGCTGCCGCGCTTCTTCAGCCGTGCGCCCGACAAACCTCAGGCCGCGGCGCTGCTCGACCAGGCCCTGCAGCCCTACGCCGAAGCGGCCGACACGCGCGCCGCGGCGCGGGTGGCGATGGGCCGCGCCTGGCTGGCTGTGCCTGACACCGCCAAGGCCCTGGAACTTGCCAAGCGCGCTCACACGCTGGATCCAACGGCCGAAGCGCCGGCCATGCTGGCCATCGAGATGTTGCCAGGTTCGGCCGCGGCTGAAGACATCGTGCTCAGCCACCTGAAGGCCAAACCGTCCAGCAACGGTGTGCGGCTGGTCTACGTTCGCTCGCTGACGACCTCGCAGCGCTACGCCGACGCCATCACCCAGCTTGACACCGCCACCCGCACCGAGCCCAAGCTGGCGCCGCCCTGGTTGACCTTGGGCGCCTTGCACCTCGAGTTGCGCCACCCGGCCGAAGCGACCGCTGCGCTGAACACGTACGTTCGGCTGATCGAGACCGAACCCGCGGCGAAGGCCGAGCCGGCTGAAGGCGCCGGTGAAGAAGATGACGAAGCCCCCAATCCGCGCGGCGAGGGCCTGACCCAAGCTTGGCTGTTGCTGTCGCAAGCCGCCGAGCAGCAAGGCAACTTTGCGGCGGCGGAAACCTGGCTGGGCAAGGTGGACAACCCGCAGCGTGCGCTCGAAGTGCAGTCGCGCCGTGCCACGCTGATGGCGCGCCAGGGCAAAGTGGGCGAAGCCCGCGAACTGATCCGCCGCGTGCCCGAGAAGAGCCCCGACGACGTGCGCGCCAAGCTCGTGGCCGAAGCGCAGGTGCTGCGCGAAGTGAAGCAGTGGAGCGAAGCGAACGCGGTGCTGGCGCAGGCCAACCAGAAGTTCCCGAACGACGCTGACCTGCTGTACGAGCAGTCGATGACGGCCGAGAAGCTCAACCGCATGGACGACATGGAGCGGCTGCTGCGCAAAGTCATCGAGATCAAGCCCGATCACCACCACGCCTACAACGCGCTCGGTTATTCGCTCGCCGAACGCAACATGCGCTTGCCCGAGGCGAAGAAGCTGATTCAGCGCGCCCTCGAGCTGAGTCCGGGCGAACCGTTCATCACCGACAGCCTGGGCTGGGTCGAGTTCCGCCTGGGCAACCGCGACGAAGCCTTGCGGCTGCTGCGCGGCGCCTACAAGTCGCGCCCCGACCCGGAAATTGCCGCTCACCTGGGTGAGGTGCTGTGGGCCAGCGGCCAACGCGAAGAAGCGCGCAAGGTCTGGGCCGAAGGGCGCAAGCGCGACTCCGCCAACGACGTGTTGCGCGAAACCCTGGCGCGGCTGCGGGTCGACCTGTGACCCTGCCGCGAGTGGCTGCGTGGCCGCTGCTGGTGGCCACGGTGCTGGCGTTGACGGTCGGGTGTGCGTCGGTCCCATCGACTCCGGTACCGGCGGGAGAACCGCTGTCGGGCCGCTTGTCGGTGCGGGTCGAGGGGGTCGACGGGGCCGCGCCGCGCTCGCTGAGTGCCACCTTCGAACTGCAGGGCGACGCGCAGAACGGCAGCCTGAACCTGGCCACTCCGCTGGGCACGGTGCTGGCGCAGGCACGCTGGGCGCCGCGCCAGGTGGTGCTGGCCACACCGCAAGGCGAAACCAGTTTCAGCGACCTGGACGCGCTGACCCGCGAGGTGCTGGGTGAGACGGTGCCGGTGGTGGCGCTGTTCGACTGGCTGCGTGGCCGCCCCTGGCCGGGTGCCGCCAGCACCGCGTTGGTGCCCGCCACCGAACCTGGTTTTCGGCAGCTCGGCTGGGCCGTCAACCTGGCGCGGTTCGACCGGGCGGCGGTGACAGCGCAGCGCGAGCAGGCGCCGGCGGTGACGGTGCGCGCCCAGCTCGACCGCTGACCCAGATCGCTGACCCCGATCGCTGACCCACCATGGCCACGCGCGCCCTCTTCGACGTACCGGCGCCGGCCAAGCTGAACCACTTTCTGCATGTGGTCGGCCGCCGGGACGACGGTTACCACCTGTTGCAGTCGGTTTTTGTATTGATCGACTGGTGCGACACCTTGCATTTCGAGGCGCGCTCCGACGGTCTGCTGGCCCGCCACGACCTGAGCGCGCCGCTGCCCGCCGACGACTTGTGCCTGCGCGCCGCACGCGCGCTGCAGGTTGCCAGCGCCACGTCGGCTGGGGCCGACATCAGCATCGACAAGCAGGTGCCCTGGGGCGCCGGCATGGGTGGCGGAAGCTCGGACGCCGCCTCCACGCTGCTGGCGCTGAACGTGCTGTGGGGCCTGAACTGGCCGCTGCACAAGCTGATGGCGCTGGGACTGAGCCTGGGTGCCGACATTCCGTTTTTCCTCGGCGGGCACAACGCGTTCGTCGAGGGCATTGGCGAGCGGCTCACGCCGCTGGCCTTGCCAGGCCACTGGCTGGCGGTGATCAAGCCGGTGGCCCAGGTCGAGACGCGGAGCATTTTCCAGAGCCCGCGGCTGGCCAGAAACACCGAAGCGGTTATACTTGAGGGCTTGATTGCAAGCGCTAGTGAGGGCAGCAAGGCAAGTGATTTCAGGCGGATCCTGGCCGGATTCGGGCGCAACGACCTGCAGCCCCCGGCCCAAGACATCTGCCCGGAGATCGCCCGAGCCGCCCGCCTGCTGGAAGCGTCATTCGGCAACAGCCGCATGACGGGTTCAGGCAGCGCAGTGTTTGCAAGAGCAGGGACAAACGACTTACCCGTGGCGACGATGCCGGCAGACCTCGAGGCCGGATGGGTGGGTCGGATGTGCCGCAGTCTGGAGCGCCACCCGCTGGCCGGGTGGGCAACGGACTGACCGAGTTTCGGTTCGCAGCGGAAACGCTGCTGACCCGTGTAGGGGAGTCGCCAAGTTGGTCAAGGCATCGGATTTTGATTCCGACATGCGAGGGTTCGAGTCCTTCCTCCCCTGCCAGATTTCTTGCATCCCGGTCACAGCCTGGCTGAGCGAATGAGCCTCGACGGAGGGAAAGTGCTTTTCAACACCGTGCTGTTCACCGGCAATGCGAACCCCCTGCTGTCGCAGGAAATCGTGTCGCAGCTCGGCGTTGAACTGGGCAAGGCCAAGGTGGGCCGCTTCTCCGACGGCGAGGTGGACATCGAAATCCACCAGAACGTGCGAGCGCGCGACATCTTCGTGGTGCAGCCCACCTGCGCGCCCACGAACGAGAACCTGATGGAGCTGTGCATCATGGTCGATGCGCTCAAGCGGGCCTCGGCACGGCGCGTCACGGCCGTCATTCCCTACTTCGGCTACGCCCGCCAAGACCGCCGGCCGCGTTCGACCCGCGTGCCGATCAGCGCCAAGGTCGTGGCCAACATGCTCGAAGCGGTGGGCGTGGAACGGCTGCTGACGATGGACTTGCACGCCGACCAGATCCAGGGCTTCTTCAACATTCCGGTCGACAACATCTACGCTTCGCCGGTGCTGCTGTCGGACCTGCAGTCCAAGCGCTACACCGACCTGGTGGTCGTGTCGCCCGACGTCGGCGGCGTGGTGCGCGCCCGTGCGCTGGCCAAGCAACTGGGCTGCGACCTGGCGATCATCGACAAGCGCCGCCCCAAGGCCAACGTGTCAGAGGTCATGCACGTGATCGGCGAGATCGAAGGCCGCAACTGCGTGATCATGGACGACATGATCGACACCGCCGGCACGCTCGTGAAGGCGGCCGAGGTGCTGAAGGAGCGCGGCGCCAAGAGCGTGTACGCCTACTGCACGCACGCGGTGTTCTCGGGCCCGGCGATCGAGCGCATCAAGGCTTCGGCGCTCGACGAAGTGGTCATCACCAACACCATCCCGCTCAGCGAGGATGGCAAGAAATGCAAGAAGGTTCGCCAACTGTCGGTGGCGTTCCTGTTCGCCGAAACGATCCGTCGCATTTCCGACGGCGAATCGGTCACGTCTTTGTTTGCGGAGCAGAACGCCAACTTCTGATGCGCAAACGAGGCAGCGGCCGGTTCGGCTGCTGCAAGCCGGGTCGAAAGGCCCATCCATGCAATCAGCCTGGTCGCGGGTGATTGCCTCTTACTGGAGTCAACATGAAATTCGTCGCTTTTGAGCGTACGCTGCAGGGGACCGGAGCGAGCCGCCGCCTGCGCAACGCCGCCAAGGTGCCTGGCATCGTCTACGGTGCCGGCACGCCAGCCATGATCGAGCTGGACCACAATGCACTCTTCTTCGCGCTGAAGAAGGAAGCGTTCCACTCGTCCATCCTCGAGATGGAACTCGCCGGCAAGTCACAGAACGTGCTGCTGCGCGATTACCAGATGCACCCGTTCCGCCCGATCGTGCTGCACATCGACTTCCAGCGCGTCGATGCCACCACCAAAATCACCAAGAAGGTTCCGCTGCACTTCATCAACGAAGAAAACTCGCCGGCCGTCAAGACCGACGGTTGCGTGGTGAACCACGTGATGACCGAGCTGTTGATCCAGTGCCTGGCCTCGCAACTGCCCGAGTTCCTGACCGTCGACCTGGGCTCGATGGCCAAGGGCCAGTCGCTGCACGTCAACGACATCAAGCTGGCCGACGGCATCAAGGTGATGACGCAGGGCAAGGTCAACCCGGTGATCGCATCGGTGTCGGTCCAGGCCGCGGTTGAAGAAGAAGTGGTCGTGGCACCTGTAGTCGCTGCGGCGGCTGCGGCGCCGACCAAGGCGAAGAAGACCGAGAAGCAGAACAAGAAGTAAACCCAGTCGCAGAACAAGAGCGGGGAGGGAGCGGGACATGAGCCCGCTGCGATTCAAATGAAGGACACCTCGGTGTCCTTCATGCTTTCAGGCGCAGCATGGCGCGCACGAAACCGTGGTCGCTGCGAAAGCGTTCGCGGCTATCCTGCATGTGGTCGTTGAAGAACTCGACTCTGCGCACGTCGACCAGCGCAAATCGGCTGATGGGCACGAACTCCTCGCTGACCCAGATCTGGTCCAGCAGCTCGGGCCAGCCCTGGTGCACGTGCGAATACGCCATGTCGCGCTTGAGGCCCGGCTCGGTCTGCACCTCGTAGGCGTGGAACAGCGCGCTGTCGCGCGCCTGGCGGTCGTAGGCAATGGCCTGGGTGGCGGCCACCATCTGGCAGGTGACCGAATGCGGGCTGTCGTTCATGTCGCCTAGCAACAGCAGCGGGGCGCGCGTGCGCTGCACCAGCCCGAGCACGATGCCGCGCAGCGCGGCCGATTCGGCGCCGCGCATCACCAGCGAGCGCAGGGTCGCACGCACCGTCACGACTGGATCGTCGCGGTCTTCGAGAACGTTGCCGGCCGCGTCTTGCAAGTACTTCGGGCGCTTGGACTTGAGGTGCACCACCAGCACGTGCAGGCGCACCCCGTTGCGCGTGCGCAGGGTGGCGTGCAGCACTGGCCGCTCGAAACGTGTGTGGGCGCCAAGTTCAGGCACCTGCACGTGCTCGCGCGGCGCGAAGTCGACGATCGACTCGACCGCTTCGACTTGCAGCCGACTTGCCAGGCCCACGCGCGGCGTGCCCACCGCACCGGTCTCGGTGCCGGGTGCGAGCACGTGCACATAACGCAGGCCGCTGCGCGCCACCGCGGCCTTCAGTGCGGCTTCGTCCCACACTTCCTGGAAGCCTGCCACGTCGGCGTTGAGGCGGGCCAGTTGCGCACCCAGCCAGTCGATCTTGCGGGTGTATTCGTCGGCGCTGTAAGGGTCCTGGTTGTCGTAGAACACACGGCCCGGCAAGGCCAGGTTCAGCAGGTTGCAATTGCTTACCATCAGCGTGGCGAATGGGGTCGGCAATGGGGCGCTGGAAGCCGAGTCGGGAACCGGGACCGAGGGGAGCAGTGGGCTGTTCATGTGACGAGTGTCGCAGGCTTGGCGACCCCGGTCGAGGCGAACTGACGTACAGTGATTTCGAACCCAATCCATACCCCAACATGCTTCCGACGGTCACCGAAAAGCTCGCCGCACCCAGTGTCACCGACCTGCTGCGCGCGGTTGAAACCGACAGCCCGGGCGCGCGCGACAAGTTGATCACTGCCGTGTACGCCGAGATGCGCCACGGCGCACGCCGCATGTTGGCGGGCCCGCGCGCGCGCCAACCGGTGTCGCCCACCGAGCTGGTGCACGGCACGGCCTTGAAGCTGATGGTGCAACAACGGCTCGCAGCGCGCGACCGTGCCCGCTTCGTGGCCTGCTCGGCCCAACTGGTGCGCCGCGTGCTGATCGACCACACGCAGCGCGACCGCGGTGCCACCGGCGTGACCCTGGTGTCTGCGCTGGCCGATGAACCGACCGAAGAGATGGCCTTCGACACGCTGCATGCGGCGCTGGAGCGGCTGGGCCGAGTGTCTTCTGACCAGGTTCGCCTGGTCGAGCTGCGCCACTTCGGCGGCCTGGGCATCGACGAGATTGCCGAGCTGGACGGCAGCTCTGCCGTGGCCGTGCAACGCAACTGGCGCATCGCACGCGCCTGGCTGCACGACGCACTGGCGCACTGATCCGTCGGAGCGAAGCGCCGGTGCCAGAATGGCCGGCATGAACTGTCGCCTGCGCGTAATTGCACTCATCGCGGCGGTCGCCGCATTCACGTCTTTCGGCAGCCACGCCTTCGACCTTCAAGGTCACCGCGGCGCGCGCGGCATGCCCGAGAACACGCTGCCCGCATTCCAGAAGGCGCTCGATCTGGGGGTGGACACGCTCGAATGCGACATGGCCATCACCAAGGATGGTGTGGTCGTGATCCACCACGACCTGCAGCTCAACCCCGACACCACGCGCGGCCCCGACGGCCAGTGGCTAGCCAAGCCGGGCCCGCTGATCAGCGAACTCACATTCGCGGAGCTGCAGCGGTATGACGTCGGCCGGCTGAAACCCGGCACCGAGTACGCCAAGGGCTTTCCGCAGCAGCAGCCGATCGACGGCGCGCGGATCCCGAAACTGTCCGACCTGTTCGATCTGGTCAAGCGCTCCGGCAACACGCGGATCGGCTTTGACTGTGAAACCAAGCTGTCACCGCTGGACCGCGCCGCCACCTTGGCGCCCGAGGCGTTTGTGCGCCGCGTGATCGAAGAGATCCGCGCCGCCGGCATGCAGCAACGGCTGATGATCCAGTCGTTCGACTGGGCCAGCCTGCAGGTGGTGCAGCGCGAGGCGCCCGAGATCCGCACGATGTACCTCAGCTCGCCGCGCACCTTGGCGCCGGGGCCAGGTGGTGCAGCGTCGCCGTGGCTGGCGGGCTTTGCGCCCGAGGCCCACGGCGGCTCGGTGCCGCGCGCCGTGCATGCCGCGGGCGGAAAGATCTGGGCCCCGAACCAGACCTACCTGACGCCGGCCCTGCTGGACGAAGCGCGAGCCCTCGGCCTGAGCGTGATCCCGTGGACCGTGAACGAACCTTCGATGATCATGAAGCTGCTCGACATGGGCGTGGACGGCATCATCTCCGACCGGCCCGACCTGGTGCAGATCGAACTGAAGAAGCGCAAGTAGTGCAAGTAGCAAGCGCGCGCCAGGCCCGCGGCTACGGCTGCAGTTGCCGATCGACGAAGCGCCTGACTTCGTCGATGGCCAGCAGCCGCGCCTTCGGGTCAGAGCCGATGTGAGCACCACGCTCACCCGGATTGGCGGGGTTGTAGACCTTGGGCAACAAGCGCACCGGGCCGCTCGGCGCGTCGAAGCCGTGGTGAGCGCCGGGGTAGGTGATCGTCTGCACCGGCCACGGGGCCGATTGCAACTTCGCCGCCAGCTCGACACACGGTGCCGCCGGCGTCCAGTCGTCGGCCTCGCCGTGCAGGATCAGCAAGGGCATCGTCGGCCGATAGACCTTCTGCCGCATCGGCTGACTGCAACCCGGATAGAACGCGATCGCGGCCTTGAAGTGCGGGCCGGCGGCCTGCCGGCCCGGCGCCTGCGCGCGCACGACGCTCATCACCGTGGAGCCACCGTGCGACCAGCCGAGCACAAACACCGCCGCCGGGTCCACGTCGCTGCGGCTGACCAGGTGGCCGAGCGCCGCATAAGCATCGGCGGTGCGCTCGTTCCAGGGCTGGATCGGGCGGTCTTTCAGTTCGCAGACCGGGCCGATGCCGCGCGGGCCGAAGCTGTCGAGCGTGAGCGTCACGAAACCCCAGCGCGCAAAGCGCTCGGCCCAGTCGCGGTGGCGTGCGACCAATGCGCCGCGCGTGTCGTTCATGCCGCCGCAACCGTGCATCAGCACGATCGCCGGGCGCCGCGCGCCCCGCAGCGACGGACCCGAGGGAGTGAACAACTGGCCGGTCAGCTTCACGTCCGGCGCCGCAATTTGCACCGGCTGTTCCTGAAATGCCGCGTCGGCCGCACCGGCCGCGCCGGCCGTAGCGCGGCCAGGGCTGCCGCAGGCGGCCAGCAGGCAGGCCAGCACGACGAGCGGCGAGGCCAGCAGCGGGTGCCACCGAGCGGCACGCAGCGCACGGTCGAATCGGGTCCACAGGGTATTGCGCATGGTCATTGCTCCAGGTTGAGGCGGGCCAGGCTGCCCGCACCGCCCTGAGTGCGCGTCGGCGTGAAAAGCATTCAATGCAGCCGGTCAAGGCTCCTGCCGGCAGCGGCCGTTTGCTTCGGGCCGGAAGCACAGTTCGCCGTTCAGGTCGGAGCTTTCCCACGGCACCTGGCGCTGGCCGGTCTCGGCCGCCACGCCGGCGCGCACCCGCTTGAAGAAGGCCTCCACCGGCAGGGCCGGCGCGTCTCTCAGCGCCTGGCTCAGGTGGCGCGTGTAGACGCTGAGCGCGCCCGCACCGTCCAGCGCCACCTGGCCGGGCCGGGTCGAGAACGCGACCACGGTGCCGCGCGGTGCAGGCAGCGCCGACAGCCCCGGCCGCGCGGCCCACATCCGGCGGCTGCCGGCAGTGAACAGCGGGTGCACTCGGCAGGCGTCGATGATCACCACGTTGGCACCTTGTTCGATGGCACCGAGCTGTTCAACCACTTCGGTCGCGTCGGCCGTGCGCTCCAGCACATCGGTTTCGCTGCCGATGCGCGCGCCCACCGGAAGCAGGTAGCTGCGCCCGCGCAGTTGCAGCCCGTGGCCGGCAAAGTAAACCAACCGGAACTGGGCCGAGCGCGTGCCGAGCACGAACTGGCGCAACGCCGCGCGCATCTCGGGCAGCTTCAGGTTCTCGTGCGCGGTGACGGCAAAACCGAGCGCCGACAACGATGCCGCCACCTCACGCACGTCGTTCAGCGGGTTGCGTAGCGGTGCGTCGGCATAAGCGGCGTTGCCGATCAGCAGGGCCACTCTGGCAGGTGCCTGCGCCTGCGCGGCTGCGGCTGCGGCCGCGGCCACCAGCATCGCGGCCAACGCGAGCTGCCACGCCGCGAGGCAACGCAGCCGCGTCATCGCCCTGCTCCGATGACCTCGACCAGTTCGGTCTTGCCGCCGCCGCGCAGCCGCTGCGCCGCCGCCTGCAGGTCGCCTGTCTGCACTCGCACGAGATAGACGCCGAGCTGCCCCGGCCCGCCGACGATCTCGCCGCCCACCTCGACCAGCGCGCTGCGCAACTCGGCCTCGCGCAGGTCCTGGCGGAACGACACGCGCAGCAGCGGGCCGCGCGGCGTGGCCTCGGGCGTGCCGCTGCGGACCTGGCCGTGCTCGCCGTCCTGGCCGCGCGGCTCGTATTGCCAGGCCCACCAGCCGATCACCCCGGCCTGCGCGAGCACCAACGCCACCGCCATCGCCTGGGTGTTCAGCGCCAGCCCGAGCGACGCCTGCAGCCACTCGGCGAGGCGGTCCAGAACACCGGCGCGCATGACCGTGCGCCGCGGCCGAGACGCATCGGCCGAGGTCTGCTCGTTCTGTGCGGCCCGCTCATTTTGCGTGGCTTGCTCGGCCTGCTCTGCCGCCAACCAACGCGCCGTGCGCTCCCAGCCAGGCAGCGCCGGCAGCGCGGCGACCTTGTGCTGCAGTTGCTCGGTGAAGGCCTGGTCCCAATCGAGATCGGCGCGCCGCTCGGGGTGCTCGCGCAGGTGCGCCTCCAGGCGCGCGCGCTCATCGTCACTCAGCGTCCCGGCGGCGGAGCGGCGCATCAGTGCGTCGAACACCTCGTCGTACGGCAAGCGGTTCATGCCGGCGCCTCACTGAACCCACTCGACCCACTCAGACCCCGTTCGCGCGCCAGCAGTGCGGCCATGCAGGCCTGGATCTTCTTGCGCGCGTAGAACAGGCGCGTGCCCACGGTTTCCTTCTTCAGCCCCATCTGCGCGCCGATCTCGTCGAGCGTCCAGCCTTCGTAGTAAGCCAGGTGGATGCACTCGCGTTGTTCGGTGGGCAGCAGCTCCAGGCACTCGCGCACGCCTTCGCTGCGCTGGCGCATCGCGGCCACGTCGTCGGGGCCGGTCTCCTCGACGAGCAGGTTCTCGTCGAGCTCGTCCACGTCGTCGGCCTCGGGCCCGCGCTGGCGCAGCCGCTCCAGCATCTTGAAGCGCGCCACGCCGAGCAGCCAGGTCGAAAACGCCGATTCGCCTCGAAAACTCTCGGGCGCTTTCCAGACCTGCAGCAAGGTGTCGGACACCACTTCTTCGGCCAGCGCTTCCTGCCGGCAGCGGTGCAACACGAACGCATAGACCCGGCGCGCGAACAGTTCGTAAAGCGTGCGGAACGCCACCTGGTCGCGCTGCGCGATGCGCCGCAACAGGGCCTGGATATCGGCGGGCGCGGGCGCTTGCATGCGCAGCAGTGTACGTAGGCGCGGTCCGGTTTGAAACGGTCCCGTTTGAAAGGGATGGCGGGCGGGTGTCACTCAGTGGCGTTCCCTCCCTCAACCGTCATCAACCTCAAGGAATCCGCATGAAAACCTTTCTGAACATCGCCGCGCTCGCGGCCGGCACCCTGTTGGCAGCCCACGCGGCGCAGGCGCAGTCCATTCCCATCGACACCGCGCGGTTCGTGCGCCCGATCCTGGGCGATACCAACAACTACCGTGCCAGCCTGGGCCTGCCGGCATTGGTGCAAAGCGCCCCGCTGATGCAGGCGGCCCAGCAATACGCTGAATACCAGGCGCGCACGAACACCACTGGTCACACGGCCGACGGCCGCAGCATCGAGCAGCGCATCCAGGCCACCAACGCCTACCGGCCCTGCTTCTACGCCGAGAACGTGTACGAGTTCGCGTCGCAGCCGAACGTGGCCGTACCGCCCACCGTCGTCAGCGCAGCGATGCAGTTCTGGAAGAAGTCGGCCGGCCACGATATCAACCTGCGCCAGACCAGGGCGAAACACATCGGCGTCGGCGCCGCGGCGTGGACCCACGCCGGGCACCACTACTACAAGATCGTGCAGGTGTTCGGCGACGACTGCGGCGCGTCGGCTCCGGCGGCCGGCACGCCCCCCGCGGCGTCACCGCCAGCGGCCCTGCCGATCGGCAACGCCGTCGCCAGCAACGACTTCAACAAGGACGGCAACGGCGACATCGTGTGGCACAACGCCGCGACCGGCGAAGCGCAGATCTGGTTCATGCGCGGCGGGTCGCGCATCGGCCGCGCGACCATCACCGACGGCGTGCAGCCGATCCACATCGGGCCGCCATGGCGCATCGTCGGCACACGCGACTTCAACAGCGCCAGCGAAGGCCGCAACGCCGACCTGCTCTGGTACAACAGTGCCACCGGCGAGACGCAACTGTGGTTCATGGACGGCCATGTGCGCAAAGACCGCGCGACCGTGGTCGACGAACTCGGCAAGCCGATCCTGATCGGGCCGCCCTGGAGCATTGCCGCGACCGCCAACATGGACCGGGATGCGCAGGGCCAGTCCGACATCGTCTGGCACAACAGCGCCAGCGGCGAGACGCAGATCTGGATCATGAACCGCCACCGCATCGTGCGCCGCGCCACCGTGCTGAACGAACAAGGCCAGGCGATGCTGGTTTCGGCACCCTGGAAACTGGTCAGCGCGAACGACATCGACGGCAACGGCCGGGCCGACCTGGTGTGGCACAACGGCAGCACCGGCGAGACGCAGATCTGGTCCATGCTGACCCGCCGCATCGTGGCGCGGGCGACGGTACTGGACGAGAACGGGCGCAAGCTGTTGGTCGGGTCGCCCTGGCGGGTTGCCGGCTCGAACGACTTCGACCGTGACGGCTTCGCCGATATCCTGTGGCACAACGGTGCCACTGGCGAGACGCAGATCTGGCTGATGAAAGCGCCGAGCGCGGCACGGCCGGCATCGGTCAAGCGGCGCGTCACGGTGGACGCGGCCAGCGACGGCGGTGGTGCGCTGGTGGGCTTGCCCTGGAGCATCATGAGCCAGTAAGCCAGTGTGCGCAGCGCGAAGGAGACACGGTCATGACATCGCGACGGGAGCTCTTGAAGCACACACTGGCTACCTCGGCCGCCTGGGCCGGCGCGCCGCTGGCAGCGCTGTCGGCCCAGGCCACGATCGTGCCCGCCGTGCCGCGGGCGTCCGGCACCAGCGGCACCACCGGCGCATCCGGCACGACAGGCCGCACCGCGCTGGTGATCGGCAACGACCGCTACCGCCACAACCCGCTCAACAACGCCACCAACGATGCCCGCTCGATGGCCGAGCTGCTCGGCCGGGCCGGTTTTGCCGTCGATCTGCGGCTCAACGCGACCCAGGCGCAGATGAAAGGCGCCATCCAGGCCTTCGGGCAGGCGATGGCCGATCGCAGCGTGGGCACCGGCCTGTTTTTCTACGCCGGCCATGCCGCGCAACTGGACTGGCGCAATTACATGCTGCCGGTGGACGGCAACGTCGAGGCGCCGGGCGACATTCGCAACCAGTGTGTCGACCTCACGCTGCTGATCGACACCCTGGGCCGCACCAAGGGCAAGACCGGGCTGATCTTTCTCGACGCCTGCCGCGACGACCCGTTCGGCCCGCGTGTGCGTGCGCCGCTGAAGGGCATCGGCCCCTACGACGCACCGGCCGGCACCTTGCTGGCCTTCGGCACCGCGCCCGGAAGGGTGGCCGTCGAGGTCGTGGGCAGCCGCAACGGCCTGTACACCGAACACCTGGTGCGCGAGTTGGCCGTCAAGGGCGTCTCGCTCGAAGCGGCGCTCAAGCGCGTGCGCACCAACGTGGTCGACGCCTCTGGCGGTGCGCAGGTGCCGTGGGAGTCGACTTCGCTCGACAGCGACGTCTACCTGTTTCCGGCGCCCAAGCTCTCTGCCACCGAACTGGAGCGCCAGGCCGTCGAAGAGCTCGAGACCTGGAGCCGGATCAAGGCGTCCTTGAACCCGGCCGACTGGGCCGACTATCTGAAACGCTATCCGAACGGCAGGTTCGCCGAAGCCGCGCAGGTGCGCCACCAGCAATTGCTGGCGCAAACGCAGGCGGAGGCGCGCAAGGCGGCTGCGGCGCGCGCTTCCGCCCCAGCCCCAGCCCCAGCCGGCACACACGCCGCTCCCCCAGCCCCTGCGCCTGCCCCGCGCCCGGCGCCGCAACGCGCGCCGGCCCTGCTGCTCGGCGCGAACCACCCGGTGCCGGCGCGCTTCAAGGGCTCGGGCAACCCGAACTCGGCCGGCAGCTACCCGTTCCGGCCGATCTGGACGCCGGGGGACGAATACCTCTTCCATGACCGCCACCTGCACTCCAACACGTTGCAGCAGAGCATCCGACTCGTGGTCAAGCGGGTCGACATCGCGGCCAACCGGGTCGAGTACGCCAACGGCACCGTGATCGACCTGATGGGCAACCTGATCCAGGACCGCCAGCACCGCTTCCCGGTGCCCAACCAGGTCAACCCGGCCGAGCTGCAGGTGGGCCGCAAGTGGTCGAGCCGGTTCCAGCAGATCGGTGCCACCAACGGCAGCGGTGAGTACGACTTCCGCATCGTCGGGCGCGAGAACGTGAAGGTGCCGGCGGGCGAGTTCTCGGCCTTCAAGGTGATCGGCGACGGTTCGTTCATGGGGCCCTTCCTGCCCAACCGCGGTGTGCAGATGACCCGCTGGATGGTGCCGGGCGTGAACGTGGCAGTGCGGCAGGAATTCCTGCACAACGCGCTGGCCCGCGTGCTGGTGTCGGCACGGCAGGCGGTGTCGGCCTGATCCGGGCACCGTGCCGCCGGCTCGACACGGCGCGACACGCAACTTTCCGCGACGGCGTTTGAATGCAATTCGTGAAGGCGGCCACTCAACAGGGATTCGAATCACCCCACAGGAGCACGCCATGCCTCTCGCCGCACCTCGCCCCCCTTCCCGCCGCTTCGCGAAAGCGCTTGCGCGGGCTGCCATTCACGCCCTGGTGGCGCTCGCCGGCACCGCCAACGCGCAGGTCTCGGGCGCGACGGAAGTGTTCTACAGCCCCGGCATGGAAAGCGCAGCCAGCGCGCCGCGGCCCGGCACGCGCGGCCTGTTCGTCGCAACCCTGGCGGCGCTGATCGCCCAGGGGCTGGGCAATGGCGTGGGCACGGCGCTGGCGCAGGGGCTCGGCGGGTCGATCACCAAATGGTTCGGTGCCGAACCGGCTGCGGGCGCGGGTGCGGGTGTGGGCACGGCGAGTTCGGCGGCGGGCTGGTCGGCGGGGCTGCCGGACTCGATGGGGCCGATGGGTGGGAGCAGCACGCTGAGTTCGATGGGTTCGATCGGTTCGACAAACCCGCCCGTCAGCGCGGCGCCGCTCCCCGCGGCCGTGGCGGGCGAGCCGCCGCTGGCTGCCGAGCTGCAGGCCGGGGTTGCCTACGAGGTCCACCTGATCGGGCCCGGCCTGACGGCGCGGCCGGTCGACCCGGCGCGCCATGTGTTTCGCACCGGCGACCGCTTCCAGGTCCACTACCGGCCGACCTTGCCCGGGCGCGTGCGTGTGTTCAACCTCAACCCGCGCGGCACCGAGTCGCGGATCGACAGCGTCAAGGTCGCTGCAGGCCAGCTCGTCTCGCTCGGGCCCTACCGCTTCGTCGGCGCGCAAGGTGACGAGACGCTGAAGCTGGTGCTGCAGCCGTGCAGCTCGCCGGTGCTGGCGGCGGCCACGCGCAGCATCGTCAAGGTCGCAGTCAAGTCCGAAGCGCCGGAGCCGGCGCTTCGGGTCGGCGATTGCGACACCCCGACCGCCACGGGTGGCTTGCCCGCCAAGGTCCGCAGCATCGGCAAGGCGACGATGGACGGCGCGACGGCGTTCGCGTTCGACCCGCTTTCGGCAGACGAAGCCCGCTCGGGCCGCATTGCGCCACGCGAACTGCGCATCTCGCTCCAGCATCGGCCCTGAACCCGGCGGCCGACCGGCGCCCCGCGCGCGTTCGCGTAAGCTCGCCCACATGCCGATCCGCTACGACATCACCCACACCACCGTCTACCGCTACGGCTCGCCAGTCACCTTCGGCGAGCACCGCGTGATGTTCCGCCCGCGCGACAGCCACGACCAGCGCGTGCTGGCCACCGACCTCGAGGTCAGCCCCGACGCCACGGTGCGCATGATCCAGGACCCGCACTCCAACTCGGTGGCGCTGGTCACGCCGCTGGGCGAAGCGACCGAGCTGCAGATCACCTGCTCGTTCACGATCGAACATGCGCAGGCCGACTTCCCCGAGCTGCAACTGTCGCCCAGCGCGCTGATCTTTCCATTTGCTTATTCGGTGGAAGAGCGCTTCGACCTGGAGCACTACATGCGCCCGCACCACGACGACCCGGAAGGCGTGCTGACGCATTGGGCGCGCCAGTTCATCCGCACCGACGGCCCCACCGGCACGCGCGACCTGCTGCTGGCGATGAACCAGTTCATCCGCGACCACTTCGGTTATGCGCAGCGCGATGAAGAGGGCACGCAGACGCCGCTGGAGACAGTCCGCCTGGGCACCGGCAGTTGCCGCGACTTCGCGCTGTTGATGATGGAAGCGGTGCGCCGCCTGGGCATGGCCACACGCTTCGTGTCGGGTTACCTGTACGACCCGGCGCTGGACAACGTGGCCGAGGCCGGTGCCAGTGCCGGTGCGTCGGCCACCGTCGGCGCCGGGGCCACGCACGCCTGGCTGCAGGTCTACCTGCCCGGCGCAGGCTGGGTCACCTTCGACCCGACCAACAACATGCTCGGTGGCAACCAGTTGATCCGCGTGGGCGTGGCGCGCGACCCGAGCCAGGCCTCGCCGATCTCGGGCAGCTGGTTCGGTGCCGCAGATGCCTACCAGGGCATGACAGCGACGGTGCAGGTGCGGCGCCTGCCGGCCTGACGCACGCCCGCCAAGTCCGCAGGCGGGCAGCACCTGGCAAGCCCGCCTCAACCCGGCGAGACGGCCGGCTCGGTCAGCAGCTCGCCCACCTGCAGCGGGTTGAGCGGGCGCGCCAGCAGATAGCCCTGCCCGATCGTCGCACCGAGCTGCTTCAGGCGCTGCAGTTGTTCGTGCGTCTCGATGCCTTCGGCCACCACGTCCTTGTTGAGCGAGCGGCCGAGCGACACCACGGTGCGCACGATCTCGACGTTCTGCGCGCTGTGCTGCATGCCGATCACGAACGAGCGGTCGATCTTCAGGCAGTCGAACGGCAAGGTGCTCAGGTAGGCCAGCGACGAGTAGCCGGTGCCGAAGTCGTCGATGCCGAGCTTCACGCCCAGCGCCCGCAACTCGGCCAGCGCCAGCATCGCGACCTCGCGGTGTTCCATCAAGGTGCTCTCGGTGATCTCGAGCACGAGCTGGCGGGCCGGCAGGCCGTGCTGTTCGAGCGCGCTGCGCACATGAGGCACGAACTCGGGCTTGGCCAGGTCCTTGCCGGACACGTTCACGTGCATCACCAACTCACCCAGGTGCGGCGCCTGGCGGCACCAGGCCGCATGCTGGCGCACCGCTTCGTCCACCGCCCAGCGCGTCAGCGCCTCGATGCAGCCGGTCTCTTCGGCCAGCGTAATGAACACACCCGGGCTGATGGCGCCGCGCACCGGGTGGACCCAGCGCGCCAGCGCCTCGAAGCCGCACAGCCGGTACGGCTCGAGCTGGAACAGCGGCTGGTAGGCGAGCGCCAGCTGGCCCTCGCCGATGGCGCGGCGCAGGTCGGCTTCGAGCTGCAGCTTGTGCCCGAGCTGCTCGGTCAGGCTGGTGTCGAACAGCGCCAGGCGGCCCTTGCCGTCACCCTTGGCCTTGTACATGGCCAGGTCGGCGTTGCGCAGCACTTCGTCGGCGTCGCGGTATTCGGTGTCGCAAAAGGTCAGGCCGATGCTGGCCGCCGGCCGCACTTCGGTACCGTTGATCTTGACCGGCTGCTCCAGCGAATGGCGCAGGCGTTCACCCAGGCGCACCAGGTCGTCGCGCGACGAATGATCGCCATTGCCCTCAAGCAGGATCGCAAATTCGTCGCCGCCCAGCCGCGCCACCAGATCGCCCGGGCGCACGCCGGCGCTGATGCGCGCGGCCGCCACTTTCAGCAACTGGTCGCCGGCTGGGTGACCCAGGCTGTCGTTGACGATCTTGAAGCGGTCCAGGTCCAGGCACATCACCGCAAAGCCGGCGCGCGGATCCTGGCGGTGCCGCTCGACGGCCACGTTCAGGCGTTGCTGGAAGCAGTTGCGGTTGGCCAGGTCGGTCAGGCTGTCGTGATAGGCGATGTGGCGCAGGTCGCCTTCGGCGCGGCGCCGCGAGGTGATGTCGTGCAACTGGTAGATCAGGCCGGCCTGGCCGGTCGTCGCATCGCCGAACAGGCCGCAGTGCAGCGACACCCAGATCTCGCCCCTGGAGCGGTCGTGCGACAGGCAGCGCATCTCGATCGAGAACGATTCCTGGTGGCGCGTGGAAATGCCGGCCGCATGGCGCTCCAGCAGCGCCGCGTCGCCCGGGTGCAGCAGGCCGCCGAACGGCTGGCCCAGCACGTGTTCGGGCTGGCAGGCCACCAGCGCGCACAAGGCCTGGTTGACCTGCAGGACCTGGCCCTGCGGCGACACGATGGCCATGCCGATCGCGGCGTGCGTGAACGCGGCGTGAAAGCGCTGCTGGTTCTGCACCGCCTCGAGTTCGGCCGCCTCGACCCGCTCTTCCTGCGCCTGGTGCTCGGCGATCTGGTGCCCGAAGTGGCTGCGCAGCATCGCCAGGCCCACACCCACCACGCCCACGCCGACCGCCACCACCGAGCGCCCGAACTGCTGTGCGTTGAGCGACAGCACACCGGCCATCAGCGACGCGACCAGGTACACCGCGCCCATGCCCGAGGCATCGGCAAACCACTCTTTCAGGCGCAGCGAGCGGCCGTGCTTGAGGCACACCACCTGCATCAGCGGCATGGTGCTGGCCGGCAAGTAACACACCGCGGCCAGCGCCAGCGCGGCCAGGTGGGCGCCGGCCGAAGGCACACCGGCGGCCAGCAGCGCCGGGTCGGCCCATTCGAACAGCAAACCGCTGGCGTACATGGCCAGCGCCGCGGTGGCGGTGGTGGCAATGCGGCTGCTCACGCGCGCCGAACTGCGCGTGCAGGCGATGCCGCCTTCGAGCGCCGCTGCCAGCGCCGCCGGTGCCGCGCCGTACAGCGCCAGCAGCAGGAAGACGAACACGTCGCCGACCGCGATCGAATGTTTGGTGCGCGGAATGGCGACCGGAAACGCCGCAGCGAGCGCGACGATCATCATCCACGCGACCACCTGCACGATGTCGCCCGCCGGCAGCCGCACCACCTGCCAACCCGCAACCCCCATCGACAGCGCACCGGCCAGCGCCAGCACGAGCCAGAAGCGCGTGGCAATCACGTTGTAGTCGAAGAGGTGCACGCGCCGGAACGCAGCCCAGCCGCGGCCTGCGGGCGCGCGCTCGGCGGGTCGATGGAGGTCGATCGCAGACATGGTCGGTGCGGACTGGGAACGTGGCGCTCGGGAGGCTTCCTCGCGGGACGCGAAGAATGCAGACTCTGCGCAGATCGGTGCGGGCGCGGGGTTCTTGAGGCGGATCGGCCGCAGAGCGGCGAGAACCGGAACTCTTTCGCGACGTGCGGTCGCCTTCTCGGGCAGTGCGCCGACGAAAGGCGCGGCCGCAGTGTCAGCAAACTTCGAGGTTGGCGCTCGCTTCGAAGGCGCTGAAGGCAAATTGATTCATGACGTCCCCCACACGTCGTTGGCCACCTCGACCACACGCTCCAGCTTGTGCCACTGGTCGTCCTGCGACAGCGCGTTGCCGTGGTGGGTGCTCGAGAAACCGCACTGCGGCGACAGGCACAGGTCGTCCAGCGGCACGAACTTCGCGGCTTCATCGATGCGGCGCTTCAGTTCGTCCTTCGACTCCAGCTCGCCGAGCTTGGTGGTGACGAGGCCCAGCACCACCTTCTTGCCTTTCGGCAGGATCTTCAAGGGCTCGAAGCCGCCAGCGCGGGCGCTGTCGAACTCCATGAAGTAGCCGTCGACGTTCGTCGAGAACATCGCCTCGACCACCGGGTCGTACCCGCCCTCGGCGACCCAGGCACTCTTGAAGTTGCCGCGGCAGGTGTGGATCGTGACCGTCATGTCGGCCGGCTTGCCGATCAGCGCAGCGTTGATGGTCTGTGCGTAGATCTTCGGCAGCGCCGCCGGGTCATCGCCATTGGCGCGGCAGTTGGCCTGGATTTTCGGGTCGCACAGGTAGGCGAAGGTGATGTCGTCGAGCTGCAGGTAGCGGCAACCGGCCTCGGCAAGGTAGGCGATCGCAACGCGGTAGGCCGCTGCCACATCGGCCCAGAATTCGGCCAGATCAGGGTAGGCCGTGGCCGAGATCGCCGCGCGCCCGCCGCGCAGGTGCAGCATCGACGGCGACGGGATCGTCATCTTCGGCGTGCCGCCCGACCCGACCACCGACTTCAGGAAGGCGAAGTGATCGGCCATGATCGGCAGGCTGCAACCGACCTTGCCGGTCACGGTGGCGATCGGCGGCTGCTCCTGGCCGGCGACCCTGAACTTCGGGCCGTCGTTGGCTTTCACGGTCACGCCGTCGAGCTGGCCCAAAAAGTCCAGGTGCCACCAGTCGCGCCGGAACTCGCCATCGGTGATGCTGTGCAGTCCGGCCTGCTGCTGGCGCCGCACCGCGTCGCGGACCGCCTGGTCTTCGGCCGCGGCGAGCGCCGCGGCGTCGAGCTCGCCGCGCTTCCATGACGCGCGTGCAATCGCCAACGCCTCCGGCCGCAACAGGCTGCCCACCTGGTCGGCACGGAACGGCGCGGCCATCGCGTCAAGCCTTCTTCAAGGCCGACGGGTCGATCGGCAACGACCGAATGCGCTTGCCAGTGGCTGCGAAGATCGCGTTGACCACCGCCGGCGCAATCGGCGGCGTGCCCGGTTCGCCGATGCCGCCGGCCGCTTCGGTGCTGGGCAGGATGTGCACCTCGACCTTGGGCATCTCGTTCATGCGCAGGACCGGATAGTCGTGGAAGTTGCCCTGCTCGACCTTGCCGTCCTTCAAGGTGATCTTGCCGTACAGCGCCGCGCTCAGGCCGTAGACGATCGAGCCTTCGATCTGGCGCCGGATGATCTCGGGGTTGACCGTCACGCCGCAGTCCACCACCGCCACCACGCGGTGCACCTTGGGCGTGCCGTCGGCCGCGACCGACACCTCGGCCACCTCGGCCACGTAGCTGCCGAAGCTCTGCGCCACCGCGATGCCGCGGAACACGCCGGCCGGCAGTGGCTTGCCCCAGCCGGCCTTGTCGGCCGCGGCTTCGAGCACCGCTTTGTAGCGCGGCTGCTTGCTCAGCAGGCCACGGCGGAACTCATAAGGATCCTTCTTCGCCGCCGTCGCCAACTCGTCGATGAAACCTTCCATGAAGAAGATGTTCTGCGAGTGCCCGACCGAACGCCAGAACCACACCTGCGGCCCCGGTTCGGCGCGGCCGTAGGCAATGCGCTGGTTGTCGATGTCGTACGGGTGGTCGGCAATGCCTTCCATCGCGAAGGTGTCGACGCCGTTGTCGGGGATCTTCATGAAGCCCGAGCCGCCCATGATGGAGGGCGAGCCCACGCCCACCTTCAGCATCGACGGCTTGCCTTGCGCATCAACCGCGCCCGAAAAGCGCGCCACCGACGCGGGGCGATAGAAGCCCGCGGCCATGTCGTCTTCGCGCGTGTAGACCAGCTTCACCGGCTTGCCGCTGATCTTGCTGAGCAAGGTCGCGTCGATCGCGAAGTCGGGCGCAAAGCGGCGCCCGAAACCGCCGCCCAGCATCAAGGTGTTGACCTTGACCTTGCCCGGCGCGGCCGACGCCACCTGGGCCAGGATGCCTTGCGCCGGGCCCTGGCTTTGGGTGCCGGCCCAGATCTCGACCGTTGCATCGGCGCCCGTGCCCTGCACCCACGCGGTGCAGTTCATCGGCTCCATGCAGGCGTGCGCCAAGTACGGCGCCTCGTAAAGCGCGTCCACCGTGGCGGCGCTGGTGGCCGACGCGTCGCGCAGGTTGCCCTTGTCCAGCGCCACGGCGTCGGCCTTGTCGGCGCCCTCGGTCAGCATGGCGGTGACCTTGGCCGACGACAAACCGGCCGTCTCGCCCTGGTCCCACTGGATCACGAGCGCATCACGGCCCTTCTTCGCGGCCCAGTAGCCGGTGGCCAGCACCGCCACGCCATGCGGAAGGGTGATGACCTGCTGCACGCCCTTGACCGCCTTGGCCTTCGAGTCGTCAACCTTGGCCGGCTTGGCACCGGGCAGCGGCGCACGCGCCATCACCGCCACCAGCATGCCGGGCACCTGGGCGTCGATGCCGAACTTGGCCGTGCCGTTGACCTTGGACGGTGTGTCCAGCCGCTTCACGGGCTTGCCGATCAGCTTGAAGTTCTTGCTGTCCTTGAGCTTCGGGTTGGTGGGCACAGGCTGCTTGGCCGCCTCGGCCACGAGCGAACCGTAGCTCAGCTTCTTGCCGTTCGGCGCGATCACCTGGCCGTTCTCGGTGCGCAAGGTCGAAGCGTCGAGCTTCCATTGCGCGGCGGCCGCGGCCACCAGCATTTCGCGCGCGGCAGCGCCGGCCTTGCGCATCGGTTCGTAGTGGGCCCGCACCGTGGTGCTGCCGCCGGTGGCCTGCATGCCGAAGGCCGGGTTGTTGTAGGCCACGTCGGCCGGCGCCTGCTCGACGCTGACCTTGCTCCAGTCGGCGTCCAACTCTTCAGCCAGCAGCATCGGGATCGCGGTGGACACGCCCTGCCCCATCTCGACCGAGCCGGTGACCACGGTCACGCGGTTGTCGGGCGTGATGCGCAGGAACGCATTCGGCGCGAACACCGCTGTAGTGGGCGATGCGGCCAACGCACGGCCGGTGGCGGTGGGCAGCGCAAAGCCGACCACCAGCGCGGCGGCGCCGCCCGCCTTCAGGAAGCCGCGGCGCGAGGTTCGGGCCGAAGCAGCGTCGTCTTGCGCTGCCACCACGTCGAACTCATTGCGGTCCATGCTCAGGCTCCCTTGCTCAAGGTGACCGAAGCGTCCTTGATGGCCGCGCGGATCTGGTTGTAGGTGCCGCAGCGGCACACGTTGCCGCTCATGGCGTTGTCGATGTCGGCGTCGCTGGGCTTCTTGTTGTCGGCCAGCAGCGCGCAGGCGCTCATGATCTGGCCCGACTGGCAGTAGCCGCACTGCGGCACGTCGTGGCTGACCCACGCGGCCTGCACGGCCTTGCCGGTGCGCGTGCCTGCCATGGCTTCGATCGTCGTGACCTTCTTACCGGCGGCGGCCGACATCGGCGTGGAGCACGAGCGCACCGGCTTGCCGTCCAGGTGCACGGTGCAGGCGCCGCACAGCGCCATGCCGCAACCGAACTTGGTGCCGGTCAGCTGCAGTTGTTCGCGAAGCGCCCACAAGAGCGGCATGTCCGGCTCGGCATCTACCGACACGGCTTTGCCATTGACTGTGATCTTGATCATCTGAGGTGTCTCCAGTGGGTCCGGCCCGCCGAGTCGGGGCCATGACGAGGGAGGCAAGCCTAGCGCAAAGCCCGGCACGTTGCAGGGCCGCGCCCTTTCGGCTGGGCGCATCGCTCGGAGAAGCGGGACAAATCGGTTTCACATCGGGGTTTGCCCGCTGGCGGGATCGGCGAAGCTCGCTGCATGACACTCCCACCGATCGCTCCGTCGCTGTTGCGCTGGTTCGCCACGCTCAAGTTCAAGATCGTCGCGATGGCGGTGGCCACCGGCATGCTGTCGGCGCTGGGCACGACGCAGCTGGTGCTGACGACCACGCAAGCCGACATCAGCGAGCTGCTGCTGCACAACGACCGGCAGGACCTGGAGCGGGTTGCCGCGCTGCTGGCCGACAAGGTGGACATGCTCGAGCTCACGCTCAGCGCGGTGGCGCAGCAGGTCACGCCCGACCTGTGGCAGGACCGGCTGGCGATGACGCGCTTCCTGGTCGACAAACCATCGGCCGGCGCGCTGTTCGACAGCGTCATCGTCGCCGGCCCCACCGGCGGCGTGCTGGCGCGCGTGGTGCGCGGTGTGCCGACGAACGAGTCGATCAACATCGCCGACCGCGAATACTTCCGGGCCGCAATGGCGACCGACCAGCCGGTCATCTCGGAGCCGCTGGTCGGCCGGCTCAGCAACGCGCCGCTGCTGGTGATTGCGGTGCCGGTGCTGGAGCGCGACGGCAAGGTGGCCGGCATCGTGGCCGGCACGCTGGCGCTGCGCTCGGCGAGCCTGTTTTCCAGCCTCATCGGTGCGGCGCAGCCCGACGGCTCGCGCAACCTGGTGATGAATCGCCAGGGCGTGCTGCTGGCCCACCCCGACCCGGAACGCGTGCTCGGCAAGGCCGACCAGGAACCCGGCCTGGCCGGAATCTTCAATCGCTGGCACGACTCGGGCAGCCCGATCGACACCGCCGGCACGGCCAACCTGTCGGACGAACACATGGTGTCGATGGCCGGCATACCGACCACCGACTGGGTGCTGGTGCGCCTGACGCCACAGGCCATCGCCTGGGCGCCGGTGGCCGCCGCGCAGCGCACCGCCTGGCTCGCCGCCGCAGGCGTCGGCCTGCTCGCGGCGCTGCTGGCCGGCGTGGGGGCGTGGTTCGTGACACGACCGATCTCGGCGCTGCGCAAGCGTGCCGAACTGATGCTGCTGGACCCTGGCCCGCCGATCGATGCCGCCCCGAGCGGGCACGGCGAGGTCGGTGAACTGGCGCGCGCCTTCGACCAGGTGGTTGAGCAGCGCCAGCGCCGCCAAGGCGAAACGCAAGCGCTGCTGCAGCAGCTCGAAGCCGTGCTGGACCACGCCGAGGTCGGTATCGCACTCACGCGCAACGGCCAATTCGAGTTGGTGAGCCGGCACTTCTGCCGCATCTTCCGCTGTGACAAACAAGACGCGGTGGGCCAGTCCACCCGCATGATCCACGCCAGCGACGAGGCCTACCAGGCCTTCTCGGATCGCGCCCACCCGCTGTTCATGGCGCACGGTGTCTTCGAAGGCGAGGTCGAGCTGGTGCGCCGCTCCGGCCAGGCGTTCTGGGCCCAGATGCGCGGGCGCGCGGTGGTGGCCGGCGACCGTTCGCAAGGCACGATCTGGACCATTGAAGATGTGACCGATGTGCGCGAGCATCGCGAGCGGCTGGCCTGGACGTCCAACCACGACTCGCTCACCGGCCTGGCCAACCGCGCCGCGTTCGAGGTGCTGCTCGAGCGCGCCACCGACCGCGCCGGCAGCGTACCGTTCTGCGCGCTGTTCATCGACCTCGACCGCTTCAAGCTCGTCAACGACACCGGCGGCCACGCTGCCGGCGACGCGCTGCTGCGCGACGTGGCCCACGCGCTGGCGGCACAGGTGCGCGGCACCGACACGGTGGCACGCCTGGGCGGCGACGAGTTTGCGGTGCTGCTGGGCGGCTGCCCGCTGGCCCAGGCCAAAGTGGTGGCCGAAAAGTTGCGCCTCGCGGTAATCAACTACCGGCTGGTGTGGGAGAACCAGAGTTTCGGCGTCGGCGCCAGCATTGGCCTGGTGCCGGTGGATGGCTCGTTCACCAGTGCTGCCGAGGTGCTGCGTGCCGCCGACTCGGCGTGTTATGCGGCCAAGAAGCAAGGCCGCAACTGCGTGGCGCAGCACGGCCAGCCGGTCGCGGCGGCGCGCGAGGTGCTGCAGGAATTGCCGTAGCTCGCCAATCGCAGCGGACTGCGGCTCGGCCCGGCAAAACCGCAGCCTGTCGCAAACCGCTGTCACTGCCGGGCCCCGGCTCCTAGAGTTCATTTCGACGCGGTGAAGCACCGCGCCGAATGCACCCAGACTCAAGGAGCCCACCATGATCGACCGCTTCTTCCTCGCCGCACTGACCCTCTGCCTGCTCGCGGCGGGCACGCTGGCCATCGGAACGGCGTTGTTCGAAGGCAAGCGCCCGGCGCAAGCACAGGCACAGGCACAGGCACAGGCACAAGCGCAGGCGCAACCCCAAGTGGTTCAGTTGCCGAGGGTCGAAGTCATCGGCAAGCGGATCGACAACGGCACCGCGTGGGCCCGGACCGAAGACGACGAACCGGCGGCGAGCAAGCCGCAGTGATGTTCCGCGACCCTGCCGTCGATCACATCTGCCGGAACAGGTGGACGAAGCTGCGACTGACCGGCAGCACGTCTTTGCGCCCCTTCAGTTCGACCTCGGCGGTTTCGTTGAGGCCACGATGTACCTGCGCCACCTGGTGCAGGTTGACGATCACTGAACGGTGGATCTGCGCGAAGCGCTCGGGGTCGAGCTCGTCGGCGAGTTCGCGAATGCTTTTGCGGATCAGCGCTTCGCCGCCGTCCCACACCACCAGCGTGTACTTCTCGTCGGCGCGCAGGTAGGCAATCTGCTCGACCGGGATCAGCCGCACGCTGGTGCCCACCGATGCTTTGATCCACTGCAGGTGGCCGTGCGCGCGCGTGCCGGCGCGACGCTTCAGTTCGGCCGACAAACTGTCCAGCAAGGCATCGAGCGAGCCACCCGCGGCAGGCGCTTCGGCGGCGATCGGTGCCGCCACGCGAGCCTGCAGGCGCTGCACCGTGTCGGCCAGGCGCTGTTCATCGAACGGCTTGACCAGGTAGTCGAGCGCGCCGTGTTCGAAAGCCTGCACCGCGTACTGTTCGTAGGCGGTGACGAACACGATCTGCGCGCGCCGAGCGATCGAACGTGCGGCTTCGATGCCATTCAGCCCGGGCATGTGCACATCAAGGAAAACGATCTGCGGTGAATGCGTGTCGAACAGTTCCACCGCCTCGCGCCCGTTGCGCGCTTCGGCCACCACGTTCAGCTCGGGCCACAGGCGCGCCAGGTGCGTGCGCAGGCGTTCGCGCAGCAGCGGCTCGTCGTCGGCGATCAGTGCGGTCGGATTGGTCATGACATTCACGACATTCGCGTTCGCGATGCAGGTTCGCCCGCCGGCGCAAAAACAATCTGCGCTCGCAGGCCGTGCGGCGCGCGCTCCAGCAGCTCCAGCCGCGCCGCCGGCCCGTAGAAGGCGGCCAGGCGCGCGCGCAGGTTGGCCAGGCCGGTGCCCGGGTGCGCCGTCTCGCTCATGCCGACGCCGCTGTCTTCGACCCAGACCTGCACCTCGCCACTGGCGCTGTCGCGCTGCGCGCCCACGTCGATGCGGCCGCCCTGTTCGCTTGGGTCGATAGCGTGGCGGATCGCGTTCTCGACCAGGGTCAGCAAGGCCATCGACGGGAAGCGCTCGCTGCCCAGTTCCGGCGCGATGTGAATGGCGAACGACAGCCGGTCGGGCATGCGCATCTGCATCAGTTCCAGGTAGGCGTGCACCAGGCGGGCTTCGGACGCGAGCGTCGATTGCGCCTCGTCCAAGGTAGGCATGGCCGCGCGCAGGTAGGCGATCAGGTTCTGCAGCACCGGCGCGGCGCGCGGCGAACCGCTCTCGACCAGCGCCTGCACGTTGGCCAGCGTGTTGAACAGGAAGTGCGGCTCGACCTGCGCATGCAGCAGTTGCAGGCGTGCGTCGAGCGCCTGCTTCTCGAAGGTGCTGCGTTCGAGTTCGAACTGGAGTTGCTGGTTGCGCGCCTGCGCGTCGCGCTCGCGGTACAGCGCACCGAGTGCCAGTACCGGGGCGATCAGCAAAGCCGTGCCGGTGATGGACAACACGCCCCAGACCATGCCCTCGTGGCGCACCACGTCGAGCACGTTGCCGCCGACCGACGGCAGGTACACCGCCACCGTGGCCAAGGGTGCGGTCAGGAAGATCGCCAGCACCTGCGCCAGCCAGCGCGGCAGCCAGCTCGTCTGCCACAGACCGGCCAGCGTGAACGCCAGCAGCAGCACCATTGCGGTAACCAGCACGCGGCCGAGCACGATGGGGAACGGCGTGACGAAGACCGGGTTCAGCGCGGCCGCCGCGAGCACCGCCAGCGCCAGGGTCAGCAGCACCTGCTTCAGGCTCAGCGCGTCGCGCAGCAAGCGCAGCCCGTGCCGGACGCGCTGGCCCGGCGTCGGGGAGCCGGGCGTGCCATCGGAACCAGGCACGGGCGGGATCGGAACCGAATTCATGCGCGCAAGATACCGCGCCGGCCGCGCCCCACCAAGGGCCGGCGTGCGCCGATGCGACGAGTGGCGGCTTTGTGGGGGCGAGTGACGTGTTGCCGTCGGCCTGGGGGCAGGCGAGAAACCGCCGGGCCGCCCCAAGGTTTCTCACTCCCCCTCGGGGGGCGGACGACGTACTCGTCGGCCTGGGGGCCTGCTCAAGCGCCAGAGCGCTGCAGCTTGGCCGACAGGGCCTGCGCCAGCGTGTCGGCACTGTCTTGCAGATGGGCCTTGGCCTCAGCGCTCAGGCCGGGGCGCCGCAGGCCGGCGTTGAGCCGCCCCAGCAACGCCTGCGCTTCCACGCGCATCAGCCCACGTGCATCGACGCGCGTCAGCGCGCCCGGCCGCAGCAACAGCGCGGCCACCCGGTTGATGTGCTCACGCTGCAGCTCACGGCGCGGCGCCGCAATGTCGCCGCCCTTGCCCGCCAGTTCGCTCCACACCGAGCGGTCCAGGCGCTGGAACAGCTCGGACAGGCGCAGCGCGTCTTTCGGGTCTTTGGTTTCGCTGTCGAGCAGGCGGGTGGCCACGGCGTCGCTCATCAATTGCGTCAGCACGCCGCGCTGCAACTCCAGGATTTGCGCGGCCAGCGAATAGTCGGTCTGCAGCGCGGTCTCGCCACGGAACACCGCGTCGGTGCGCTCCTGGAAGTCGACCGCCAGGCGGCGCTGCAATGCCGGCGAGACCTTGAAGCTGTCGGCCGACAGGAAGCCGCTGGTCAGCACGTCGAGCGCTTCGCGCTGCTGCGCTGCCGGCACCGGCGTGAGCGGGTCGCGGCCGCTGCCGGAATGGTCGCGCAAGGTGCGCACGCCGCCCACCTGGCGTGCCAGCGCGCCGGCCGCGCGGCCCATGTCGCGAAACGCGTAGCTGACCGAGCGGCGCAGCACCGAATAGTCTTCATCCTGTTTGAGCGCACGTGTTTCCTGGCGCTCCAGCAGGTCGCGCCCGATCGCCACGCGCTTGCGCGCGAAGGCCACCACGTCGGCGCCGAGGTCGAGCTGGAGCGACTCGGGGTCGATGCCGAGGAAGTTGTCTTCGTCGGTGCCGTAGGCCAGCAGCGGCTCGGCGCTGCGCGCGGCCACGCGCGACAGCTCGGCCTCTTCCTGCTCGGCCGGAATGGGCTTGTAGGCGTATTCGATGGCCCAGTAGTCGTACGGGCCCAGCGTGTTGCTGAACGGCGTGCCGTAGGCTTCGCGCGCGACGCCGGGCGGGGGCAGGTTGATGGGCGAATACTCCATCACCGAACCGGCCAGGCCGTTGGCGGCGGTGAACACCGGGTCGCTGATCTGCTGGTCGGTGTAGATGCGCGACGAGCGGAAGTTGTGGCGCAGCCCGAGCGTGTGGCCGACCTCGTGCATTGTCACGTCCTTGATGTAGTCCTGCACAAACTTCTCGGCCTCGGGGCTGGCGGGGTCGATGTCGCCGCGCGCTTCGAGCACGTCGAACGCGTAACCGAGCTGCTCGGCGGCCTGGTCGGCGAAGGTGCAGGCGGCCAGGGACCGCAGGCCGCGCAGGCTGGTGGCCGAGAAGTCGGGGGCGGTGTCGGCAGCACCCGCGCTGCCCAGGATCTGCGCCCGTGCGGCGCGCACGTTGCGCGAGGACAGGCTCTCGACACCGATGTCGGCGTCGAGGATCTCCCCCGTGCGCGGGTCCACGTGGCTGGGGCCGATGGCGCCGAAGCTCGGGCTCGAATTCGTCATCCAGCGGATCGAGGCGCGGCCGAAATCTAGCGTGTCGAAGGTGGCGTTGTCGGGCTGCATCTCGGCGCGCACGGCGTTCTTGAACCCGACTTTCTCGAACGCCTTGTTCCACTCCAGCACACCGGCCGTGATGGACGCGCGGTACTTGTCGGGGATGCTGCGGTCGAGCCAGTAGGTGATCGGCGTGACCGGCTCGGACAGCGCCGCCGCCGGGTCCTTCTTTTCGAGCCGCCAGCGGTTCACGAAGCGCTGGCGCGGCGTGCGCGCCAGGTCGTCGGTGAAGTCGGTGCGGTTGCTGGTGAAGTAGCCCACCCGCGCATCGGCCTTGCGACCGCGCATCGGCTGCTCGGGCAGCTTGGCAATCGAGTAGTGCAGGTTCATGAACAGACTGCGCGGGTCGGGCACCGAACGCGGCACGGTCGGGATCGGCGCGCCAGGCGGCGCACCTGGCGTGGGCACCGCAATGCTGCCGGTCGCGTAGTGGTTCAGCACCTCGATCACCACCAGCTCGGGCGTGGCGCGCACCGCGGTGATGGCCGAATTGCGCACGTCGAGTGCGTAACCTTGCCGGTACTGGCGCTGCAGCGCCAGGCCGATGCCGAGCATGTCGGTCACGAACAGTGCGTTGGCTTCGATCAGCACCGACTTGCGCTCCGGGTGCGGCAGGCTCAACACCGGCGTGCTGGCCAGCAGGCTGGGCGAAAAGCCGGCCTCGACGGCGCGCCCGGTGGGAGTGCCGGCCTGGGCGACGAATTCGGTGTTGCGCGCCAGCAGTTGCATCAGGTTGTGGATGCGGCGGAACTCGACCACACCATCGCCGTCGCGCGACATCAGGCCGCCGAAGAAACCGTTCTCGCCGATGCCGGACTTGTACTTGGGCGACAGGAAGAAGGGCTGGTCCAGGTCGGTCGGCTTGAGCTCGATCCAGACCTTGTCATC
>JANMYQ010000206.1:0-2297 GCA_031382215.1 Methylibium sp.
GGCGGCGTGACGCAGTCGGTGCGCGAGGTCATCGCCGCCGCATCGGCCTTGGTGCCGCGCGATGCGGCGCGCCCCGCAGTAAGAATGCTGGAGCTGTGACATGAGACTGCGGGACATCGCCATCGCGCGTTCGGGCGACAAGGGCAACCGCGCGACGCTGAGCGTGATCGCACGCGACCCGGCGCACTACCCGCTGCTCGAAACGCTGCTCACCGTGGAGTGCGTGCAGGCCCACTACCGCGGCATCGTGCAAGGCCGCGTGCAGCGCTTCTTGCTACCGCACCTGGGCGCGGTCCACTTCGTGCTGGACGATGCACTCGCCGGCGGCGTGACGCGATCGCTGGCACTCGACGCACACGGCAAGACGCTGAGCGCGGCGATCCTGGGCCTGCCGCTGGAGTGAGAGCTGGCTTCAAGCACCCGGATGGGACGCAGCGCTGATCGCCGAGCCTCAGCCGCCGGCCTTGCGCAGCGCCTGTCGCAAGTCGGCCATCAAGTCGTCGGGATGCTCCAGGCCCACCGACAGGCGGATCAGGCCTTCGTCGACGCCGAAGCGCTGGCGCATCTCGGCCGTGACGCCGGAGTGCGTGGTCGACGCGGGGTGGCAGATCAGGGTCTCGGTGCCGCCCAGGCTGACGGCGGACTTCATCAGCTGCAGCGCGTCGATGACGCGGAACGCCGCGTCGCGGCCGCCGGGCACGACGAAGGAGAAGGTCGATCCCGCGCCCGAGCAGAAGCGGTGGTAGGTGTGCTGCAGGTGCTTGTCGGTGATCAGCTCCGGGTGGTTGACCTTGGTCGCCAGCTCGGGGTTGGCGGCCAGCCAGTGTGCGATCTTGCTGGCCGAATCGGCCGCGTAGCGCATGCGCAGCTCCAGCGTCTCGAGCGAGCGCGCGAGCATCCAGCAGGTGTGCGGGTCCAGCTGTGAGCCGGTGGCGCTGCGCACGGCACGCACCTGGTCGACGATCGACTTCACGCCCGCCACCGCGCCGGCCACCAGGTCGCTGTGGCCGCCGACGTACTTGGTCAGGGAGTACACGCACAGGTCCACACCGTGCGTACAGGGCTGGCAGAACACCGGCCCGAGCATGGTGTTGTCGCAGACGATGAGCGGGCGCACCAGCGCCTTGGCGGCGTGCAAATGAACGGCGCGGTGCACGATCTCGAAGTCGATCAGGTCGTTCGTCGGGTTGCTGGGCGATTCGACATAGACCATCGCCACCCGGCCCAGCTTGGCGGCCTCGGTCAGGCAGTGCTGCGTCGCGTCGAGCGAGGCGTTGTGGGGCAGCTCGTAGAGCTTGATTCCCCACTGCGACAGCAGCCTGCGCAGCAGCGTCTCGGTGCCTCCGTACAGCGGCATGCTGTGCACCACCACGTCACCCGGCCTGCACAGCGCCCACAGGCTGGCGGAGATCGCCGCCATGCCGCTCGAGAACGCGGCGGCGGCCTCGCCGCCGTCGTACAACGCGAAGCGCCGCTCGAAGATCTCCATGTTGGGGTGATTGAAGCGGCTGTAGACCAGGCCGGCCGACTCCTGGCCCTTGTCCAGCGGCACGCGGCCGGCGGTCTGATCGAAAAAATGGGCACCGGCCTGCGCGTCGGGGAACACGAAGGTCGAGGTCAGGAAGACGGGGGGCTTGACCGCACCTTCGGACAGGCGCGGGTCGTACCCGTAGCCCATCATGAGCGTCTGCTTGCTCAAGGGGTGGCCGTCGATATCCCGGCTGTAGATGTCTTTCATGCTGGACCTCCGGGCGCCGCCGCCCCAAACGGTTAGGACACGTGCTTGCTCGCCGGTTGCGCGCCTGCTGCCGCACAGCCGAGTGCCACCCGCCATTTGCCCACAACAAAGGGGTTTGGCGAATCGTCGGCACCGGTGAGGAAGATGGTACCCCCCGCCCGGCAGGCCAAGCGGCCCATCGTGCAGGTTCGGGGTCACAACGCAGTCCGCGGTCCAAGGGCGATTCGCCAACCCGCGATGTCGGCTTGGCGACCCTGGGTGGCCCACGCGGCATGTGTCCTTCGGCTCGATACCCGCCGAATCGGCAAGCGCCAGCGTTGAACCGTCGCCTGGGGTGCGGCTATCCTGGCGCCTCGCGCCTTGTCAGCCCCGACAATCAGGCTTCGAGCAAATCCCAGGAGACACCCACCGTGCGAGCCCTCACCCGTCTGGCCCTGTCGGCCTCTGCGCTGCTGTGCGCCACCGCCGCGCTGGCCCAGCCCTACCCCAACAAGCCGATCCGCGCCGTGGTGCCCTTCGCCGCCGGCAGCGCCACCGACCAGATCGGCCGCGCCTTCGC
>JANMYQ010000236.1:0-37395 GCA_031382215.1 Methylibium sp.
GGAATACGGCTCGCACGACAAGACCTTCGAGGTGGCGGAAGACGGAGTGGCCAACATCGTCGACCTGGCCACCGGCGAGGTGCTGCTGAGCCAGAACGAGGAGCAGGGCGACATCTGGCGCATGTGCCAGGTGAAGGACGCTCCCATTCGCGACTGGGTCAAGCTGGCGGTCACGCGCGCGCGCAATTCCGGCATGCCAGCGGTGTTCTGGCTCGACCCATACCGCCCGCACGAGAACGAGGTCATCAAGAAGGTCAAGACGTACCTGAAGGACCACGACACGACAGGGCTCGACATCCAGATCATGAGCCAGGTGCGCGCCATGCGTTACACGCTGGAGCGCGTGGCTCGCGGGCTCGACACCATCAGCGTCACCGGCAACATCCTGCGCGACTACCTGACCGACCTGTTCCCGATCATGGAGCTCGGCACCAGCGCGAAGATGCTGTCGATCGTGCCTTTGATGGCCGGCGGCGGCATGTACGAAACGGGCGCCGGCGGTTCCGCGCCCAAGCATGTGCAGCAACTGGTCGAAGAAAACCACCTGCGCTGGGATTCGCTCGGCGAATTCCTGGCACTGGCTGTGAGCCTGGAAGATCTGGGCCTCAAGACCAACAACAACAAGGCCAAGCTGCTCGCCAAGACCCTCGACGCCGCCACCGGCAAGCTGCTCGACAACAACAAGAACCCGTCACCCAAGACCGGCCAGCTCGACAACCGCGGCAGCCAGTTCTACCTGGCGATGTACTGGGCGCAAGAGCTCGCCGCGCAGACGGACGACAAGGCGCTGCAGGCGCACTTTGCGCCGCTGGCGAAGGCGCTGACGGAGAACGAAACGAAGATCGTCGCGGAGCTGGCGGCGGTGCAGGGCAAGCCGGCGGACATCGGCGGGTACTACTTGCCGGATGCCGAGAAGACGCGCGCGGTGATGCGGCCGAGTGGGACGTTCAATGCGGTGTTGGGGGGGGGTGAGTGGGTGATTGATGGCGAATCGCGTTCTGGTTAGGAATCCCGGAGGGCTCACGATCATCACGACTGAGCTGACATGGCGACGTAGCGCGGCCTCGACCAAGCCCGCTCAGAAATGGACGTGAGGCGATGCATTAGATCGATTAGTCTGGCGAGTTCCGCGCACGCCTCGCCGCGCGCCAAGGTGTAGGCGAGGATGGTCATCTTCTCCTCAAGCCAGTTCGACCAAGCCTGCCTGTCTTGATGAGCCGCAGCCGACAGAGCCAGCACTCCCCAAACTGCACTCGCGAGCGGTGCTGTTCGGCAGTCGCTTGAGATGGAAATCGCGGTATCTGCGATAGCTTCTGCAAGGCCGGTATCGCCTTGGACCGATGCGATGCGAGCAGCAAAAGCGAGCAGTTCTAGGCTGGCGCTCAAGTCCTGAGGATGGCGACCAGGGATACCTCTGGTCCACTCCCTCATCTTCTCTGTAAGACTCGGTGTGTAGGCCATATGGCGGGCAAACACAAAGAGAGAGTGCCAAGCTGCGCGTTCGCCTCTGCCATCGATCATGTAGTTGACAAGTTCATCGCCCAGCGATGCCTCCATTTGGGTGGCACTCGGTTGATCCGCCAAACGGGGCGATCCTTGCAATGCGTCGGGCAGGGCACTCGATAGCCTGACAAGTGCCAGACCGTTGAAGTGGGCCTTGAGTGCCGCGCGCTCCGACTCAGGCAGTACGCTTTCGCCTTGCTCCGATTTCTCGCAGACAGCAAGCATCAAGCCCAAGGCAATGAAGTCTGGCGAGCGCATGTGCTCCAGGTCAGGTACGTGCATCGGTTCTTGCTGAGCATCGAGATAGTCCGCGACTTCCCCGACACCGGTATGCGCTGAGGAGACCCATTGCCCGAAAGCACGGATGTCCACTCCCTCGAACGACAACATTCCCATCAGCACGTGGGCGTGCATCATGCCGGCGAGGCGCCGCCAGTACGGGGGAGCAGACCAAGTTTCCTCTTCTGCGCTCAGACAGCGCAAGGTAAGCAGAGAGAACGCCGGGAACAGGCTGGCGCGCCCAAGGTCGCTCGGCGCCTTCTTGGCTCGCGCAACTGTCTGCAGCGCGGCGCGTCGGGCGAGTTCAAGGAAAGCGGGGGACTTCTGGCTGCGAGGAAGCGCCACCGTCAGCACGGCCACTGGCGCCAGTGAGGAGCCCAGTTCTTCGCCCAACTTGAGAACGGGCAAGAGGTCTTCGTCCGGCACTTCTCTAAACACCTCATGAAGGTCAACAGAGGGGCCGATGAACGCTGCTTCGGCGCACCGCCAGCCCCACGCCCTGTCTTTCGCGAACACTTGGCGAATTCGAGGACACAGAACCTGCTCGAAGTACTCGCTGCCGTTCAGTTCAGGACGGATCGGGCCTGCCAGGGTTTCGTAGTAGAGCTTGCCGGTCGGAATGAAGTCCTTGACGCCGACTTGTTCCTTTCTATTGACGCCGACGGCCAAAGCGCGAAGTCGTTCGTCCGCCACTTGCCGCAGGTGGCCAATGAGTTCGTGCAACTGAAACGGCGACAGGGGTCCGCTCAAGACACGTGCGCGCCACTGTGCTTCGCTCGGCAGCATAGGCAGCGCTTGCGCGGCGATCTGTTCGAAGCATGAGGTTCGGCGTTCCGGGTCCAGATCAAGGAGATTCAACTCGTGGAAGACGGATGTCTCTTCCGACCCCTCTGCTCGCAGCCTCACGCCCTGCGGAGTTCGTGTGATGTGCCAAGCCGCCGGTTTCTCGTCTTCCGGAAGAATTGCCACTTCAGTTTCGTCGGGTGCGGTGGCCAGGGTACGAGCCAACGTCGAATATAGGAGGAGTGTCCTGGCCCCAAACCGGTTGCCTAGTAGTCCCGCGGCTGAGAGCGTAGCCTCTGATCGCAGCAGTCGCTCCGAAACGTGCTTGGGCGGAAGTTTGAGCATCTCACGATAGAGCATCGTCTTCAGGTTCATTGGCAAGGCTTTCAACGTTTCCTATTAGGGATGGTTCGATCACCTGCGCTATGCGATCGAGCACAGCGTTGTTGGCTGGCAGTAGCGATCCCAGCACCGTGTCATTTACCCACTCTCGCTGGGCTTCCTGTCGCTCGGTCGAGCCCGAAGCTGGGAAGAGTGCGAACGAAGCCCGTGCCGCAGCCAATTCAGGAGCTCGATTTGCACGATCGACGACGTGTCTGATCGCGACCTCAATGGCCGGGAAGACATGCTCGGCGACCCAGTCGGACCTGGCCTTTGCTTCCGGTATTGGGGTATCCGGGGACGACCATAGTCCGCGAATCGTCACAGCGCCGGCGTTCCAGAGCGAGTCTAGAAAGACCAGATCGTCCTGAGTGGAAAGGGTGTCGACGGCGATGAGCCTTGCCAGATACTCCCTTAGCGTGCGTAGATAGGCCGTCTCCTGCAGGTTGCTTTCCCTGTCGAGACTCGCCTTGTCAAGCATTGAGCGCAATGCTGGTGCGTCGAGCGGGACGGTGTAGAGACACGAACGTCGAAGCTCGTGAAGGTCCTCGTCGAAATCCGCCCGAGTGATGACACCGCGTTGCACGAGCAAGTTGAGGAGGTCGATGGAACACACGAGTTGCGTGGCGCGCCCCGCCTTGTCAGTCATCGTTGGTGCGCCGTTCAGTGTCCGGTCGTCAATAGCAACTGCCTCGACCTCCCCAGCACTGGAGAAAAGTTCGACCAGCGACATTCCCTTCAGTCCGATCTTGCTGTCACTATCTTCCTCTGTGGACGGCGCAAGAAGCTGGAGCCTGCCGGCAAGGAGGTGGGCCCGCATGACTTGGCGGAGGTTCTCGATGGCCTCCGTCGCGGGAGCGGTACCGACTTCGAGCTCAGACAAGGAGCGCCACTCCTGTGCAGCACTCTCGTGATGTGGACGCTGGCCGCGGCATTCAGGAGCGGGGTTAGTAGCCCGGCGCGCTCCAGAGTTGCTGTCGCGCTGCTGTCAAGAAAGACGGCCCCGATTACGAATTCACCTCCCTCGTCGCCTGGCTCTAGCGACTCAAGGAACTCCTTGGCCTTTCGAAACTGGTGCTGCGACAGATAGCCCCGTGCGAGAAGTGATCGCGCCACGGCGGTAACGCTGGAGACATGCGGTTGCAAGTGAGCCAAGTCAGCGACGGTTTCCATGTACGAGCCGATGTCGTAGACGGGGCCAAGATGAACAAACTTCCCTGTCGTGCGTCCAGCAGCAGCGGTCAAGAGCGCAGCCGACTCGATTCCGACTAATGAAGTCAGCTCGTCTGGGCCCTTGTCAATCACTTCGATCAGGCGCTTCTGGGACACGAGATGAACGAGCGCCTTGGCCTCGCTGATGCGTGACGGCTGATGAAACATCACCTTTCGGCGCTCCTCGAGCAGGATCATGAACAACTGCGGCGAGACACGCACCAGGTCGAATTGCTCCAACACTTGTTGCAGCCGCTTCAGATGGTTTAGTAGGTAGATGGTCGTAATGTCCATCGCTACACGTTTGATGTCACTGCAGTCCACCAGAGTCCGCTTGCCGTTGCGGAACGGGATTGGTTGCCGACGGCGCGCGTCAACCTGCGCAACATTCGCTGTCGGAATGTCGACCAAGAAACGCAAGAGCGGGGCGTTGAAGACGAGCGCGGCCAAGTGCAGGGGCATCTTGCCTCCATGCAGGTCGTCGTTCTTCCTCTTCCACGACTCGTGGTCGACCTTCAGCATCTCCATCATTTGGCGAAAGGTGAATGACTGAATGGGGCCGCCAGGTTGTGAATGCTGGGTCGCACTTCTCAACCAAGGAGCGCCGACATCGTCCCGGCCCATCTGCACTGCGATCGTGTAGGCGGACAGAAGGGTCGCTGGGTTCTCCGGGGACTTCTTCACCGCCTCCTCTGCCAAGTCCAGGGCTCGCTGCGACTCGTTGATGCCGGCCATGTTGGACATCAGAAGCAATGTCCGAGAGTCAAACTCCGACCGCTTCTCCCAGACCCGTTCAATGATCGGTGCGAACCGATCCCAATCGCCGGATTGCACGGCGAGATTCATGTCCAAGGCAATGTCCCGAACGGAGTCCCTCGCCCTGACAAGTTCCTCCGCGATTCGCCTGGCTTCCAGATTTCTTCCAAGACGAAATAGCGCCCACGCCTCTTCCTCATTGAAGTTCATGTTGATAGGAACACTTTCCCGTACGGCTTCGATGAATGCAAAGACATCCTTCGCCGTGCCTCCACTGTGATGGATGAATGAGATGTGACGCAGCGCTGTGCGTATGTGCGGCTCACGATTGAAAAGCTCCTTGGAGAACGGCAGCAAGTCACTCCAGCGCTCGTGGCGCTCCAAGCTCTGCACAACGTTGCGAAGGTCTCCGTTGTCGCCGGTCCTTCGATAGAGCTCGATAGCCTCTGTACTGGGGTCAGAACCACGGTGTTGGGCCAGAAGCATCGACATTCGGATGAAGTGCTCCTCACCAAGTAGCTGTCGGTGCTCATCCAGGAAGATCTGTGCCCTCTCCAGCTCGCCAATTTCAAGCATCGCATTGCACATCTGGAACACGAGCGCCGGAGGCGGTGTGACCTGAAGAAGCTCATCCCATTCCCTTCGGACATACGCGATGAACTCCGGCCAGCGCCGAGTCGCGGCGAACATCAGGGACTTTGCGATTCGCTCTTCATCGGTCAGTCCTCCCGCGATCTCCCTTCGCGCGAGGTGACGCTCAAGAGGTGCCGGATCAAAGTCGACTTCAGCTGGGTACGCAATAAGGATGAGGTCCACCGCGGTCTTGGCATCCTTCATCTGGTCCCGGATGTTGGACATTTCCTCCTTGCGTGTGCTCCCGTCACTCAGGCGAAGGAGACTGACCCATCGTTTGCAATCTGCTGCTGGGGCTTCGCATCCCAGGTGGTCATATGCCTGAGCCGCCGCAGTGAAGTGATTGATGGCTTCCTGCCGCCACTGGAGCGCTGCCGGCGTCCCCAGAGTCCCCTGCAGCAGAAGCATCGGCCCGTCGTGAAAGAGGCGGTTCCTGCGCGACTCAGGAACCAGCTCACTGGCTGCTGCCAGTCCCAAAGTTGCGCACAAAGGTGGTTGCTCCACGCTGAAGTGAGGCGGAAGAGCGGCGGCAACTGCATGGGCGTCCGGCAGGCGATCCCATTGAAGCAGGGCGATGATTACGTTGACCCACCCAAGGGAGGTAAAGGTATTGACGTCCCCGAGTGAATGCCCCTTGAGGTAGTCGCTGGCACGCCGATCGCCCCCAGAACGTCGAAGCAGGGAAAACACAACCCCATGCGCATCTGCCGAGTCGATCCCATCTGCGCGACGCAAAGCATCCTCGAGATGCCCATTCGCGGCTTCAAGGTAGGCGGTGCTGAGCGAATCAAGTTCCTGACCCAATTTCTGCATGTCGTGCGCGGCCTTGGTAGCCGCGTCGGCATTGTCGTTCGCCGCGAATAATCGAACGGCCCAGTTAAGTGCTTCGCGTTTGGTCTGCAGGGTCGCTAACTCGAAGCGACCTTGTGGAGCGAGTTCGGCCAGGAGACTATGTAACTCTTCAAGAGTCTTCTCGCCGGGAAATGCGCGCCGCGTCAGAATCCGGTGAAGCTCCCGACGAGCGGAGCCGTCAACAACCGACTGAGTCGCCGCTGCATGGGGGCGAATCTTTTGCACTTCCTTCAAGATGGTCGCGGAGCTGGCTTGAACGATCGCAGCAAGAGGCACATCGGAAATCGCGCCCGTCGTTCCCGCGTAGATGACGGCGATGGCCTGCGTCACGAAGCCTTCAGCGTGTTGCTCGTCCTCGCCTGATACCTCCGAGTACAAAGCCTTCAGCTTCGCCAGTGAATGCGGATCAGGCTCCGTGCCAGCCAGTTTTTCCTGGTTGATGTCGAGTAGCAGCTTCTGAACTTCCGGCATCCGGACGAACTCATGCGCGTGCGGAAGCTCGAATACCTCTTGCTGCACGATCTTGCCGCCTACCTTTGCCCCAAGCCGAGCAAAGAACCCGCTCGATTCGGTTGCTGCCCCGATCCGTGAGAGCGTCTCCGCAGCGACCTTTTCGTGCAGTGGCTCTAGCGCCTTTGTCGGATTCTGAACAGCTGCCCGCTCAGCCCTTAACCGTTTCACGAGTCGCGACACAGGGCCGGCGACCGCGCCGAGTACTTTAAGAACGGAGAGAACGGAGTCAGGTATCGGCATAGACGTTGGCCATGAAATCTTCACTGACCCGCAGGTCCGATGCCAGAAAGCCGCTCCAGTCCACCGGCTTGGGTGACAGCACGACGTCGTCGCCCACCTTGCGAATGAACACCTCGTTCACAGCTTCCGGGAACCGGAACTCCAGCGGGATAGTGACCACCTGAGCCCGATTGTTGTTTCTGACCCGCGGTGTATTGGCCCATCGCTAACCTCGCATTTGATGCCGACCACCAGTGGTCGAAGTATGTGGTGCCGCTGGCGGTCTCAAGGTGGCAGCCACAGACGGAGTTTCACTCGAACCGCTGATTTCGGCGAGCGCTGAATCGCGTGCTTCGACTGAAACCTCGGGCAAGACGCGACATGTCGCGCCTGACGACGAGGCGAGCTCCTCGATCTCGGAGATGAGCCGCCAACGCGGGCTCCGGTTGCCGGGGACGGGCTCGGCCGCTAAACTAGAGTTAACGCAGTCCTTAACGGATACACCAAAATGCACCTCCGAGCCTCAGACATCGTTCCTATCAGCGAAGCACGCGCCAGGCTCACCGAACTGGCCGAAGACGTGGTCGGCAGCGGCGCTGAGAAGGTGCTGACCAAGAACGGCGCGAGCTACGTGGCTCTGGTCGATGCGCGCCGGCTGGACTACTACCACGCACTCGAAGCCGAGCACGCGAACCTGGTGCTGGCCGACGACGCGATCGCTGGCCTGCGTCAGGCGCTGGCGGGGCAGTTCGTGTCGGACGATGAACTGGACCAGGCACTCGGCGTGGCGCCCGCGCGGTGAGCCTGCCCGTCAACGCCAGGGTTCGCGCGGTTCCGAACTTTCTGGCGTGCCTGGATGTTGCACGCCGCTTCATGGTCGAGCAAGACGCAGCCTCGGCGCCGACGCGCTTCAAGAAGCTGCAAGCCGAAATCGTGAAGGCACGGGCGCTGCTCTGCTTCGCGCCCACCAGTGGCCGACCCGCTCGATTCCTCGACGCCAAGTCGGGATGGGGGCGCTTTCAGGCTGAGCAGGCCAGGCAACTCGCGCAGGGCCTGGGCATGCCGGAGTTGCGCGAGCTCGTCTTGGCTCGCCACGTGCTGCTTTATGCCCACTCCGCGCAGGACGTGGTGTTGCTTTCCATGCGGCACGAGCGTCAATTGGCCTACGGCCTGCCCAGTTCCTCGACCTGAATCACCTGCGCAGCGTACGCCCCGACCACCACCCGAAGCTGGTCGATCGTGTAAGGCTTGGCCAGAACCTCGGCCATGCCGGCATCGCGGCATGCCATCTCGATTTCGTGGGCCACCTGGCCGGTGACGGCCACCACGGGCGTGTGTGCGAGCCCCTGGTCGAGTTCGTGCGTCCGCAGCCGCCGCGTGGCTTCGAGGCCACCCATTTCCGGCATCTGCAAGTCCATCAGGATCAGGTCGAAGGGCCTGCGAAAGGCCTCGTCGAGCGCGGCCTGACCGTTGTGAACGACGACCACCTCGGCACCCATCTCCTCGAGCATGGCCCGGCCGATGATCTGATTCACCGGGTTGTCGTCGGCCAGCAGCACCCGCCGCCGTGAGGCGATGGCGGGCCTGGCCGCCGCCGCCGAGGCAGCGTTGTCGGTGCATGCGTCGAACGCCCATGCCAGCGCCTCGCGCAGCGAATCGCGGCTGGGCGGCCTGAACACCTGCCACACATCTTCGAGCGTGCCGAACGCGGCGTCCTGGGCGACGCTGCTGACGACGATCACCCGCCGGCCGGCATGCCTGGCGTCTTCCAGGATGGCCGGCAGGAGTTCGACACAACGCCCATGACCCACCCAGGTGTCCACCAGCACCGCCTGGGCCACCGGCCCCGCGTCTGTCCACTCGGGCCCGTCCGGCGGCCGGTCGAGAAACCGTGCGGCCACGCCCATCTCGTGGAGCATGAAGCGCAACTGCGTCTCGAGCGGCGCGCTGGCACCAACGACCCAGAGGTGTCCCGCAGGCAGGGCTTGGTGGAGGCGCCCCTCGGTCGGGTCCGACGGCGCGGCAGCGCATGGCAAATCGAGGGCAAAGCTGCTGCCCGGCGCGCGCGTGCTGCTGATCACCACGTCGCCCCCCATCGCACGCGCGAGTTCACGACTGATCGGCAGGCCCAAGCCGGTGCCGTGGCTTCGTGGGTCGCCGCTGGCCTCGCTCACGAAGCGTTCGAAGATGGCGTCCAGTTTGCCCGGCGCGACGCCTCGGCCGGTGTCGCGCACTTCGATCCGCATGCGCCCCGCCGAGGGGCGAAGCAGGTGGACCTGCACCGAGCCGCGGTCGGTGAATTTCACGGCGTTGGACACCAGGTTGGACAGGATCTGGCGCACGCGCATCGCATCGCCCAGCACATTCGGCGGGAGCGCCGGTTCCGCCGCCCAGATGATCTCGACGCCCTTGCGATGGGCCTGCGGTGCGAACAGTTCGGTCACCTCCGACGCGACCAGACGCGGCGAGTACGGCGCTTTCAACGTCGCCAACGGAGCCGACTCGATCTTCGCCTGATCGAGCACGGCGTTGACCAGTTGAAGCAGCCGTTCCGCGCTCTGGCGCTGGATGGACAGAAGTTGCCTCTGGGCCGGTGACAAGGCCTTCTGCAAGAGCAGTTGCGCCGCGCCGACGATGCCGGTCATGGGCGTGCGAATTTCGTGGCCGATTTCCGCGACCGTGCGGGCGCGACGATCGGCCAGCGCCCGCGCCTCGTCGCGTTCGGCCTCCGTGAGTTGAAGCGCCCGCTCCAGGATCGCATCGAGGCCGAGGCGGCGGCGCTGGACGATGCGGGCGGCCAGACCGATCAGGACCAGGGCCACGACAAAGGCCAGCAGGCGCGCGTTGTCCAGGCCGAGCGGGTTGGGCGTGTCGATCGACAGGCGGCCCGTGTGCGAGGCCCAGGTGATGGCGCCGGTCCATGCCGTCAGCCCCAGGCCCAAGAGGAGCCCGAGGCGGCCCCGGCCTGCGATCAGGACCACCGCAACGGTGGTCAGGCCATACACGAGTGCGGGTGCATTGCTGCCGCGCTGGATGAAGATGACCCCAGCGATCCCGACGATCATCATCGTCGCGAGCAAGGCAATGCCGGCTTCGAACCGCCTCGTCCAGCGGGTCCACACCACCGCGGCCCCGCTGAGCACCATGCCGCCGAGGATCGGCCAGAGAAAGACGGACCGGGGCATCAGCACAACGATGGCCACCGCGAAAAGAAAGGTGATCGACAGCACGGCCGTGCACAGCAGGGCGAAGATCTGCCAATCCGCCCGGTCGCGCACGGCCTTCGCTTCGCTTCTGAACCGCTCCAGAGAACCGCCCTCCACCGATGTCGGCATTCAGTCTCCCCCGGCGCGAATGTCCGTGGAAAGTGTATGCCGGCGCGGGAACGGTCGCGGGGCGGATTGCCCTGCCCCGCCGGTCTGAAAATCATCAAGGCGAACGAGGCGTCCCCTCCACGATCGCCCCGGACAGCGCTCCCAGAAACGCCACCAGGTCTCTGACCTCATCCCCACTCAGCCGGATCGCCAGCCGCACCGTGTGCCCCGGCTCGCCGTGCGCCAGCTCCGAGTGCCCCACCGCCGCGGCCGGCGCCTTGATGTAGTGCCCGATCACCTCTTCCAGATTGGCGAACTGACCGGCGTGCATGTAGGGCGGGCGTAAGCCCACGTTGCGCAGGCTCTGGGTCTTGAAGGCGCCTTTCATGCCCGGGTCGTCGGTGGCGATGAAGCGCAGTTCCTGGCAGTGCTCGGCCTTGGCATCGCTGAACGGCCCGAGGCAGTTGAACTCGTCGCGCTGCACTTTGGCGATGGCGGCGGCGCGGCCCAGGTCGGGCTGAAGCGGGTCGCGCGGCGGCACGGCGGTGTTGTGGAAGTGCTGGTCGGTCAGCAGCGCGCCGTTGTGGCAGGTCACGCACTGGCCCTTGCCGATGAAGATTCGCAAGCCGTTGACCTCTTGCGTACTGAGCACCGTCGCGGCGCGTGCATCGCGGCTGATCGCGGCCTGCGCATAACGGTCGAAGCGCGACTCGCCGTACGCGAGCGTCTTCTCGTACGCGGCGATGGCCTTGCCCATGTTGGCGAACACGCGGCTCACGGCGTCGCGGGTGGCGGGCGCCATGGCTTGCCAGGCCGCCTGCTCGGTGGGCGTGCCCAGCGGGCCGGCGTCCATCGGCAGCCCCGGCAGTGCGGTCTTGTCGGGCAGGGCACCGAAGACCTGCTCGTAGTCCTGCGGGTAGTGCGTGCGGATCAGCCGAACGTAACGCGTGCGGTTGCCGCCGTGCTCGACGGCGTCTTCGAGCGGGCCCAGGGCTTGGGCCCACAGGCTGTCCTTGCGGCCGTCCCAGAACAGCCAGGGGCTGTGGCCGGTGCCGACGATGGGCATAGCGCGGCGCGTGCCGGTGCCAACGCCTCGACCGAGCGGCAGACCGTCCTGGAACTGTTTGTCCGGCGCGTGGCAACTGGCGCACGACACGGCCTGGTTGCGGCTGAAGCGTGGGTCGTTGAAGAGGCGCTTGCCAAGCGCTGCTGCGGCGGGCAGGCGCTCGACGGCGTTCGACGGGTCCGCCGGCGCGGCGGGCAATTGGCTCAGGCGCATCGACGCCAGCACGGCCAGCTCATCGGGGGTCCAGCGGTCCATCGCCGGGCTGGCGGCCTGGGCGGGAGCGCCCGCCAAGAGGGTGACGGCGGCGGCCAGCAGCGCCACGCCGGACACGACGAAGAAGCGCAGGTGCTCGCGCATGGTCATCTCCTTGTCTCGCACGGCCGTCAACGCGTGGCCGCGGGGTTCGCGACCACGGTGTTGAAGGTGACCTTGTCGGCGGCGCCGTCCGGCGTCTGGATCGCGAGCTTGATTTCCCACCAGCCGGTCATGCTGAACTTCATGCCTTCGAGCAGGTACGCGCCGTCGTCGGCGGCTGGGCGCACCTGCGGGCGGGTGGGCAGGCCATGGCCGTGCTGCGGCATGCCGCCGTCCACCGCGATCCGCGCTGCGCTCACGGGCAAGCCGGCCGGCGTGCTCACCTGCACGCCCCACGAATGCATCTGGTTGATGGCTGGCGCCACGGCCGGGGGTTGCAAGGTGACGACGTACTTGCCGGCGGCGGTGGCGTGCTTGAGCGACAGGTCGAGGTCGGCAGGCGGCGTCATGCAGCCGGCGGTGGCCACGAGGGCGACGACCGAAAGGGAAACAATCAGTGAACGGAACATGGTGCGAACTCCAGAAGGGTGGGGTGGGAAGAAGTGCATGCCAGTCGATTCTGCGAATCCACGCCGCCTGCGGCTTGAACGAAAGGGCTAAGCTGCGGCCTCGCCTCAGCGCGCTGCGCATGCCATCCACTGAACCTCTGTCGGGAACGAGCGCCCTGCCGGCTCCATCGGCGGCTGGCGCGCGCATGCTTGCTGTCGGCCGGGTGCACCTGTGGCAAGGCGGCAGCTTGTGGATCGGCCGGGGCGAGGGCCGGTCCGACTGGCACGATCACCACGCGTTGCAGATCGCCCTGCCGCTCGACGGTGTTTGCCACTTCCGTGGCCAGGCCGAAGGGCTGTGGTCGGAGTTCCGGGGCGCCATCGTGCGGCCGCACCGGCACCACCAGTTCGAGGCCGATGGCGCGACGATGGCGCAGCTCTTCATCGAGCCCGAGACCGTTGAAGGGCGGCGCCTGCGCGAACTCTGCGTTGACGACATCACGCCGCTGCCCGAGCCCCAGCGGCGCGCAATGGCCCGGCTTCTGAGCGATGCACTTCGCGCCGATGCCAAGGCCGATCAAATGATCGCTGCGGCGCGCGCCGCCACGCTGCTGTTGGCCGGTGCCAGCGCGCCGGGCGGCAACGGCGATGTGCGCATCGACAAGGCCATCGCGCATATCCGCTCGCACATCCATGCGCCCATCACGCTCGGCGACGTGGCTGCTGCGGCGGCCTTGTCGCCGGGGCGGTTTCGCCACCTCTTCGTCGCCGAGACCGGCACGAGCTTTCGTGCCTACGTGTTGTGGATGCGCTTGAACGTGGCGATCCAGTTCGCGATGGCGGGTGAGTCATGGACAGCCGCTGCGCATGCGGCCGGATTCGCCGACTCGGCCCACCTGACACGCACCTTCAAGCGCATGTTCGGCATGAACCCGGCGGCGCTGGTGCCGAGCTGACGAATCAGTGGATGATCCGTTCTGATGCGCAAGCCGGCTTGAACACTTCTCTGGAACAAGGCGACCCTTCATGACCGCAGCCGTTCTCGACATCGAGGCCTGGGGCAACAACCTGGGCGTGCGCCTGCCGGCGTCGGTGGCCCGCGCAGCGCGGTTGAGGGTGGACCAGCGGGTGCGCATCACGGTGGAAGACGGCCGCGTCATCATCACGCCCGATGGCGGCAAGCCGCCCACGCTCGCCCAGCGGCTGGCCCTTTTCGATCCGGCGGTGGATGGCGGTGAAGCGATGGCAGCGCCGATGGGCCCCGAACGCGACTAGGCAGCACGAGCCGGAACCATCACCTGTGCAACGCTCGCCGCTCGTCACCGGCCCCTGGCGTTCGACCCTGCGCGCCCTGGCCCTGGCGTGCCCGGCGCTGCTGGTCGTACCCGCGGTGGCGCAGGCGCCAGCCCCCGCTGCATCCCCCTGCCAGGAGCGCGTGAACGACGACGGCACCGTCGCGTTGCCGCCGAGGCTGGCCGGCCTGCGCTACGACTGCCTGCGTTTGCCGGGCGCGGGTGCGGTGCTGGTGGGCCGGGCCGGGCCGCCGGGCGCGCCGTGGGTGGTGCTGGTGCATGGGCTGGGCCAGAGCGCGCACCGCGACTGGGCCACGGTGGTGGGGGCGCTCACGCAGCAGTTCCAGGTGGCCACGGTCGATCTGCCGGGCTTTGGCGCGTCGCCGCCGCCGGGGCAGGCCTACGACGTCAACCACCTGGCCACCGTGCTGGCCCGCGTGGTGGACAGGCTGGTGGACCGGCAAGCCGCGAACCCGCGCGTGCACGTGGTCGGTCATTCGCTCGGCGCGGCGCTGAGCCTGGCCTTTGCGCACCGCTTTGCCGACCGGGTCGACCGGCTGGTGTTGGTGGACGCGGCCGGCATCTTGCTGAAGCCGGCCTATGTGCGCGCGATGGCGCGCCAGCGCCTGCCGCAATTGGGAGTGCCGCCGTTGGATCGCTTGCTGCGCGCGGCGGAGTCGCGCGTCAACGACCTGAGCAGCTTCCTGCTGCTGGGGCGTGACGATCGCTACGACTTTCTGCCCTGGCTGGCGCGCAACCCTGATGTGCGCCGGGCCTTGCTGGGGGGCAGGGTGCAGGTGGATGCCGCCATCGGCCTGGTCGAACACGACTTCAGCGCCGCCATTCGCGAAACGCGTGCGCCCACCACCTTGATCTGGGGGCGCGACGACCGCATCGCACCGCTGCGCACCGGCCAGTTGCTGGCCGCGCGCTTGCCGCAGGCGCGCCTGCAGGTGATGGACAACGCCGGCCACACGCCAATGCACGACCGCCCGGCCGAGTTCAACGCCTTGCTGCTGGCGGCGCTGGCCGGCCCCGCGCCGCAGCGCGCGCCGGAGGCTGCAATGCCCACCGCCTCGCAAGGCGACGCGGTCTGTCGCGACCAGAGCGAGGCTTTCTACAGCGGCCGGTTCGACAGCCTGACGCTCGAGCGCTGCGGCCGCGTGAGCATCGAGCGGGCGCAGATCGGGCAACTGGTGGTGAGCGAATCGACGCTGACCCTCACCGACAGTTCGGTCACCAGCGACGAGGTGGCGATCGTCGCGATCGACAGCGACATCACCGCCACCCATGTACAGATCAGCGGGCGCGTGGCCATCCGCACCGACAACAGTGTGTTCGACCTGGCCGGCGTGCGCCTGCAGGCGCGCGAGCAGGGCGTCGAGGTGCAGGGCAGCCGCCCGAGCCGCTTGTTCTTTTCAGTCAGCGACTGGCAAGCCAGCGACTATCGAGGCGGCGCACACTTTCTCTGGCCACGGCCGGGGGACCGGCAGTGAACATCAGAACTCAGAACTCTTCGGTATCGACCTCGGTCTGCGTGTTGGCGTTGTAGCGCGCGCCGCTCACCGTGTGCTGGTTGATCAACTCGCCGGCGCGTTGCAGCAGCGCCGGGCTCACGGTCACCGCGTCGGCGGCCAGGTTCTCGGCCAGGTGCGCAAGGTTCGTGGTGCCGGGAATGGGCACGATGTGCTCGCCTTGCGCCAGCAGCCAGGCCAGCGCCAGTTGCACCATCGAGCAGCCGGCCTCGTTCGCCAGCGGCGCCAGGCCGTCGAGCAGCTTCAGGTTGGCGGCGTAGTGAGCGGGCTCGAAGCGCGGCATGCCACGGCGGATGTCCTTGGCATCGAAGGCAGCCACGTCGAGCAACTTGCCGGTCAGGTAGCCGCGCGCGGTCGGGCTGAAGGCGACGAACGCAGCGCCGATGGTCTGGCAGGCCTGCAGCACGGCGATCTCGGGGTTGCGCGTCCAGAGCGAATACTCGGTCTGCACGGCGGCGATCGGATGCACCGCATGCGCCTTCATCAGCGTCGCGGCCGACACTTCGGACAAGCCGAGTGCGCGCACCTTGCCCTGCCGCACCAGGTCCGCCATCGCACCCACGCTGTCTTCGATCGGGATCTTCTTGTCCCAACGGTGCAAGTAGTACAGGTCGATCACGTCGGTCTGCAGGCGCTTCAGGCTGGCCTCGCAGTCGCGCCGGATGGACTCGGGGCGGCCGTCGATCACGCGCTTGACGCCATCAGGAAAGGTCACGCCGCCCAAGCCGCCCTTGCTGGCCAGCATGAACTTCGATCGGTGCGGCTTCAGCACCCGCCCGACCAGCGTTTCGTTGGCGCCAAAGCCATACAGCGCCGCGGTGTCGAACATCGTCACGCCGCTGTCCAGCGCGCGCAGCAGCAAGCGCTCGGCTGCCTCGGGCGCCGGCGGTGCGCCGTAGGCATGGCTCAGGTTCATGCAGCCCAGGCTGATGGCCGAGACCTGGAACGGGCCGATCTTTCGTTGCTTCATCTGGCGCGGGGCCTCCGCCTTCAGGCGCTTTGGGCCAACTGCTTTTCGAGCTTGTCCAGCACCCGATAACAAGGCAGCACCTTGGCCACGCTCGAGTTCGGCTCGCGACCTTCCTTGATCGCCGCGAAGAACTCGCGGTCCTGCAGTTCGATGCCGTTCATCGACACCGCCACCTTGCTCACGTCGATCTTCTCGTCCTTGCCATTGAACAGGTCGTCGTAGCGGGCGATGTAGGTGGCGCTGTCGCCGATGTAGCGGAAGAAGGTGCCCAGCGGCCCGTCGTTGTTGAAGCTCAGGCTCAAGGTGCAGATCGCGCCGGTGCTGCTCTTGAGCTGGATGCTCATGTCCATCGCAATGCCCAGGCCGGGATGGATCGGCCCTTGCACCGCGTTGGCCTGCACGATCTCGCCGCCGGTCTGGTAGGCGAACAAATCCACCGTGTGCGCCGCGTGGTGCCACAACAAATGGTCGGTCCAGCTGCGCGCCTGGCCGAGCGCGTTCATGTTGCTGCGGCGGAAGAAGTAGGTCTGCACATCCATCTGCTGGATGTTGAATTCTTTCGCCGTGATCTTGTTGTGCACGTACTGGTGGCTGGGGTTGAAGCGGCGCGTGTGGCCGCACATCGCGACCAGGCCGGTCTGCTTCTGCAAAGCGGCCACCTCTTCGGCGCCCTTCAGCGTGTCGGCGAGCGGAATTTCCACCTGCACATGTTTGCCGGCCTTCAGGCACGCGATCGATTGTTCGGCGTGCATCTGCGTCGGCGTGCACAGGATCACGGCATCCACTTCCTTCAGCGCCAGGCTGTCGGCGAGGTCGGTGCTGACGTGCTTGATGCCGTACTTGGCCGCCGTCTCCTTCGTCTTCTCCAGCTCGCGGCTGACCAGCGACACCACTTCGACGCCGTCGATCAATTTGATCGCGTCGAGGTGCTTGATGCCGAATGCGCCGGCACCGGCGAGGGCTACCTTGATGCTCATGTGTTCTCCAGAATGAGGTGGCCGACGGCCGTGTTGGACGCAGGCACGTGATAGAAGCGGTGCTTGACCTGCGGTGCGCTGTCACTCATCGCTCCACGAGCGATCAGCCACATCACCAGCTCGATGCCTTCGGAGCCGGCCTCGCGCACGTAGTCGATGTGAGGCAGCTTCGACAGGCCCTCCGGGTCGGCGATCAACTGGTCGAGGAAGCGGTTGTCCCACTCCTTGTTGATGAGCCCGGCGCGTGGCCCCTGCAACTGGTGGCTCATGCCGCCGGTGCCCCAGATCTGCACCTTCAGCGGCTGGTCGAAGGACTCGATGGCGTTGCGGATCGCCTTGCCCAGCATGTAGCAGCGCCGGCCCGACGGCACCGGGTACTGCACCACGTTGACGGCGAACGGGATCACCGGGCAGGGCCACGCCTTGGGTTGGCCGCACATCAGCGACAAGGGCACCGTGAGGCCGTGGTCCACGTCCATCTTGTTCACGATCGTCAGGTCGAAGTCCTGCTGGATCACGCTCTGCGCAATGTGCGAGGCCAGCTCCGGGTGGCCGATGACCTGGGGCACAGGGCGCGGGCCCCAGCCTTCGTCGGCGGGGGTGTACTCGGCCGCGGTGCCGATCGCGAAAGTGGGGATCATCTCCAGGCTGAACGCGGTGGCGTGGTCGTTGAAGACAAGGAAGATCACGTCGGGCGTGTTGTCCTTCAGCCACTGCTTGGAGTAGTCGTAACCCTGGAACAGCGGTTGCCAGTACGGCTCGGTGGTCTTGCCGAGGTCGAGCGCCGCGCCGATGGCGGGCACGTGTGACGTGTAAACGGAGGCTGTGATGCGTGCCATGGTCAAAGTCCCACTTTGGTGCTGCTGCCTTGCGGCTGGCGGTGGGCCTGCGCGCTGCCGTCTTCGCCGACGTAGCGGTTGCCTTCGACCGAGCGGCCGCCCTTGATCATCATGTCGCGGTATTCCTCTTCGGTCATGCCAGTCATGCTGCCGGCCATCTGCTGGAAGCTCTTGCCCAGGGTCGCGCCGATCTTGGCCAGGAAGTAGATGTTGCCGCCGGCCGCAATGCAGCGGTTCAGGTCGCGCGCCAGCACTGCGAGCTTCTGCTCCTCGGTCATCGGCCATTCGTCGAGGTAGGCGCGTTGATCGGCCTTGAAGCGTTCGCGGTTGGCTGCCTTCATCAGCGACATGCAGAACTGGTTCAGGTGGTAGCCCTTGCGCGATTGTTCGGCGTCGAAGATCGTCGTGCCGGGCACGTCGAGGTAAGGTTTGTCGAGGGACATCAGTGGCCTCCAGTCAGGGTGCACATTCAAAACTCGCGGCCAGCGCCGCATCGCCGCCCTTGAAGCGCGGCCAGCGCGGCCACTCACACAGCGGGCGCGCGCGGGTCACCGCGAACGGAGGTGCGAGTGACTGGTCGACGATCTGCAAGCCGGCCGGTGCCTTGCCGCGCTCGACCCAGTCGACCAGCGCGGCGAGCATGTCCACGTTGCCCGGCGCGCCGCTGCCCACGTGGTCCACGCCCGGCGCGGTGTAGAGCTTCAAGAAGCGATCGACGTTGGGCTGCCCCAGCCGCGCCACCACCGACTGGTAGTAGCCGATGCCGGCGTACGGGCTCTGCGCATAGTCGGCCATGTTCTCCAGCATCAGCAGCTTGCCGCCGCGCGCGGCGAACGGGCCCAGGTCGGGGTTGGTCGCATCCATCAGCGCCGAGACCTCGCGCACCCGCTCGGCAAACTTCTCGGGCGTGTACTGCATCAGGTCGAACTTGGGGTCGCGCGCATAGAAGTACTGGATCGCACCACTGCCGAACTGCCACGCGATGCCGTTGTTCGGCAGCGGCGGCATGGCCGGCGCGGCGCTGCCGAGCCACCACGCGCTCCAGCCGCCGGTGGGGCCGAAAGCGGGCGTCGCTTCGCCCGACACACCCCAGCCGGGGTACTCGGTCACGCCGTTGGCGAGCGGGAACGAGAAGCGGAACGGTGAGTGCAAGGTCTGCACGGCCGTGACTTGCGCTTCGCTCAGGCAGCCATCACCGCTGGCGCCGGCCGCGCAACGCAGCTTGGTGACGTCGAAGCGCTGCTTGCAGCCCACCGCATCCGACACCACGCCGTCCGCCAGGCCATCGCTGGCATCACAAGCGGCCAGCACCGCATCACCGACGAGCTTGACCTGCGCCGGGCGCAGCCAGCCGTCATCCATCGATGCAAAGCCGGCGCGCGTGCCAGCGTGCTGCAGGCCGGTCCAGTTGATCACCGGCACGCGGCTGAAGATGCCGTTGAAGTCATCCGGGTAGCGCTGCGCCATCGTCAGCGCCTCGCGCCCGCCTTCGGAGCTGCCGAGGAAGTAACTCTTGACCGGCCGGCGGTCGTAGGCACGCCAGGCCATCAGCATGGCCACGTCGCGCACCTTTTTGTACGAGGCGTGCGAGAAGTTCAGCAGCGCTTCGTCGTTCAGCGCAAAGGCCTGCGGCGGCTGGCCGGGTGCGGTCTGGTGGCCCGAGTCGGTGCCCACCGTCATGTAGCCCTGGGCCAGCGGCGACGGGGTGTCGAAGCGCGCCGCCGGCAGCAGCGACAGCCCGGTGATCAGCGTGCCGTTGAAGCCGCCGCCGCCGTACTGCACCAAGCGGCCGTTCCATTGCACCGGCAGGTTGACCTGGAAGCGGATCACCGGCGCCTTGGGTTCGAGCGGGTCGATCGCGCCGATCACGCGGCAGTGCGCCGGCGTGGCGGGTGTGATCCGCGCGGCCGGCGTCGGCCCGCGTTCGGCCACGGCCAGTGGCGTAGCCGCCACCAGCGTGGCCGACTCGATGCGTGCCGAGCCGCTAGGGATGGTGATGTCGCTGGCCGGCACCGGCGCCACCATCTCGGTGCAGCGGCCGGCCGGGTCTTTGCCCAGGTCGCGTGGCGAGGCGTCGGGGTCGGGGGCAGCGCAGGCGGCCAGCAGCGCGGTGGCGGCCAGGGCCAGTGCGGTCTCGGTGGAGCGTGTTGTTCTTGTCAGGCGCATCTTGTCTCCGGGGGTGGCGAATGATTCAGTTCTTCTCTTCGGGCCAGTACAGCCGCATCGGGTTTTCCACCAGCAGCTTGCGCTGCAGCTCGGTGGTGGTGGCGATGTGCGGGATGAAGTCCACCAACAGCCCGTCGTCGGGCATGTGGTCCTTCAGGTTCGGGTGCGGCCAATCGGTGCCCCACAACACGCGGTCGGGGAAGGTCTCGACGATGCGGCGTGCGAACGGAATGACGTCGCGGTAGGCATTCTGCTCACCCGTCAGCGCCTTCGGGCCGGTCACGCTCAGCCGCTCCGGACAACTGACTTTGCTCCACACGTTCGGGTAGTCATGCATGAACCTCACGAACAACTCGAACTGCGGGCCGTCCACCGGCAGCCCCACGTCGGGCCGGCCCATGTGGTCCACGACCACGGTGGTGGGCAAGGCGGTGAAGAAGTCCCACAGCTCGGGCAGGTCCACCGCCTCGAAGTAGATCACCACGTGCCAGCCGAGCGGCGCGATGCGCGCGGCGATCTCCATCAGCTCGTCCTTGGGCGTGAAGTCGACCAGCCGCTTGACGAAATTGAAGCGCACGCCGCGCACACCGGCGGCATGCATCGTTTGCAACTCGTTGTCGGTGACACGGCGCTTGACGGTGGCCACGCCGCGCGCCTTGCCGCCGCTGCTGACCAGCGCATCGACCATCGCGCGGTTGTCGCAGCCATGGCAGGTGGCCTGCACGACCACGTTGCGCGCAAAGCCGAGCTGGTCGCGCAGCGCGAAGAGCTGCTGCTTGCTGGCGTCGCAGGGCGTGTACTTGCGCTCGGGCGCGTACGGGAACTCGGCACCGGGGCCGAACACGTGGCAATGCGCGTCCACGCTGCCCGCCGGCAGCTTGAATGTCGGCTGGCTCGGGCCGGCGTACCAGTCGAGCCAGCCAGGGGTCTTGGTGAAGTCGCCACTCGTGGGTTTGCCCATGGGATTGTTCATCGCTCAGTCCTTGTTCTGGTCACTCTTGACGTGGGTCAACAGGCGGTCGGCTTCGGTGCGCCAGTCAGCTTGCCGCGCGAACCCCGCGCTGCCCTTGATGCCGAACAAACCTGCGTCGGCCAGCTCGGCCACCCAGGCCTGGCGCTCGGCCGTGCCTTGCGCCGACCACGGCGTCAGACCGGCCTCGCGCACCGTTTCAGCGACTTCGCGCACTTCTTCGCTGCGGCGCCGGCCGTGTTCGATCACGCGCTGGAAGAAGTAGGCGGCCTGCCTCTCCCAATCGATGCCGGGGAAGGTTTCGTGCAGCGAGGCGATCACCGCGTCTTCCACGCCGTAGGCGCGTGCGGTGGTGAAGCTCTCGATGACCATGGCCTCCAGCCCCTTGATCATCACGCTGCGGCACATCTTGGTGGCCGAGGCGACGCCGAGCTTGTCGCTCGCGACTTTCGGCGCGAAGCCCAGCGCGGCCAGCAGCGGCTCCAGCGCCAACGCGTCCGGCCCGCCCACCAGCAGCGGCACCTTGATGCGGTAGGGCGGGATCGACGTCATCACCGCGCCTTCGACGTAGCGCCCGCCAGCCTCATTCACCAACGCCGCGGCGCGAATCTTGGCGCCAGGCGAGGCCGAATTGAAGTCGAGGAAAAACGCGCCGCGCGGCAGTGCCGGCGCGCAGGCCTGCGCCACCGGCACCGCCTGGCTGGCGGTGACCGCGCTGATCACCAGGTCGGCACTGCGCACCGCATCGGCGTGCGATGAAGCCAGCACCACGCCATGCTGTGTCGCGTGCTGGCGGATCGCATTGCCGGCCTCGCTGGCGAGCTTCAGATCGAACGCGGTGACGGCCACGCCCTGCGCGCGCAGGTCTTCGGCCAGGATGCGGCCGACCTCGCCGCAGCCGATCAGCGTTACGCGCGGGGCGCCGGGTTCGCTCATCGCGGGCTCAGTCCAGCGACGCCTTCGAGCGCTTGATCACGTCGGCGTACTTGGCAGACTCGGCAGTGATGAAGGTGTTGAACTGTTCGCGCGTGACCGGAAACGCCTCGTAGCCGAAGGTCGCGAAGCGCTCTTTCATGTCGGGCTCGGCCAGCGCGGCGTCGATGTCCCTGTGAATCTTGTCGGCCACGGCCTTGGGCACACCCTTGGGGGCGGCCACCGTGGTCCAGCCGGTCATCTCGTAGCCGGCGGGTCCGCCCGACTCGGCCACCGTCGGCACGTCGGGGAAAGCGCTGTGGCGCTTGGGCGCGGTCACGCCGATGAACTTGATCTTGCCTGCGCGCTGCAGCGGCCCGGCGGTAGCCAGGGTGCCGAGCGCGAAGTTCAGCTCGCCGGTGGCCACGCCGGTGTAGAGCATCGACGTTTCCTTGTAGATGACGTGCTGCATCTCGGTGTTGGTCATGGCCTCCAGCAGCGCCGAACCCAGGTGCACCGGGTTGCCCACCGACCACGAGCCGTAGTTCAGCTTGCCCGGGTTGGCTTTTGCGTCGGCCAGGATGTCGCCCACGGTCTTGTACTTGCTGCCCGCGCCGACGCCGACGAAAAAGTAGGTGCGGAACAGCGGCGTCAGCACGTCGAAGTCCTTGGCGGCGTCGTAGGGCAGTTTCTTGAACAGGTGCGGGTAGGCCACCAGGTGCACGTTGTCGAGCTGGATCAGGTCGTAGCCGGAGGTGTCGCCGCGCTTGAACGCGTCGATCGCGATGAAGCCATTGGCGCCCGGCTTGTTTTCCACGATCACCGGCTGGCCCCACTTTTTCTGCAGCTTCTCGGCCAGCACGCGCAGCAGCGCCTCCGGCCCGGCACCGGCCGGGAACGGCGTGAGGATGCGCACCGGCTTGTTCGGGAAGTCTTGCGCCTGCGCGGTGCCGGCGGCCAGGGCCACCACGGCGAGGGCGCTCAGGCCGAGGGTTCGGGTCAAGGTCTTGATGATGTTCATGGGTCTTTGGGCGTTGATGGAAACGGATTTTTTGGGAGGGTGTCGGAGGGCTGGCGTGAGGCGTTGGCCGGCTCAGTCGATGTACTTCAGCCCGGCCTTCTCAAGCGGCCCGCGCATGTTGTACATGTCCAGCCCGAGCACGCCAGCGGCGAGCTTGGCGCGTTTTTCGCCCTCGAGGTTCTCGCGCGCTTCCGCCGCGTCGGCCACCTGCTGCGCCATTGCGGCGGGCACGACCACCACGCCGTCGGCGTCGGCGATCACCACGTCACCCGGGTTCACGCTGGCGCCGGCACACACCACCGGCACGTTGACCGAACCGAGCGTGGCCTTGATCGTGCCCTTGGCGCTGATCGCGCGGCTGAACACCGGGAAGCCCATCTCCTGCAGTTCGCTCACGTCGCGGCAACCGCCGTCGATGATCAGGCCCTTGGCGCCGCGCGCCTTGAACGAGGTGGCCAGCAGGTCGCCGAAGAAGCCGTCGGTGTTGTCGGCGGTGCAGGCGGCCACGGCCACGTCGCCGGGCTGCAACTGCTCGGCGGCGACGTGCATCATCCAGTTGTCGCCCGGCTGCAGCAGAACGGTCACGGCGGTGCCGCAGATCTTCGCGCCAGGGTAGATGGGCCGCATGTACGGCTTCATCAGGCCGGCACGGCCCATCGCCTCGTGGATGGTGGCCACGCCGTAGCGCGAGAGTTTGTCGACCGCCGCCTTTTCGGCGCGGGTGATGTTGCGTTTGACGATGCCGAGGTTGTACATGGGGAGCTCCTTCTCTTCTCTCTTCACTTGCCTTTGGACTTGAGCGCCGCGTCCAGGCGCGGGAACACGCGCCGCGCATTGCCCTCGTAGACCTTGTGCTTGTCGGAGCCACTCAGGATCGTCGAGGCCTCGATGTAGCGCTTGGTGTCGTCGTAGTAGTGGCCGGTCTCGGGGTCGATGCCGCGCACCGCGCCGATCATCTCGCTGGCGAACAGGATGTTCTCGACCGGGATCACCTTGGTCAGCAGGTCGATGCCGGGCTGGTGGTAGACGCAGGTGTCGAAGAAGATGTTCTTCAGCAGGTGATCTTTCAGCAGTGGCTTCTTCAGCTCCTGCGCCAGGCCGCGGAAGCGCCCCCAGTGGTAGGGCACCGCGCCGCCGCCGTGCGGGATCAGGAAGCGCAGGGTCGGGAAGTCCTTGAACAGGTCGCTGGTCAGGCACTGCATGAAGGCGGTCGTGTCGGCATTCAGGTAGTGCGCGCCGGTGGTGTGGAAGCACGCGTTGCAACTCGTGCTCACGTGGATCATTGCCGGAATGTCGTACTCGACCATCTTTTCGTAGATCGGGTACCAGTGTTTGTCGGACAGCGGCGGGCTGGTCCAGTGCCCGCCCGAGGGGTCCGGGTTCAGGTTGATGCCGACGTTGCCGTACTGCTCGACGCACTTCACCAGTTCGGGAATGCAGGTCTTGGGGTCCACGCCCGGGCTCTGCGGAAGCATCGCGGCGGGAATGAAGTGGTCGGGGAACAGTTGCGCAACGCGGAAGCACAGCTCGTTGCAGATCGCCGCCCACGTCGAGCTGACCTCGAAGTCGCCGATGTGGTGCGCCATGAAGCTGGCGCGCGGGCTGAAGATCGTCAGGTCGCTGCCGCGCTCCTTCATCAGCTTGAGCTGGTTGGCTTCGATGGTTTCGCGCAGTTCGTCGTCGCTGATCTTCAGGTCGGCGACTTTGGGTTTCAGCGATGCATCCTTGATGCCGGCAATCTGCTGGTTGCGCCAGTTTTCAAGCGCCTTGGGCGCGGTCGTGTAGTGGCCGTGGCAGTCGATGATCATCGGGTGTCTCCTTGTGTTCTCGTGAAGGTCAGGCCGGGTCCATACCGTGGCGCCGCTTCGGATCGTCAGCCTGTGGCGAATGCATGAAGGCCAGCAGCCGGCGCGCGGCGTCGGCTTGCGCCGAGCCCGTGCCAATGCCCGTGCATACCCCAGCGGAAAAGGTCGTGACGATCTGGACTGCCGGCGGCAGCGGGCCGAGCACATCGATGCCCTCCAGGTGCATCAGCTCGCTCAATTGCTGAAAGCCCAGCTCGACTACGCCGCGCGCCACCAGTGTGCCCACCGGCACGCCCGGCGGTGCCTGCACGATGCGGCCGGCGATCTGCTCGGCGATGCCCCAGCGTTCGAACAGTTTGGCCAGTTGCACGCCGCTCGGGCCGGTGGAATAGCTTAGGTTGCGTGCTGCCAGCACGGCCTGCCGCAGCGCATCTTCCGAGCCGATGTCGGGCCGCGGCGCACCGGCGCGCACCGCCACGGCCACGCCCGAGTGCACCAGGTCGACCTTGCTCGATGCGTCGACGCGACCGGCGGCGATCAGTGCATCGATCGCGTTCGAGGCCAGCACCACCACGTCGAAGGCCTCGCCGGCCTGCACGCGCCTGGCAGCGTCCACGCCGCCGACCGATTCGATCGCGACCGTGTCACCCGACTCGCGCTCGTACACGGCGCACAACTCGGCCAGCACCTGCCTGGTTGCCATCGATGAAATGCCGCTGATCCTCGTGCCCATATCGTCCCGTTCGGCCCCGTCCGAAGTGCCGCGATTATCGAGAGCGCTGCAGGCCGCATCAAGACAAACGCGCCCATATCAGCTATCGCAGATCGGCATGGGTCGCGCCGGAGGATGCCGGTTGCGGCCAGGCCCAGGCCGCTGCGCTCAGCGGGTGGGTGCGAGGGTGGCCTGCAGCCGCGCCGCCACCGCGTCGCCGAGCTCGCGCATGAAGGTCTGGATGCGCGCGGTGCGGCGCAGATCGGGGTGAGTCAGCAGCCACATCGGCGTGGCCAGTTCTTCGATGTCGTCCGACACCGGCAGCAGCTCGGGCTCGCCGGCCTCGATGAAGCTGGGCAGCACGCCCACGCCCAGCCCGGTGCGCAGCATCGCGGCGATGCTATTGAACAGGTCCATGCGCGCTCGCACCTGCCGCGGCGGAATGTTCGCGTTCATCCAGCGCCCGAAACGGTTGCCCGACGCATCGCGCTCGAAGGCGATCCACGGTGCCGTCTCCAGCAGCTCCGGCAGGGCGGTCTTGCGCTGCGGCAGCCCGGCCGCGCCGCGCCGGGCGTAGACGCGGTGCTGCACCAGGCCGAGCTGGCGACCGACCCAGTGTTCGGGCACCTGGTTCGACAGGCGCAGCGCCACGTCGGCCTGGCGGCGCGACAGGTCGACCAGCGCGCTGTTCTCGACCACCTCGACGTCGATGCCCGGGTGGGCCTGGGCAAATGCGGCCAGGGGTTGCGGCAGCAGGTAGGCCATCGTGACGAATGCGGTGGTCAGGCGCACGCTGCCGGTCAGGCGCAGGTCGCGCCCGAGCAGGCGGCGTTCAAGGTCGTCGATGCGCGGTGCGATGGCGCGCGCTTCCTGCGCCAGCAGTTCGCCCGCTTCGGTGGGCACATAGCCGCCGCGCTGGCGTTCGAACAGGCGCGTGTTCAGGCGCGCCTCCAGCGCGTCGAGCCGGCGCAGCGCCGTGGTGTGGTTGACCTCGAGCCGGCGCGCGGCCCCGGCCAGCGAGCCGGCGTCGGCCACTGCCAGGGCCACGCGGAGATCGTCCCAGTCCAAGGTACTCATCGCCGAAGTCTGGCGCCGAACTTGCAAAAACGCAAACTGGAAATGCGCTTCCATGGATTGAGTGTGCGTGAACGAGTACCTAAAGTGCACCCGATCGACACCCTGTGGAGTTCACCATGCAAGCTGTCCAACGCCATCCGGCCACCTCTGTTTCGGCAGCCTCTCGTTTGGCCCCCGCTCGCCTGGTGCGGGAGCCACGGCGCTCGGCGCCAGTCGGGGAGCCGGCCTTCGCCGCCGAGTCGCCGCTGCCCTGGCTCGACCGCTGGACCGAACGTTTTGTCGATCGGCTGGTTGCCTGGGGCGACGGCGCCACGCACCGCCGCCTGGGCAGTTGGACGCGCAGCTACTGACAACATTGACCGCGCTGCCGCGCCGACCGTTATAGCGGCAGCTCGGTGAAGTAGCGCCCGCCGTGGAAGATCAGCGGCAGCGCGCCTTCGCGCTGCTCGCAGCGCTCCACCTCGCCGACGAAGATGATGTGATCACCCTCTTCGTACTGGCTGCGGTTGAAGCACTCGAACACCGCACACGCGCCTTCCAGGATCGGCGCCCCGCTCACACCTTCGCGAAACGCCACGCCGGCAAAGCGGTCGGCGCCCTTGGCCGAGAAGCGCTCGGCCAGGTCGCGCTGGTCGGCGCTCAAGATGTTGATGGCGTAGTGCGAGCCGCGCGCGAACGCCGGCATCGAGCCTGCGCTGCGCGCCAGGCTCCACAGCACCAGCGGCGGCGACAGCGACACCGAGTTGAACGAATTGGCCGTCAAGCCGACCTCGCGGCCGCTGGCGTCGCGCGCGGTCACGACGGTCACGCCGGTCGCGAACGTGCCCAGCGCGGCGCGGAATGCCTGGGTTGAAAAGCTCGGGGCCTGGGCCCGGGTCGGCGGGGTCATGGCGGCATTGTCCGGGATCGCCCCAACCGCCGCAGGCACGCGCCGCTTGGCACTGCAGGGCACAGGCCTACACTTTGTGAATCATGATTAGCGACGATCTCTCGTAGCTGCCCGATGGGCAGCCAAGGATCGTCGCTGATCAAGTTGTGAATTGCACACGCCCCGCCTGCGCCGACCGGCGGAATAGCCACTGCCCACCCGCGTACACCTGACGTGATCGCCCCCGCCGCCTTTCGACAGCAACTGCTGGCCGCCCTGCCGCGGCTGCGCCGTTATGCGCGCTCGCTGGTGTTCGACACCCACGCCGCCGACGACCTGGTGCAGACCGCGCTGGAGCGCGCGCTGTCTCACTGGCACCAGTTCGACCAGCGGCGCGACATCCTGGTCTGGGTCATCTCCATCGCCCACAACGCCTACATGGACGACCGGCGCCGCCATGCGCGCATGCCCACGGTGGAGGCGCACGACGGTCAGGCCGAGTTGCAGCCGGCGCCCGGCGTTGACATCGGGCTGCGCATGGACCTGCTGGCGGCGCTGAAAGCCTTGCCGCTGGAACAGCGCGAGCCGCTGCTGCTGGTGACCCTGGAGCAGCTGTCGTACGCCGAATGCGCCGAGATGCTGCGCATTCCCATCGGCACCGTGATGTCGCGCATCTCGCGCGGCCGTGCCAACCTGCGCGATCTGCTCGACGGCAAGGTGTCGCATGCCGCGCGCGCGTTGCGCCGCGTGGTGTGAAGGCGCCCAGCGAAGGCTTGCCATGAATCCCCGCTTCACCGACACCACCCTGAACGCCTGGCTCGACGGCGAACTGCCGCCCGATCAGCGGGCTGAAGTCGACGCCTGGCTGCGCGAGCACCCCGAAGACGCGGCCCGCGTGCGCCTGTGGGCGGCCGACGGCGAAGCACTGCGGGCCCGGCTCGACCCGGTGGTCGCCGAAACGGTGCCGGTGCGCCTGACGCAGCTGGTGCTTAACGCCGTGCCCGCGGCGGCAGCCGGGTGGGCCGCGGCAGGGGCCGGAGCATTCGCGAATACAGGCCGCTGGCGCTGGGCCGCTGCGCTGGCCTTGTTCCTGCTGGGCGGTGCCACCGGTGCCGCGCTGACGTGGCGCCTGCAGCCTGCCCCGGCCAGCTTGTCGGCCGCGAATGCGCCGACGGCCTGGGTGCAGCGCGCGGTGCTGGCCCACAGCGTCTACGTGCCCGAAGGGCGCCACGCGGTCGAGGTGAAGGCCCAGGAGGAGCACCTGAGCCGCTGGCTGACCCGCAGGCTGACGGTGCCCGTGAAACTGTTCGACCTGCGCGCCCAGGGCTTCGAGCTGGTGGGCGGGCGGCTCTTGCCCGACGGCACCGGGCCGAGTGCGCAACTGATGTACCAGGCGATCGCTGCGCCCACCGTGGGTGGCGTGAGCGGCGTGAGCGGCGTGAGCGGTACGACTGGCACGACCGGCACGACCGGCACGACCGGCACGACCGGCACGACCGGCACGACCGGCACGACCGGCTCGGGCGGCGCAGCCACCGCGCCCAAGCCGCTGCGGGTGACGGTCTACCTGCGCAAGCCCGACGACAACACGCCGGCCGCGTTCCACTACGAGCAGCAGGGCGAGCTGGGCATGTTCTATTGGGTCGAGGGGCAGAGCGCGCACGGCGGGCCGACCGGGTATGCGCTGGTCGGTGCGCTGCCGCGCGAACGCCTGCTCGCGCTGGCCGAGGCCATCTACCACCAGGGCATGGGCAACGCCCCTTGAGCTTGGTGGCTCCCTAGAATGGGGCAATGACCCAGCCTCCTGCGGACATTCAACCCGCCGCCGACAAGACGCCCGTCTACAAACGAAAGCTGTTCTGGGTCGCGCTGCTGTACTTCAGTGAAGGCCTGCCGCTCGGCGTCTTCTACGACATCTTCCCGGTCTACTTCCGCCAGCAGGGCGTGAACCTGGCCGACATCGGCCTGCTGAGCCTGCTCGGCCTGGCCTGGACAGTGAAGTTCCTGTGGGCACCGGCGATCGACTGGGCGCGCCACCACCGCCGTTGGGTCAGCGCCGCCAACGCCGGCATGGCCTGCGTGATGGGGTTCTTCGCCTTCGGCTCGGCGAGCGTGTTCGGGCCCTGGGTGTGGATCGCGATCGGCGCGTTCACGCTCTTGTCGGCCACCAACGACATCGCGACCGACGGCTACACCATCGAGCTGCTCGACCGGCGCGAGTACGGCCTGGCCAACGGCTTTCGAATCGGCTTCTACCGCGTCGGCATGATCTTCGCGGGTGTGCTGCTCATGCTGTCGGGCTGGTACGGCTGGAGCCTGGCGTACGCGGTGGGCGCTGCGGTCTTCGCGTGCAACGCGGTGATGGCGCTGCTCGCACCGCCGGAGCAGGCCCGCGTTTCCACCTTGAGCACCGTGGCGGCCGAGATTCGGCTGCTGCGCGACCAGCCGTTGTGGGTCGGCGCGCTGGCGCTGGTGCTCATCGGGCTGCTGTGGCCCGCGCTGGCGCCGATCGCCAAGGTGGTGGGCTGGACCGAGGTGGCGGTCTGGAACAAGACCTGGTGGTTCCGCGGCGCCATTCCCGTCGGCCTGATGTTCCTGGGCGCGGCGCTGATGGTGACCGCCGCGAAGCACCCGCGCGCGCAACTGATGCGCGAGGGCCCGGTGTTCGGCGCCTGGGTCGAGCTGCTGTCGCGCCCGGGCATGGTGGCGATCCTGGTGTTCATCCTGCTGTTCAAGCTGGGCGACGCGGCGATGGGCTTCATGGTCAAGCCGTTCTGGGTCGATGCCGGCTTCAGCGCCGAACAGATCGGTCTGGTCAGCGTGAACCTGGGGCTGGCGTTGTCGATTGCCGGCGGGCTGCTGGGCGGCTGGTATGTGGACACGCGCGGCATCGTCAAGGGGCTGTGGGTGCTCGGGCTGTGGCAGGCGCTGTCCAACCTGGGTTATGCGGCGGTCGCCTACGCGGTGCCGAATGCCCTGGCAGGCGGTGCGCCGGCCCAGGGATGGGACATTGCCTTGGTGCACCAGGCCATGGTCTATTCGGCCAGCGCGCTGGAGAGCTTTACCGGGGGGCTGGGCACCGGCGCATTCCTGGCGTTCCTGATGGCCATCACCAGCCGGGCCAAAGCCACCACCGAATACGCCATCCTGTCCAGCATCTTTGCGTTCAGCCGCGCGGTGGCGGGCTGGGCGGGCGGCATCGGCGCGCAGGAAATGGGCTACGCGAACTACTTCTTCCTGACCTTCTGGCTCAGCTTCCCGGCCTACATGCTGCTGCCCCAGGTGCGCCGTATGCTTGCGGCCTCCGACGCGCGTTGAGGCGCCTGCCGCAGCTATTTATTCACCCCAGCACCATGAACATCGTCAACGAGTCTTCTCCGCCGCCCCGCTGGGCGCACCTGTGCGCCGGCTGCGATTGCGCACTTGTTCCAGGGCGGCGCCGATTTGCGCTGGCGCTGCTGGGCGCCGGCGCGGCGCTGGCCTCACCGGTGCCGGCGTGGGCGCAGGCGCGCGAAGGCGTCGAGGTGGGCAAGGAGTCGAGCTTTTCGAAGCTGGTCCCGGCCGAGCAGATCGAGCAGGCGGCCGCGCAGCAATACCTGCAACTGCAGAAGCAGGCCGCCGAGAAGCGTGCATTGGCGCCCGACAGCCACCCCCAGGTGGTGCGCCTGCGTGCGATTGCCGAACGCATCATCCCGTTCAGCTACAGCTGGAACCCGCGCGCCAAGGACTGGAAGTGGGAGGTCAACCTGATCGGCAGCAAGCAGATCAACGCCTTCTGCATGCCGGGCGACAAGATCGCGTTCTATTACGGCATCCTCGACCAGCTGAAGCTCAACGACGACGAGGTGGCCGCGATCATGGGCCACGAGGCGGCGCATGCGTTGCGCGAGCACGCGCGCGAGCGCATGGGCAAGACGGCGGCCACCCGCGGCGCCATCGAGGTCGGCTCGGCGATCTTCGGGCTGGGCGGTCTGGGGCGCATGGCGGCCGACATGGGCGGGCAATTGCTGACGCTCAAGTTCGGTCGCGACGATGAATCCGAAGCCGACCTGGTGGGCCTGGAACTGGCGGCGCGCGCCGGCTACGACCCGCGCGCCGGTGTGACCTTGTGGCAGAAGATGGCGGCGGCCAACAAGGGCGCGCCGCCGGCCTGGCTCAGCACCCACCCGCCTGGCAAAGAGCGCATCAAGCAGATCGGCAAGAACCTGCCCGCGGTGGAGCCGCTGTACGCGCGCGCCCCCAAGCCGGCGCGGCGCTTCGAGCCGCCCAAGCCGGAGTGATGTGAACCACCTCCGGAGCGCCTTCGGTGCTCCCCCTCAAGGGGGCGCCGCCAGCGGCCCGGCGAAGCCGGATCCGCGGCGGCCGCTTGATCGTCGGCCCTCTACCAGCGCGGCGGCAGCGGCCTGGCGATGACGGCGCGGCGCGCGCTCGTCAGCAGGTAACCGCCGACCGACAGGTCCTTCATCAAGCGGCTGACCATCTCGCGGGAGCAGCCGACCCGGCTGGCGATGTCCTTGTGCGTCGGGCAGCTCTCGATCAGGCGCGTGCCATCGGCCTGCCGGACTGCCAGCTCGTTCAACAGCCCGGCGACGCGGCCGTATACGTCCAGCAGCGCCATGCTGCGCGCACTTTGGGTGGCCAGGCGCGCGCGGTGGATCACCCGCCCAAGCAGCTCGAACGCAAATTCCGGGTTGGCGGCAATGTGTTCGCGCAGCGTGTGGCGCGCAATCACCACGCAAGCCGTGCTCTCCAGGGTCTTGACCGAGGCCGAACGCGGGCCCCCGTCCAGGCTCATCTCGCCCATGTACTCGCCCGGGCCGTAGATGCCGTAGACGATCTCGCGGTCACGGTCGTCGGTGGAATAGGCCTTGACCTTGCCCGACAGAATGACGAACAGCGTGTCGCTGTGGTCGCCTTCGTGGATCAGCAGGGTGTCTTTGGGGTAGCGGTGCGGCACGCCGCGGGAGGCCAGGGTGCGCAGCGGTGCGGGCAGGTCGGTCAGCAGATCGGCGGGGAGCGCGGGCGTGGGTTCCATGGGGAGCAGGCAACACCCCCAAGGCTCGGGTCGAAAAACGGCGCGAAAACCGGCGGGAGTGGCGAAAACTCTAGCACGCGGCATGCCGCATGCAACTTGCGGTTGCCCTGAGCGGCTGAACCCGTCGGCAGCCGGCACAAGCCGGCGCAACTCGGCGCCGGCCGACCCTTGAGGGGTCGAACCGGCGCCGCCTGCGCCCTCCCCGGTGCGGGGTGCCTCTCTTCTTCTTTTTCTTCTTGTGCCCCCGCTTTGCTTTTCCCCCGGTATTCCAAGTTCAGTGGGTCCGCACGGCTTTCATCGCGGGCGTGATCGGCGGCAGCTTGGCCACCCGGTCGACCAGCTCGCGGATGTTGGCCGTCTGCGTCTTCACGCGGATGCTGCAGATGTGCGAGCGCACGGTGGAGATGGCCACGTCGCACTGGGCCGCAATTTCTTTCGGCTTGGCGCCGTTGCACAGCGCCTGCAGCACGCGCGCTTCAGCGCCGGTCAGGCCCTGGGTGCGCGAGTAGAAGTCCACCGTCAGCGTTTCGCAGGGTTGGCGCTTGCCGAAGGTCAGCAGCGCCAGCGTTTCGCCGTTGTCGTCTTCGTCGTCGCCCGGCATGGGCAGCACCGCCACCGAGATGCTGGCGCCGTTGTGGCCCAAGGTGATGAGCCGGCGCCGACCGCGCACTGCGTCGGCCAGCGCCAGTTGAAGCTGGCACTGGTCGGACGGCTGGTGGGCCCGCAACTGGCCCTGGGTCAAACCGAGCGGCCCGTTGCTTTGCAGCTCCTGGCGGGCGAGCTGGTTGGAGTAGCGCAGCGCGCCGTTGGCCGAAACCACCAACATGCCGTAGTCGATTTCGTCCAGAACGCGCGTCAGCAAGGCGGAGCTGGTGCCGGCGTTGAAGGTTCGAACCGGGGTGGCGGGGGCCGGTTGCCAGGTGCGTTCGGCGACGTAGTTGAGTTCCATTTTCTCTCTCCCTTTGTTGGGCCAGCAACGCGGGCCTCTGGGACAAAGAATAGGAAAAGCCGGGCCCCTCAGGGGGTGAATCTGACGGCAGAGCCTTGTGCGAAATTCACATCTGACAACGGCGGGCGTTGGTTCAGGCCAACACTTTCAGCAGCCAGCGGTTCAGGTCTGCCACCTCTTCAGCGCACACCGAATGTGCCATCGGGTACTCGTGCCACTCGACCGTGTGGCCCAGCGCCAGCAAGGCCTCGCGCGAGGCGGTTGCGCGGGCCAGCGCGATCATCGGGTCGCTGCGCCCGTGGGCCAGGAAGATCGGCACCGCCAGGCTCGCCGCGTGGCGCTCTTGCACCGTGATGGCAGCCAGCGGCAGGTAGCCCGACAGGCCGGCCAGCCCGGCCAGCGGTTCGGCCTGGCGCAGACCGGTCATCAAGGTCATCGCGCAGCCTTGCGAAAAGCCGGCCAGCACGATCTTCGAGGCCGGAATGCCGCGTTCGACCTCACGCGCGATCAATGCCTCGATGGCCGCCTGCGACTCGCGCAGCCCGGCTTCGTCTTCGCGCCGGACCAGATCGGTGCCGAGGATGTCGTACCAGGCGCGCATCACGTAACCGCCGTTGAGCGTGACAGGCCGCGTCGGCGCATGCGGAAACACGAAGCGCACCGGGCCCACAGCGCCGAGCCGCAGCTCCTGCGCGAAGGGCACGAAGTCGTTGCCGTCGGCGCCCAGGCCATGCAGCACGATGAGGCTGGCGCGCGGGTTGGGGCCGGTTTCGATGTCGATGGTTTCGAGCGTCGTCATGGAGGTACGGGAAGGAGGGTTCGGGTTTCGAGCGGCGCGCCAGTCTACAGTGCGGTCGCAGGAGGAACCTCGAATGCCGGACATGCAAATCCACGCCCCGATGGCCTGCACCGTCGTGCTCGTGCAGGTGGTGCCGGGCGAGGTCGTGCGGGCCGGGCAGATGCTGCTGATCGTCGAAGCAATGAAGATGGAGCACGAGATCGTTGCCGGCGCCGATGGCCGGGTGGTCGAGCTGCTTGCCAGGGTGGGGGAGACGGTGGCCGAAGGCGACCTGCTGGTCGAACTGGCAGCGCCTGCGCAAGGCGATGCGGCGACTCGGGCCGGCGCTGCCGCGGCGCCCGGGGCCGGGCCCGACCTGGGGGACGGTCTGCGCGACGACCTTCGCGAGGTCTTGGCGCGCCACGCGTTCACCTTTGACGCGCAGCGCCCCGAGGCCGTCGCCAAGCGCCACGCCGCCGGCCAGCTGACCGCGCGCGAGTCCCTGGCCAGCCTGTGCGACGACGGCAGCTTCATCGAATACGGCGCACTGGCCATCGCCGCGCAACGCAGCCGCCGCGAGCTCGACGACCTGCTCCGCAACACACCGGCCGACGGCATGGTGACCGGCATCGGCAGCGTCAACGGCGCGCTGTTCGGGTCTGAGAAGACGCGCTGCGTGGTGATGGCCTACGACGCCACCGTGCTGGCCGGCACACAAGGCATGCGCAACCACCAGAAGACCGACCGCATGCTCGGCATTGCGTTGCAGCAGCGCCTGCCGGTGGTGCTGTTCGCCGAAGGCGGCGGCGGCCGGCCCGGCGACACCGACAGCGCCACCGTGGCCGGGCTGCACATCGGCACGTTCGCCAGCTACTCGCGCTTGAGCGGCCAGGTGCCGGTGGTCGGGGTCGTGTCGGGCCGCTGTTTTGCCGGCAACGCGGCCTTGCTGGGGTGCAGCGACGTGATCATCGCCACCCGCGCCAGCAACATCGGCATGGCCGGGCCGGCGATGGTGGAAGGTGGCGGGCTGGGCGTGTTCAAGCCCGAGCAGATCGGGCCCAGCGCGGTGCAGTCGGCCAACGGCGTGATCGACGTGCTGGTGGACGACGATGCCCAGGCGGTGGCGGTGGCTCGCCAGTACCTGGCGTACTTCCAGGGCCGCACGCCCGAATGGAGCGCGGCCGACCCGGCGCTGCTGCGCGACGCCCTGCCACTCAACCGCGTGCGCAGCTACGACATGCGACGGGTGATGGAGCGGGTGGCCGACACCGGTTCGCTGCTGGAACTGCGCGCCGGCTTTGGCGCCGGCATCTTCACCGCGCTGGTGCGCATCGAAGGCCGGCCCGTCGGGCTGATGGCCAGCAACCCGGCCCACCTGGGCGGCGCGATCGACCCCGACGCGGCCGACAAGGCCGCCCGCTTCATGCAACTGTGCAACGCGCATGGGCTGCCGCTGGTGTCGCTGGTGGACACCCCCGGCTTCATGGTCGGGCCCGACGTGGAGGCCCAGGCCCAGGTGCGGCACGTGAGCCGAATGTTCGTCGTGGCCGCGCACCTGCGCGTGCCGCTGCTGGCGGTGGTGCTGCGCAAGGGTTACGGGCTGGGCGCGATGGCGATGACCGGGGGTGGCTTTCATTCGCCGCTGCTGACCGCTGCCTGGCCGAGCGGCGAGTTCGGCGCGATGGGGCTGGAAGGGGCAGTGCAGCTGGGCTACCGCAAAGAGCTGGCGGCGGCTGCCGAAGGCGCCGAGCGCGACGCGCTGTATCAGCAATTGGTGGACCGCCAATACGCCAACGGCGCGGCCATCAACATGGCGGCGACCCTGGAGATCGACGCCGTGATCGACCCGGCGCAGACGCGCGGTTGGTTATCGCAAGGCCTGGCTTCGGCCCGCCTCCCGACCGATGACGAGCCGAGGCGCTTCATCGACCCCTGGTGAACGCGGGCGGCGCGTCAAAACCTTGAAAATGCGCCCCGCCCCCTCATGTGCGCAACGCCGACGCGACTTCGGTGACACCTTCAAAGAACGATGACCACCATGACCAAACAAACCCTTTCCTTCCAGGCCGAGGTCAAGCAGATCCTGCACCTCGTGACCCATTCGCTGTACTCCAACAAGGAGATCTTCCTGCGCGAGCTGGTCTCCAACGCGTCGGATGCCTGCGACAAACTGCGCTTCGAGGCGCTGAACAATTCAGCGCTGTTCGAAGACGCGCCGAACCTGGAAGTGCGCGTGAGTTTCGACGTCGAGGCCAAGACGATCACGATCCGCGACAACGGCATCGGCCTGTCGTCGGACGAGGCGGTGGCCAACCGGGGCACCATTGCCAAGAGCGGCACGCGCGAATTCATGGCCGCGCTCGAAGGCGAGCAGAAGAAGGACGCGCAACTGATCGGCCAGTTCGGTGTGGGCTTCTACAGCGGCTTCATCGTGGCCGACCGCATCACCGTCGAGTCGCGCCGCGCCGGGCTGAAGCCCGAAGAAGGCGTGCGCTGGAGCTCCGAAGGCAGCGGCGATTTCGAGGTCGAGACGATCACGCGCGCCGAGCGGGGAACGAGCGTCACTCTGCACCTGCGCGACGAGGAGACCGAATTCCTGAGCGCCTGGAAACTCAAGTCGGTGATCGGCAAGTACTCCGACCACATTTCGCTGCCGATCCTGATGCAGAAGGAAGAGTGGGACGCCGAAGAGAAGAAGCAGGTCACGCGCGACGAGTGGGCCCCGGTCAACAAGGCAGCCGCACTGTGGACCCGCAGCAAGAGCGATATCACACCCGAGCAATACACCGAGTTCTACAAGCAGATCAGCTACGACACCGAAGCGCCGCTGGCCTACACGCACAACCGGGTCGAAGGGCGCAGCGAGTACACGCAGTTGCTCTACATCCCGGCCAAGGCGCCGTTCGATCTGTGGAACCGCGACAAGCGCGGCGGCGTGAAGCTGTACGTGAAGCGCGTCTTCATCATGGACGACGCCGAGGCGCTGATGCCGGTGTACCTGCGCTTCGTCAAGGGCGTGATCGACAGTGCCGACCTGCCGCTCAACGTGAGCCGCGAGCTGCTGCAAGAGAGCCGCGACGTGAAGGCGATCCGCGAAGGCTCGACCAAGCGCGTGCTGGCCATGCTCGAAGCGCTGGCCGACAGCGAAGACGCGGCCGAGAAAGCGAAGTACGCG
>JANMYQ010000267.1:0-33547 GCA_031382215.1 Methylibium sp.
TCGAAGGCACGGGCAGCACGCTGGAGAAAACCGCCGAACAAGCCGCGGCCGACGTTCCCAAGCTGAGCGACGACGACCGCGCCCGGCTGCTCACCGAGCTGCACCAGGTGCAATCCGAGCTGTCCACGCTGCAGGGCGAAAGCCCGCTGATCCTGCCCACCGTCGACTACCAGGCGGTGGCCAGCGTCGTCGGCGACTGGACCGGGATCCCCGTCGGCCGCATGGCGGCCAACGAGATCGACACCATCCTCAAGCTGCCCACGTTGCTGGGCCAGCGCGTGATCGGCCAGGACCACGCGATGGAGATGATCGCCAAGCGCATCCAGACCAGCCGCGCGGGCCTGGACAACCCGAGCAAGCCGATCGGCGTGTTCATGCTCGCCGGCACCTCCGGCGTGGGCAAGACCGAGACCGCGCTGGCGCTGGCCGAAGCGCTGTACGGCGGCGAGCAGAACCTGATCACGATCAACATGAGCGAGTTCCAGGAGGCGCACACCGTCTCCACGCTCAAGGGCGCGCCGCCCGGTTATGTGGGTTACGGCGAAGGCGGCGTGATGACCGAAGCGGTGCGCCGCAAACCCTACAGCGTGGTGCTGCTCGACGAGGTTGAAAAGGCCCACCCCGACGTGCACGAGATGTTCTTCCAGGTCTTCGACAAAGGTTTCATGGAAGACGGCGAGGGCCGCTTCATCGACTTCAAGAACACGCTTATCCTGCTGACCACCAATGCCGGCACCGAGCTGATCGCCAGCATGTGCAAGGACCCCGAGTTGATGCCCGACGCCGAAGGCCTGGCCAAGGCGCTGCGCGAGCCGCTGCTGAAGATCTTCCCGCCCGCGCTGCTGGGCAGGCTGGTGACCATTCCGTACTACCCGCTGAGCGACGACATGCTCGGGCAGATCGTCAAGCTGCAACTCAACCGCATCAAGAAGCGCGTCGAGGCGCGCTACAAGATTCCGTTCGATTACGGCGACGAGGTGGTCAAGCTGGTGGTGAGCCGCTGCACCGAGAGCGAATCGGGCGGGCGGATGATCGACGCGATATTGACCAACCCGATGTTGCCGGACATCAGCCGCGAGTTCTTGACGCGGATGATGGACGGGCGCCCGATCGAAAGGGTGCAGGTGGGCGCGAGCGAAGCTGGCTTCACCTACGACTTCAACCCCGTGGCTTGATCAGTCCTGGCGGGAGTTTGAAATGGACATCTTCGGAGTGAGCTTTGCCGACGTGGCGTTTCCCTTTGGTTTTCAGTACAACCCGCCCGGTGAGCAGCAGGCATTCAGGGAGGCCGAGGCGGTCCGGCTGGCCGGCGTCTGGCCGGCCAAGTACAGCCTGCCGATCGGCATATGCGATTGGCTGACCAAAGCTCAGCTGGAAAGCGGTGCGTTGCCAGTGATCGACGACTTCATCACCGTCAAGGGCGGCAAGAATTTCAACCTGCTGGCCGGCGCGCCCGGGTTCCAGGGCAACCAGTGCATCGCGGTGCTTCTCGCCAGGCTGACCTGGAACGGTGCGAACGAGTACGTGGTCAGTGCCGGTTCGAACGTGAAATTCGTCAAGGGGAAGTGGATTCCGGACCCGGCCGATTCGAGCAAGAAGCCGGCCGGTGGCCAGGTGCACGCCGAGATGATGGCCTTTGGTGGGTTGAGGGCGTTCTTGCAGAACATCGACGGAAAGACCGCCAAGGTGCAAGTGGGTGCTGGATTCGTTTACGAGCAGAAGACCTTGAAGGTGGCAGACATCGTGGCAGAGAGTTGGTTGACGATCTCGATGAAGTCGATGTGCACCGGGTGTGCGGGCGTGCACAAGGATGTCGAGAAGATTTTCAAGAGCATGAAGTTGCACAACTAGCCATGAGCAAGACCGACGCCACCCGCATCACCGACACGATCGCGTTCATCCGCACCGCTGGCGTGCCGATCGCGCATGCGGCCAAGCGCGCGACGGTGGCTGACCTGCTGCGCGACCGCGATGCCGAGCACCGCATCCCGACCACCATCAGCCCGGCGATGTCGCAAGGCTCGAATTACACGGTCGTCGGACGCGACGCGGTCCAGGATCTGCGCCACTACCGGCGCGCAATCATCCTGATCCGTGCGGCGCTGCTGGGCGCAGACCGCAACTTCGCAGCCGGCGAGGTGAACCAGTTGACCGATGCGGCCCTGCCGGCAGCGCTGGGCAGCGTGCTCGACGAAGTGACCACGCGCCAGGCCGAGTTGAGCTTGAAGCTCGCGCAACTGAAGGCCGACCCGGTTGCGTTCCTGACCAACCACGGCATCAACATCGTCGGTGCGCCTGCGTCCGGCCCGATGGACTACGACTTCTATTTCGACTCGCTGAACCAGCTCAATGTGCTGACCTTGAAGGAGCAGAACCAGATCTGGGTGTCGGTCGAGGTGAACGTGTTCCACCTGCATGTGCAGAAGTACGCCGGCCTGGGCACGGCGCCCAAGGCGGGGGCGGGCGGCGGGCAATGGCTGGACGTGGACGGCACGGTGGTCGTCGGCGCGCCCGACCTGATGGTCACGACGCAGTTGACCGGCTGCGCGGTCGTGTACTACCTGAGCGGCGCCAACCTGGTGGCGGCGCATGTGCAGCCGTCGGCCACGGTGAACGCCGAAGCGATCTGCACCAACCTGCGCGCTGGGGCGCGCTTGTCGAAGGCACCCGGCCAGGCAGTGAGCGGCGTGTTCGGGGCCCAGCTCGCCAAGGGCGGCGACCCGAAGAACTATTTGAAAGTCGGCAACAACAACTACTGCATCGGCGTGCGCACCGGCGGGGTGTGGAACCTGTACGCCCAGCAACGCCCGGGCGGCCTGGCGATCGGTGGCGCGAAGCTGGGTTGGAAGATCACATGACGGTCTGCAATCCGCGCGAGGGCAAGGCATGTCGAAAGTGAAAGCGGCACAACGTTCGGGCCCGACGATCGCCTCGGACCAGATTCGGCTCGACACGTCGAGCGCGCCGTGGATGGACATCGCCAAGGCCGAACTCGGCAAGAAGATCCACGAACTCACCGCGAACGACCCGTTCATCAAGTCGCTGCGCGGCGCCTTGGCGGTCGATGCACAAATGCGTGCCAGCGAGCAGACGCTCTCCAAGTTCGGCGAAGGCTCGCTGCTGCTCGGCACGCAGCCCGATGCGTGGGACCCCGGGCGCTTCAATCTTTTTTCGAGGCAACTCGTTGATCCCACCGGGCCGCTCGTCGGCCGCATGGAAGCTGACCGCCTTAGAGAACGCAACCCCGAGATCGACAAGTACTTCGACGGCCTGAAGTCCGACCCGGCGTACGACAAGAAGGGCCGCTCCTACGACATCGACTCGACCCACCAGTCGGGCGGTTACGGCCGCATCACCGCGTGGTGCGCCGCGTTCGTCAACTGGTGCCTGAGCGAGGTGGATGTGCCGCACCTGGGTTACGCGACGGCCCGCTCGTGGCTCGACTTCGGCACGCCGGTGGCGTACCCGGTCTATGGCTGCCTGACGATCATCAAGCCGTCGGCATCGACCGGCAGCACCACCGGCCACGTGGCGTTCTTCGTCAAGATGCAGGGCAAGCGGGTGGTGCTGCTGGGCGGGAACCAGGGGGATGCGGTGTCCGAGGTGCCGTTCAACGAAGCATCGGTGCTCGGCTACCGCTGGCCGACCAAGATCGATCACTACCTGCTGGCCCAGAGCCAGGGGGTTCTGGTGTAGTTCTTTGCAATCACTTTCCGGAGCACGCTCATGCCCACCACACCGCTGCCCACGCTGATGAGCCCCACCGAATGGGTGAAAGGCACGTCGATGGCGCTGCACACGCGCAGCGCGTCGCTCAAGGGCATCGACGCGGCGCTGCTGGCGTACGCGCGCACGCCGTCGGCAATGCACCTGGCCCACGTACAGGAAAAGTTCGGGGCCTGGAAGACGAGCAAGGGCCCCGGCGACGCTTGGAAGGGCAGCGGGCGCGACAAGAACCAGCTCGCCACCCTGCTCGACCAGCAGTTGCACGGGGCAGGCGACACCGATGTGGCTGGCGGCGCACAGGCCTTCATGGAGCCGGCGCTGATCAACTCGCGGCTCGGCGCGCTGTACCTGTTCGGCCACATGGACTGCGACGACAGCATCTTCAAGGTGGTGCTGCACGGCGCGATCGACCTGACCACGGCCTCGCTCGACTACGCGGGCGGCGGCACCAACGAGGCGATGGGTCGCGCCACCAAGGGCCTGGAAAAGGGCAAGGGCGCGGCCGGTGCGGCGGCCGACAAGATCGAGGCCAAGCTGCGCACCGTGGGCAGCCAGCAGATGCTGGGGGCCAACGTGGCGCCGCCGACCGACGGCAAGCTGCGCCAGATGTACGACAAGATCAAGGCCACCTTGTACGAGTACGCGCAGAAAATCTGGGACGCCATCCGCGAGCAACTCGCCGGCGCCAAGCAGAAGTTCGCCGACATGCTGGCCGACCCGGGTGGCACCGCGCTGGCGGTGCTGCCGGGCATGCTGCGCAAGCTATGCGACCTGCTGGCCGGCAAATTCCTCGCGGCCGCGGTGCCCTTCATCGGCGCGGGGCTGGACATCGCCAAGGGCCTGGCCAACACCATCGACTCGGGCGTGACCAAGTTCAAGGAGTGGCTCTCTGGGCGAGACGTGGCGCTGCTGGCCGGCCACCCGGGCACCATCGTCAAGGCGATCCGGCGCGCCATGTGGTTCAGCGTGGGCGAGGGCGTGTACGACACGCTCAAGGGCGGGCTGAAGCTGGGCATGGAATTCGCCACCTATGGTGCGTCGGCCATCGCGTCGCTGATCGTGGCGGTGGTCGAAGCGCTGGTCAAGACGATCTGGCGCGTGATCGAGCTGATCCGCATGCGCAGCTTCTTCAAGCAGGCCGCGCAGTACTGGGCGGCGCGCAACGAGGCCGGCGCCTTGCACACCCGGCCGATCGCCTTCAACAACTGGTTCAAGACCTACGCGGTCGACATGCCGGCGCTGTCGGTGCTGGCGCTGAACAGCGGCGTGTGCGGCGACAAGATGCACTTCCTGAAGATGTTCAAGGACGACAACGCCGTGATCACGCAGGCCGCGTTCACTGCCGGCGCAGGCTACGTCGACGAGCTCAAGGTCTGGGGCTCGAAGTTCCTGGGCGACGCGGGCTACAGTTTTTCGAGTGAAGACCCGGTGGTGAGCGGCCTGCTGAAGCTGGCCCAGAGCCACAGCGCAGAAACCAGCAAGGCCGGCAAGGCATGGAACGCAGCGCTGGGATTCCTGAATGCTTGAGAAAGAGACCGCGCCCGCGGAGCTGCCCGCTGAGCCGCCCACTGAACTGAGCCTGCCGGATGCGCTGCGCCTGGCGCTGGACATGCACCAGAGCCGCCAGCTCGAAGGGGCCGAGACGCTGTACCGCCGCATCCTGAAGGCCGCGCCGGAGCACCCCGATACGCTGCACTTCCTGGGCATGGTGCGGCACCAGCGCGGCCACAGTGACGAAGGCATCGCGCTGATCGAGAAGGCGGCCAGCCGGGTACCCGGGTTTGCGGGTTTTCACAACAACCTGGGCAATATCCACGTGTCGCGCGGCGACATTGGCGCGGCCACCCAGGCCTACGAGCGCGCATCGAAGCTCGCCCCCGACTCTGCCGACCTGCAGAACAACCTGGGCGCGCTGTACCGCGCCGAACAACGTTTTGCCGAGGCACGCGCGCACTACCAGCGCGCCATCGCGCTCGACCCCAAACACCTGAACGCACACAACAACCTGGGCCTGCTGCACGCGGCCGAAGGCGACATCCAGGGCGCCATCAGCTGGTACAGCAAGGCGCTGGAGTTGATGCCCAACAACCCCGACGGTCGCAAGCTGCTCGGCTTCACCTACTACGCGATGGGCAAGACGCGCGAAGCGGCCGAGGTGTTCCGCCAGTGGCTGGCCGAAGAGCCGAACCACCCGATCGCACGCCACATGTACGCGTCGTGCTCGGGCGAAGGCGTGCCCGAGCGCGCGCCCGACGACTATGTGGAAACCACCTTCGACGGTTTTGCCGACAGCTTCGAGACCCTGCTCAACGAGAACTTGCACTACCAGGCGCCGCAGTTGTGCGCCGCGCTGCTGCAGCGCCACCTGCCCGCGCCGCAGAAGCAGTTCACTGTCCTCGATGCCGGCTGCGGCACCGGCCTGTGCGGCCCGCTGGTGGCGCCCTGGGCGCACAACCTGAGTGGTGTGGACCTGTCGCGCGGCATGCTCGACCGGGCCCAGACCAAGGGTGTGTACAGCGAACTCTTCAAGGCCGAGCTGACCGAGTTCCTGCGCGAATCGCCCGGCCAATGGGAGGTGCTGGTGTCGGCCGATACGCTGTGTTACTTCGGCGACCTGCAGGCGGTGATGGCCGCGGCAGCTTGCTCCATGCGCGCGGGTGGCACGCTGGTGTTCAGCGTGGAGACACTGCCCGAAGAGAGCGGCCCGCCGTTCAAGCTGGAGCCGCACGGGCGCTATGCCCACACTCGCACGCACGTGGAGCAGGTGCTGGCGTTGAGCGGTTTCGTGCTGCTGGAGATCGGCGCACAGACGCTGCGGCAAGAAGGCGGCAAGCCGGTGCCCGGCTGGCTGGTCGCCGCGCGCAAACACGCCTGAGCTGCCCGACCGGCTGGGGTGGGAGCGGGGGGCAGATGACTTTCGTCGCTTTACCCACCCGGGGCGTTTTCCTACCCTGACCACTTAAGGCGCGCTCGTTCGGCGTGGCCGCGAACGCGCACCCATGGCGAACCCCATCTCGCTCACTTCACCGCTGCCGCCCGAAGACCTGTTCTTCGAGGGCATGACCGCCAGCGCGGGCTTGAGCGTGCTGGGCGAAATGCAGTTGAGCCTGCTCAGCGAAAAGCCCGACCTCAAGCCGACCGACCTGCTGGGCAAGCCGGTGACGGTGCACGTGGTGCAGCCCGACGGCGAGAAGCGCCACTTCAACGGCATCATCAGCCGCTTCGGCGTGGGCAAACATGCCGGGCGCTACTTCGGCTACCAGGCCACCGTGAAGCCGTGGTTGTGGTTCCTGACCCGCACCACCGACTGCCGCGTGTTCCAGGACCAGTCGGTGCCCGACATCGTGAAGAAGGTGTTCGGCGACCACAGCGTGGCCAACTTCGAGTTCAAGCTGTTCCGCAGCTACGCGCCACGCACCTACTGCGTGCAGTACCGCGAGAGCGACTACGCCTTCGTGGCCCGGCTGCTGGAATACGAAGGCATCTACTGGTACTTTGAGCACACCGACGGCAAGCACAAGCTGATCCTGGTCGACTCGCAAACCGCGCACGACGCCGCGCCCGGCTACGAGAAGCTGCGCTACATCGAAGACCCGGCCCACGCGCCGCCCGAGAACGAGTACGTGGCGAACTGGGGCTCGAACCAGTCGGTTCGCACCGGCAAGGTGGTGCTGACGAGTTACGACTTCGAGCGCCCGGCCACATCGCTCGAAGTAGAGAAGGTGCGCGACCGCAGCTACGACCTGTCGGACTTCGAACGTTTCGACTTCGAAGGCGACTATGTGCAGAAGGCCGACGGCACGCAGTGGGCCGAGAACCGGCTCGACGAGACGCAGGCGCGCTTTCACCAGAACCGCGGCAGCTCCAACGCCAAGGGGCTGGCGGTGGGCTGCACGTTTTCGCTCACGCACCACCCGGACGATGCGCACAACATTGCCTACCTGGTGACCGGCACCGACATTCGCGCCAAGGTCGGCATCTTCCAGTCGGGCGACGCCGGCAGCAGCTACGAGTGCGCGTTGCTGGCCATGCCCAGCGCCCAGCAGTTCAGGCCGCCGCGGCGCACCACCCGGCCGTTCGTGCAGGGCCCGCAATCGGCCGTGGTGGTGGGGCCGGCGGGTGAAGAGATCTACACCGACAAGTACGGCCGCGTGAAGGTGCACTTCTTCTGGGACCGTGCCGGGCCCAAGACCGACAAGAGCTCTTGCTGGGTGCGCGTGAGCCACCCGTGGGCCGGCAAGAACTTCGGCGCCATCCACATCCCGCGCATCGGGCAAGAGGTGATCGTCGACTTTCTGGAAGGCGACCCCGACCAGCCGATCGTCATCGGCCGCGTCTACAACGCCGAGCAGATGCCGCCGTGGGACCTGCCCGCCAACGCCACGCAGTCGGGCATCCTCACGCGTTCGAGCAAGGGCGGCGGTTACGGCAACGCCAACGCGATCCGCTTTGAAGACAAGAAGGGCAGCGAGCAGCTCTGGATCCACGCCGAGAAGAACCAGGACATCGAGGTCGAGAACGACGAGACGCATTGGGTCGGGCATGACCGCACGAAGACCATCGACCATGACGAGACGGTGCACGTGAAGCACGACCGTACCGAGACGGTGGACAACAACGAGACCATCACGATCGGGGTGGACCGGACCGAGAGCGTCGGCAAGAACGAGACCATCAGCATCGGCGTGAACCGCAGCGAGACCGTGGGCGCCAACGAAACCATCCAGATCGGCGCCAACCGCAGCATCACCGTGGGCGCGAGCGAAACCGCCACCGTGGCGCTGCAGCGCACGCACGCGGTGGGCGTGAACGAGAGCATCGCCATTGGTGCGGCGCAAGAAGTGGCGATCGGCGCGGCGCAGGCCATCACCGTGGGTGCCAACCAGTCCACCAGCGTCGGCGTGGACCAGAGCACCAGCGTCGGCTCGAACCGCGAGGTCACCGTCGGCAAGAACCAGAAGACTGCGGTGGGCGATTCGCGCAGCACCTCGGTGGCCAAGGACGACGCGCTGAAGGTCGGCAAGACGCTGGTGATCGACGTGGCCGATTCGATCACCATCAAGACCGGCAGCGCGAGCATCACAATGAAGAAGGACGGCACGATCACGATCAAGGGCAAGGACATTTCGCTCGACGGCTCGGGCAAGATCAATGTCAAGGCCAGCAGCGACGTGGTGATCAAGGGCAGCAAGGTCGGCGTCAACTGAGCAGGGCAACAACGATGGGAATGCTGGAAGACCCGTTCGGCCCGCTGGCCGCCGACACGCTGGCAGGCGACCCGCTTGCCAGTGATGTGCAAGCCGATGCGTTTGCGCTGCTGCAGGACCGCGAGGTGCGCGCGCAACACTCGGCGCCGTTGTTGCTGGCGCCGGTGCTCGCCACGCTGCACGGCTTCGACCTGCTCGACCAGCCGCAACTGACCGGCCTGCCCGGCAGCCCGGGCCAGGTGATTGCTGCGCGCTCCGCCGTGGCCTTGCGCCGGGCGATGGTGGGCAGCGAGGTGCTGGTGGTCTTCATCGACGGCGACTTGCGCCAACCCGTGATCACCGGCGTGCTGCTGACCCCGGCCGTGACTGTGGCCGCGCAGGCGCCGGGGGTAGCGGTGCAGGTGGACGGCGAACGCCACGTCATCAGCGCCGAGCGCGAGATCGTGCTGCGCTGCGGCGACGCCAGCATCACGCTCACGCGGGCGGGCAAAGTCATCATCAAGGGCAACTACATCTTGAGCCGCTCGACCGGCTACAACAAGATCAAGGGTGCCGCGATCGACATCAACTGAGCGCGCAAGGGCACGCCGACGATGTGGCAGGTCGACAACCGAACCCCTTTTGCCGCAGAGCGTGGCTGGGTGCGCGACCGCGACGGTGCCGAGATCTGGCTGGTGGCGGTGAAGGCCACGTTCGACATTCTTCCCGACGGCAGCACTGAAGTCGCCAAGGAACAGCCGCCCGTGCTGCGCCTGCCCGAGCACCACGGCGAGCCGGGCAAGAGCAGCATCAAGTACGACGCCGACCTGGTGCTGACCAAGCGCACCACCGACATCATTGTCGTCGGCGACGCATACGCGCCCGCCGGCCACACCGTGACGCAGACCGACGTGGGTTTCATGGTCGGCCCGGTGAAGAAGGTCTTGCGAGTGATCGGCGACCGAACCTGGAACGGTGGCAGGCCGAGCGAGCCGCAGCCGTTCGAGAAGATGCCGCTGGTCTACGAGCGCGCTTTCGGCGGCGTGGATGGCAAGTCCGAACAGCCCGACAAGGACTGGGACTGGCGCAACCCGGTGGGCACCGGCTTTGCGGTGAAGGCCGAGCATGCTGACGGCCAACGCCTGCCGAACATCGAAGACCCGAACGCGCTGTTCGCCCGCTGGGACGAGCGGCCCGCACCGGCCGGCTTTGGCGCCATCGCCAGCCACTGGCAACCCCGTGTGGGATTTGCCGGCACCTACGGCGACCACTGGATGAAGACGCGCCAGCCACTGCTGGCCGAAGACCTGGACGACCGCTTCTTCCAATGCGCCCCGGCCGACCAGCAATCGCACGAGTTCCTGCGCGGCGGCGAGCCTGTGGTGCTGTTGAACCTGAGCCCGCGCGGGCGCATCCAGTTCACGCTGCCAAAGATCTACCTCGGCTTTGAAACGCGCTTCTACGACGGCAGCCGCGAGATCCACAAGCAGCGCGCGCTGCACACCGTGATCCTCGAACCCGACCACGAGACTGGCCCGCGCGTGAGCCTGTTGTGGCACAGCGCGCTGCCGTGCCACTTCAAGGTGCAGAAGCTGGAGCGCACGATCGTCACGCTGAAGGCCGACCGGAGCACCGGTGAGGCGCAGCCGAACGAACACGACATGGAGTTGAGCTGACATGGCCGAGCGCGTCGTCATCGTTGCACTGGGCGCCTGCACGCCGGTGGGGCGCGACGCCTGGTCCAGTGCCGCAGCGGTGCGCGCCGGCATCAGCGGTTTCGGGCAGCATCCCTACATGATCGACAGCGCCGGCGAGCCGATGCGCGCGGCCATCGCGCCGTGGATCGACATCGGCCTGAGCGGTGCCGACCGGCTGGAGGCGCTGTTGTTCCCGGCCATCGAACAAGTGCTTGAGCCGATCACGCCGCCGCGCGAGGAACCGCTTCGGATGGCCATCTCGCTGGGCCTGCCGAGCCCGCGACCCGGCCTGCCCGAAGACATTCAGCGCCAGATGATGAGCCGCATCAACAAGCGCTTTGCGCCGCAGTTCAGCAGTGCGGCCTCGTTCTGTGCCGGCCACGCGGCGGGTTTGATCGCGTTGCAGGCAGCAGCCGCGAAACTGGGGCAGGGGGCGCTCGATGCGTGCGTGGTCGCCGGGGTCGACAGCTACATCGAAGCCGAAACGCTGGAGTGGCTGGAAGAGAACGACCAACTGCACAGCGCCGGGCCGCTGAACAATGCCTGGGGCTGCATTCCGGGTGAGGCTGGTTCGGCGCTGCTGCTGATGCGCGAGTCGGTCGCCGTGGCGGCGGCGCTTCAACCGCTGGCGTTGGTGCTGGGCTCGGGTTCGGCCACCGAGCCGAAACGGATCAAGACCGAGACGGTGTGTATCGGCGAAGGCCTGACGCAGGCCTTCAGGGCCACGCTCGCGGCCTTGCCCGCGGGGAGCCGGATCACCGATGTCTACTGCGACATGAACGGCGAACCGTACCGCGGCGACGAGTTCGGCTTCACCGCGTTGCGCACCAAGGAGTGCTTCGAATCGGCGTCCGACTTCGTCGCACCGGCGGATTGCTGGGGCGACGTGGCGGCGGCGGGCGGTGCGCTGCACGTGATGCTGGCCACGGTGGCCGGGCGCAAAGGCTACGCCAACGGCAACCTCGCCTTCGCGTGGGCCAGCGCCGAGATGGGCGAGCGCGCAGCGGCGCTGATCGCCACGGGCGGGAGGGCGTAGACGTGCCGGTCACTGTCAAGGTCAACGGCGCCGCCAATTCGCTGGTCCACAAGGGCAGCAGCGGCATCTCCATCGCCACCATTCCTGACGTCTGCAAGACGCCTTCACCCGGCGGCCCGATCCCGATTCCCTACCCGAACATCTCGCAGTCGATCACCCTCGACAAGGGCACCACCACCGTCAAGGCCGACGGCGGCATGATGATTGCGACTAAGGGATCGGAGTTCTCGTTGTCGAATGGAGACAACCCCGGCGTGGCGGGAGGAGTGAAGTCGTCGACCTTCATGAAGGAGAGTACTTGGATCTTGTACTCGTTCGACGTGAAGATGGATGGGAGCAACGCCTGCCGGTTGACGGACAAGAAGTTTCAGAATCATGAGAACACGGCCGACATGGGCGGGACCCTGCAGATCCCCACCGTCGTGCTGTCTGGAACTTCGCAGGAAGACCTGGAGAATCTTGCCGACGAATGCAACAAGAAGACCAATGACGCCAATGGCAAATGTCCCGACGGCCCGAAAGGACAGGACTGCACAACGCTGGGCACGGCGAAGCACAAGTGCTGCGAGAACGCCATCAAGGAACACAACAAGAAGAATCCGAGTGCGAACCCTGCCTTGGCGTCAGAGCAGGGCTTCGCCAAGGACGGCACGCCCTTGACGGAGCAGATGACGGCCAATGCGCGCAGCCAGGCCAACACGGCGTACAACCAGGCCATGCAATCGCGTCTGGCCAGCTATCCTTCCAGCATGCCCTCGGGCCTTGCTGCGAGCACGGCAAAGCGCGCGCTTCGTTCCGCAGGTACGTGGTGGAGCGCCTACAAGAGCGCCGGTGGGGCGCACTTCATTGCCGACGTGCTGGTCCATGAACCGCCCCCCCCGGCGACGAAGGCGAACATCAAGAAGGCTTACGATTTCAAGTTCAACTGCGCCGACGAGGGCCACATGTCCACGCGACAGAAGGAGAACTACCAGTCTTACTCGGGGAAGACGCCCAAGGTCATACACAAGGACGGCCGCAAGTGCTGACGATCGGCGATGGACGGGATTGAGAACCAACTTTTGGGCCGCGACGGCGAGGTCGTCGCTCGCGCCAACTTGACGCTTTGCTTTTTCGGGAAGACCGACGCGCCAAGTTGGAGCAAGGCGGGGCGCGCTGCGCTCGACGCATGGCACGGGCAAGTCCCAGCCGGAGCGCTGACCTGGGCCTCGCTCGGGGCCAGTTCATCGAAGTACACCGCGGCAGGCCCTGGAATCCTTGCCAAGTGTTCCAAGCAACTCCAGTCAGGTAAGTCCACTGCATCAAAGAGCAACTCGCTGTTTCTGCGTGGGCCCCAAATGCACGGTGCCGACTACGAGTTCAACTGGACTTACCTGAAGGACGCCGCCGACCCTGAGGCGAACGGCGCGAACCTGCTGGAGATGCGGTTCCCTGTTGAACATCTGAAAGCGCTTGGCTGTAACTCCTTCGTCGAGTGGTTGAGCCGAGTGGCCGCTCCAGTGCCGTTCGACAGCGGCTACGTGGCCTTCAGTTGGAGCCCGGCAAGGGAGTCGACCGAGAGTCAAGCCGGCAAGCGCCTGGGTGCGCTGGCGCTCCGCCACGCAGGTTTGGATGTATCAATCAACCGATCCACGCACTTCGAGATCGCTCGCCGGTGTCGTGGCGCCCAATGGATGGTCTTCCTGAGCGACGGGCTGGTGCAGCGTGTCGGCGGCATAGGCGCATTGGCAGGCAGCTTGACGCGGGATGGGCACGTTGATCAATGTGGCGGCGGCGTCATGATTCGGACTTCGGTTGAGCCCCGCACGGGAGACACCAACCGCAATGACAAGCTGACTGACATGCAGCCGCTGGCGCGCCTGCTTGAACCGATCACCTACTTCGGGGACTACAGCCTCGACATTCTCTTCAACGACGACGAAGACATGCGTCATCGCTGGGAGCGACGCTACTTGGACCAGTCAGGCGCGTGAGCTAGATGCTTTCCACGGCTTTCGACCTTCCCTACTCCGTACAGCTAGGAGCGCACTCGATTCGCGGCGCGTCGGTGGGTGGAGACATTCGTGTCGTTGTCACGTTTCATCCTGGTGCCGAAACGACTGCGCTGATCGCAGACGTGGAGGAGGTGATCCATGCGTTTGACCGGTTGGCCGAGACCGGCGCTCTTGCCGGCCAAGCTCTCCATCCTGTCGACTCCCGCATCGCCGACGTTGAAAGGCTGCAAGGAACTGCCGGAGGGTGGCTGCTAAGGGGGTGCTGGGTCGATGCACGATCCTGGGTTGTTCTCGCCAACTGGTTGCGCGGCGTGAGGCAGCCTCGCGCGATTGAGTCGGTAACGATAGGTGACTCGCCCTTGGCTCCGATCACCCACGACCACCTCACTGAACAGTATCCGGGGCTTTCGAGTTCAAGCTCCGCAACGGTCGATGTGCCCTCTCAGTTTGGCGAGGACATTCGCATTTTTATCGCGCCCGAGCGTGACTTGGCCGAGCCTGAACTGACCGACCTGATGAATCGCCTGGCAACCTGCGCGACCGCGATTTCCTTGGGCGCGTACGGTCAGGAACCCAGTCTCGTGCGGCCTTATGGCTGCACGTTCGACGATGAGTTTGACACTGTCGCGGGCGAAGTCGCGTTCTGTATTCGGCGCCTCAGAGCCGACCCTGCGGCGGCGCTCGGTTTGCTGAACGCATGTATCGCGCACTTCGCCGAAGCGCAGGTTCGAGTCCGCATCAGACTTGAGGGCTGAGTGAAGCAAGCATTCCCAGCCTACGGTGGTCGTTGAGCCCGAACGCCGCTGCACATCGAACCGACTGCGCCGATAGTGCTAGCAGATGAGCACCTGCAATTCGACCACGGCGTCGATCAGTACTTTAAGGTCGAGAGATTTCGCTGCGGCCACGGTGGACCAAGCAACGATGAAGATTGGGGTCAGGTCTTGCCATTCGCTTCGCGAGTGGACTGAGCACCGCCTCTACACTTCCTTCAGACGGACTCGGAGGTGGTCAATGCTCACTGACATCTTTGCTCGCCGGTATGAGAAACGGAAGCTGTTTGAAGAGGTTGAACAACGGGAGTTGAGGCTGTTCGTTCAGGCCTATCGAATCATCAACGAGCAGATCTTTCCCTACTACGGGTGGGACAAGAAGGTAAATGAAAAGGCGAAAGCTACCTGGACGAGCCTTCACGACCGGCTGACCATGGAACTGGGGGTCAAAGAGCTTTCGCCGAGGTACTACTCGTATCAAGGTGAGTGGATGGGCAAGCCACACACCTTTTCTGGCTGGTACGACATGAACCTCGTGTGCGAGGCGTATCTGACGAGGCCGTTCGACAAGGGGTGGGACGAGGACACCTTCATGAGGAATCGCCTCAGTTTTGTCGAGCTTGCCTTTCGGGAGCGTGAGGCGCAGATCGCTGAGGTAAACGCCACCCTGCCAAAGACGCTGCAAGGGGCAGCCTTTCAGGACGCGATGCCAAAGCGCGGACTCACCATTCCGGGATCCGAGACGTACGTCGAGCGTGCGCAGAAGGCCAATGAGTCGATGAACGAAGCGTTCGCTTCCCAGGTGCACGAACTGAACACGCGGTTCGAGCAAGCTGGTATGCCGCTGCACTATCACAACGGGTACATACAGATCACAACGGACGCGCTAACTCAGGCGCAGATTCAGCAACCCTTCTGGGACCTCGTGAAGGACCCCAAGTGGGTCAACGTCAGCACCGACATGGCTGAAGCGATCGACCGCCGCGACACTGGTGGCCGCGACCCAGCGCTCTACGCTGCCAAGGCGCTCGAGAGCACCATCAAAATCATCTGCGCCGAAAAAGGCTGGGCGACCGCAGCCGAGAAGGGATCATCTGACTTCCTGAACCACCTTGAGAGCAAGGCGAACGGTTCGTTCATCGATCCGTGGGAGCGCGCGTTGATGCAGAAGTTCTTTGGCGGCGTGCGGAACGAGCTTGGCCACGGCCCTGGCGGTGAGCCAATGCCTGGCCTTAGCGACCCGCAAACCGATCAGGCCATCGAACTCTGCATGTCGTGGGTCAAGAGCCTGATCAGCAGACTGTGACTGTTTCGTTTGAGTCCAGCCGACGCAACCTCATCACCCTTGGTGAAGGGCCCACCGTCGCGAGGCGCTACCGTGTAGTCCAATCTGGCGCTCGAGCCGCACACACAGGGAACGCGACATGATCACCTCATTCACGGCACCGACCTCGTCTACAACATCCTGGAGGCGCAGCTGGTCGGCGAGATCGATGGCGAGGCCATCTCCTCTTACGCCGTCTCCGGCGGGCGCGCAGGCTCGAAGGTGAGCGATGTCGTGCACCCGCTGCTGGCCAACAACCCGTACGCCACGGGCGTGAAGAAGGCGAGCGACAAGAAGAAGGCGCTGCCGGGTGGGCCGATCGTGATGGGCCGGTATTCGATGAAGACGCACGAGAAGCGCCCGAACATGATCCGCCTGATCCCCGATGCCGCCAACGCGATGAAGAAGCGCGACGGCTTCCTTATTCATGGCCGCGGTAAGCGCGGCAGCGACGGTTGCATCGTGCCGACCGCCTTTCACGACGTGCTGCACCTGTGCAAGCTTGTCAAGGCGAGGGAAGAAGCGGGCGGCTCCGCTCCGACGTTGGCGGTGGTGGCCATCGGTGATTTCCGGGCGCTGGACATTCGACTGGGCAACCTCGCCCGGACGGCCTGAACTGAGTCATTGACGGCCGGCGCCTGGCCCGGAGGGCCGCCGATGCGCGGCCCGCCGAGTGCGCTGACCACGCGCGGTATCTCCTGTGATACCATGCCATTGTGTTTCGCATCGTCATTGACACGAATGTTCTGGTCGCGGGCCTTCGTTCGCGTCGGGGGGCTTCATTCGAGTTGCTGCGGCTGGCGGGCACTGGCGCGTTCGAGCATGTGGTGACTGTTCCGCTCGTTATGGAGTACGAAGACGTTCTCCTTCGGCCCGGCATGGTGCCCCTGCCGGTGGCTGCCGTTCAGGCCGTGATCGACTACCTCTGCAAGACGGGCATCGAGCAACCGGTGCACTTTCTATGGCGCCCGCTGCTGCCTGACGCCAAGGACGACATGGTGCTGGAGGCTGCCGCAGGCGCGGGCTGCGGCAGCATCGTCACATTCAACGTTCGCGACTTCACGCCGGCGGCGAGCCTGGGCCTTGCCGCGGTCAGGCCCGCCGAGTTTCTTGATCTTCTGGAGCGTTCAAGATGAGTGCAATGAGCATCCGCCTGCCCGATTCCCTGCACCGCAATGCGCGAGCCTTCGCCGAACGTGAGGGCGTATCGGTCAATCAACTGGTGGCCACCGCGCTGGCCGAAAAGCTTGCCGCGCTTGGAGCCGAAGACTATTTGAAAGCGCGCGCCGCGCGCGGCAACCGCGCCGAGTTCGACCAGGCGCTTGCGCTGGTGCCTGATGTGCCACCCGAAGAGGGCGACAGCCTTGCGCAAGCTCGGAAAGGCAAGGGCAAAGCGGCAAGGGCACCACGCTGATCCTTGAGCCAATTGACCCTGCCCATGCGAACCACCCTCGACATTGGCCGGCGCGGGGGCGGCCGGGAAAGCGTGTGCCGCGCCCGGTGTGGCCGGTTTTCGGCCGATCGCGTCGCGCGGCACCACCGTCACCCACCAGATCATCGATTCGCTGCGCGACGGTGAAGGGGTTTGATGGCGCCGGCTCGCTACGGCTTGAGCCTCGCGGGCGAGCGCCGCAACAGTATGGAGTGTGACGATGCCAACGGATATCGACTGGGCGCCATTCCACCGACAAACCTCCGGTCGGCCGCGCCGCGAGTTGCTTGCCCGAACCCTCGGCTGCTTCGACGTCGAAGACCGGTCGCCTGGGGTGGCGGTGGACCTGGGCTGCGGGTCCGGCGCCGACACGCTGGAACTTCTGCGCCGGGGTTGGCGTGTGCACGCGGTGGATGCCGACCCCAATGGGCTGGCGGTGTTGAGGCAGATGGTCCCCGACGATGCGCTTGGTGGCGCACTCGCCCTGCACGTTGCACAGTTCGAAGATTTCGAGTTCCCTGAATGCGATCAGATCTGGGCGGCCTATAGCTGGCCGTATTGCCAGCGTGACCAGTGGCCGGGCCTGTGGCGGCGCATGGTCGCCGCGCTGCGCCCGGGCGGTCGCATTGCGGGAGACATCTTCGGCGAGAAGCATGAGTGGGCTGTCGAAACAGCCATCCAATGTTTTCCCGAGGCGGCGGTTCGCGATCTGCTGCAGGGTCTGGTCGTCGAGGCGTTCGACGTCGAAGACGGTGTTCGGCCCAGCGGCGGGGTCATCACACGCTGGCATGCCTTTGGCATTGCGGCCCGAAAGCCTTCCTGAACGCGATCGTGCACAAGGGGGCGTGCAACGTGCAACGCCCTACATGCGCTCGAAGACGCGGTAGGTTCGGGTCGGCACCTCATACATCCAGCGCTGGTACTCGACCCATCGGGTCTTGCCTCGGTGCGGTGGCCAGGGGTCGAGCACCAGCAGGTGGGTGCGGTTGCCGTGCGGGTTGTTGTCGCTCACCACGGCAGAGACGATGACCATGTGGCCTGGCGATCCATTTCCCTGCAAGTAGTCCGACGTGCTCCACAGCATGTCGAGCATCAGCGGGCTGCGGCGCAGAGCGCTCAGGAGCCCGCCGACGCTCCAGCTCATCGGCGCATGGCATCGCAGCCCGTGGAGCGCGCCATAGCGGCTGCCTGTGACCACGGCCTGATCAGATTCCGAGCTGTTTGCCAGGCCACCGTCATCCGTGAGCATGGCCGCCGGCGTTCGCGCGCGCACGGCGGGTACGTTGGAATCGGACAGCATGGCGGTTGCAGCAGCCCAGCACGTTGTAGGAGTCGGTTGGGCAATGGCGGTGATGCCATGGTTCACGGCAGTCAGCGACAGACCTTTGGCCAGTGCCCCGTGTGTCAGCGTGCCGACGATGCCGTCTGGAGACAACCCGGCTCGGCGCTGGAAGGAGGTGACCGCGGCGCGCGTCAGCGAGCCGAATGAACCGTCCACGACCAGGTCGGGGCTGGGCGAGTTCCTGATGTTCAACTGCAATTGAAGCAAGGCCACGTCGAAGCCGACCGAGCCTGGGCGAAGGTTCTGAGGCATGGCTGGATCCCTTTCGCAATATCCCGGTCCCTGCTGCCGATGTTTTCACGGGGCGAGGGCCGCGTGCGTCCCCAGGATGATCGAGAGAGACGCCGAGCAGAGGCCCAGGCGGCACCTCAAGGGTCGCGGCGAGGCGCGCGACGCCCGAGTCCCCGCCGAATTACTTTCGACCATTGCCGCAGCAGCGCCGCCCGCTACGCTGCCCCCGCAGATGCAGACCCTCGCGCGCCCGCCCATCCTGACCGTGGTGCAACAACACCAGGAGGAGGCGGCCTGCCTGCGGGCGACGCGTGAGGTGCTGGTGCGTGCGCCGCATGTGCGGCTGCACCAGTTGCGCCGGATGGACGATCGGATCGCGGCGCACTTGGATGGGCTGGCCGTGGCGGGTGAGTTCGGCACCAAGTTGTGCGAGGCGGCGCTCGAATCGCCGGGTGTCGGTGAAGTGTTCGCCGCGACGGTGCGCGCGCTCGAAGATCGCCACGCTGCGTCGCTCGCCCGCTTGATAAGCCTGGCCGAGGCTGAACCCGCCGCTGAACGAGGACTGTTCTCGGCCTTCGGCTGGGTCTCGGCGGCCAGCCTGCGCGGCATCACCAGGGAGTTGCTGGCCTCGCGCAGCGCGTTCCAACGCAGCGTGGGTCTGGCGGCGTGCAGCATGCACCAGGTCGACCCCGGCTCGGCGCTGGCCGATGCGATGGGCGACTCCGACCCGGCCTTGCGCCGCCGCGCCTTGCGCGTGGCGGGTGAACTTGGGCGGGTGGACTTGTTGCCTGCATGCGTGCGGGCGTTACCGCTCGAAGGCGCCCAGGCCACCGAGCCGCCCGACTTTCACACCGCGCAGTCAGCGCTGCTGCTCGGCGACAGGGATGCATCGATGGCTGGCCTGCACACGCTCGCCGCCACCCCCGGCCCGCGCCGGCTGGACGCGATTCGCTTGTGGTTCAAGGCGGCCGGTCCGAAAGAGGCGCGCGTGTTCCTCAAGCAACTGGCCCAGAACCCTGCCGACGTGCGCCTGCTGATCGCCGGCATCGGTGCGGCCGGTGATTCGCACTACGTGCCGTGGCTCATCCAGCAGATGCCCGACCCGAAGCTGGCCCGCTTGGCGGGGGAGTCGTTCAGCACGATCACCGGCCTGGACCTGGCGCTGCTCGACCTGGAACTCAAACCGCCCGAAGGTTTGCAGACTGGCCCCAGCGACGACCCTGCCGACGACGACGTGGCGCTGGACGAAGACGACAGCCTGCCGTGGCCCGACCCGGCCAAGATCGCTGCGTGGTGGCAGGCGAACGGCGCGAAGTTCCCTTCCGGCACGCGTTGTTTCATGGGCGAGCCGCCTAGCGTGGCGCATTGCCACGCGGTGCTGGGCAGCGGCTTTCAACGCCAGCGCATCGCGGCGGCTTTGCATCTGCGCCTGCTGGCGCCAGGCAGGCCGCTGTTCAACACGGCGGCGCCGGCGTGGCGGCAGCAGCGTTTGCTCGCGGGTGCGGGTGCGGCCTCGGGTGCAGTCGCGAACGCCTGATGCCGTGAGGCGGCGCGCGCGGTGCTACCGACCCGGCACCACGATCCTTTGCACCAGCGCGTGCGCCACCAGCACGTTGTCTTCGAACATCTGGTCGCAATCAGCACCGAACAGCAGCGCTTGCCCCTTGCCTGACCACAAGGCGGTGTACAGCACGATGCGGCGTGGCGCGCCCCAGTTGGGCTGCATCACGAACGACACGAACCGGAAGGCGCCGGTGTTGCCGGTGCGGGTGGTGCCTTCGACCACCTGCATGCTTTCGGCGAGGCGCCGGATCATGCCGGTCTCGAATCCTTCGGGCGTGCCGACGAAGTCGACCGGCGGCGGCACCACGAACGATGCGATGCCGGTCCGAACGTGCCGCATGAACTCGGTGATGTGGCTCGCTGAAGAGTGCCTGCGGCGCCACGTGGCCGGGCCGGCAATGTTCAGCACCTGGCTGCGGCGCTCCGGCCCACGGCGCTCGGGCAAGGTGGCCGGGCGCGCGGGACGGGTGGGCGGGAGAAGGTTCGCCTCGTGGCGCGGCATCTGTTGAGTAGCAGGGGCGCTGCCGCTCACCAGGTTCAAAGACGAGGCGAGGAACCCCATGACAGACCGGGTCATGAAGGTCGGGCGCCAGAGCTTGAGTGCTGCCATGGTGGGATCCTCCGCAGGTTCCGCGTGAACATGGACTGTGCGCGCGCGGGCGCGATTCAGCGTCCCCAGGACTGATGAGGCTGGCCAGATCAACCGCGTGGATCCTTCTTGAGGATCCTCTTGAGGATCCTGATTGACACCAGATGCGTAGAAAGCGATCATCACGCATCATGAGAACCACCATCGACATCGACGACCCCATCCTGAAGGAAGTCAAGCGCCTTCAGCGGCGCGAGGGCAAGTCTCTGGGCCGGTTGGTGTCTGACCTGCTCGCGCAGTCGCTCGCCGCGGGCAACGCGTCGGCAACGGCAGAGGTGCCGGCATTTCAGTGGGTCGCCAAGCCCATGCGGGCCCGGGTTGACCTGGCAGACAAAGACGCGCTGCTGAATGCCATGGACGAGCGCGGTGCATGAGCTTCGGCATCGACGTCAACATCCTGCTGTACGCCTCTGACGAGACGAGCCCGTTGCACGACAAGGCAGCGGGCTTTTTGCAGCAATGCGCGAGTGGGCGCGAGGTGTTCTGCCTGGCCTGGCTCACGGCCATGAGCTACTTGCGCATGGCCACGCACCCTTCCATCTTCGAGCGGCCGCTCACGCCAGCGCAGGCACTGGGCAACATCGAGGCGCTGCTTTCACTGCCCCATTGCCGCACCATCGGCGAAGAGGCAGACCATCTTCGCGTGTACCAGGACATTACGCGTTCGGTGCCCACGCGCGGCAACCTCGTGCCAGACGCCCATTTGGCCGCAGTGTTGAGCCAGCATGGCGTAGTAACGCTCTACACACACGATCGCGACTTCCGCAAGTTCAGCTTTCTGGACGTCAGGGACCCGTTGGTCTGAGCTGCCTCAAGCCCGGCCCGTGAGCCGCGCTACAGTCGGCCGATGTCTGCTGCAGGCGATCCGTCGTTCGACAAGACCTTGGGCGAACAGGCCTACGCCAGCGGCGCGTCTTCGGGCTACACCGCCAGCGCGCAGGCCCTGCCCGTGGGCGACCGGCTTGGCGAACTGCGCATCGAGCGGGTGCTGGGCGAGGGCGGTTTCGGCATCGTCTACCTGGCGCATGACATTCAACTGGGGCGCCACGTTGCGTTGAAGGAGTACATGCCCGGCTCGATGGCCGGCCGCGGGGACGACCTGTCGGTGACCTTGCGCTCGGAACGCGACCGGTCCACCTTCGAACTCGGCTTGCGAAGTTTCGTCAACGAAGCCAGGCTGCTGGCGCAGCTGGACTACCCGGCCCTCGTGAAGGTGCACCGCTTCTGGGAGGAGCGCGGCACCGCCTACATGGTGATGCCGTACTACCCGGGGCAGACCTTGCGGCAGTGGTTGCGCGCCAGGCCAGAGGCGCCCGACGAGCCCTGGCTGCGCGCCCTGCTGGAGCCGCTGCTCGACGTGCTGGCCTACCTGCATTCGCAGAACATCTACCACCGCGATGTGTCGCCCGAGAACATCTTGCTGCTGCCCGAGGGCCGGCCGGTGTTGCTCGACTTCGGCGCGGCGCGCTTGATCATCGGCGACAACACGCAAAACCTCACCGCTATCTTGAAGCAAGGTTATGCGCCGGTGGAGCAGTACGCCGAATCGGGGGCCTACAAGCAGGGCGCATGGACCGACCTTTATGCGCTGGCGGCGGTGTTGTATTTCGCGATCGGCGGCAGGGCGCCCACGCCGTCGGTGGCCCGCCTGATGAACGACGATCTGCCGCCGGCGGTGCAGTTGGGGCAGGGCCGGTACTCGCGCGGTTTGCTGGCGTGGATCGACGCGTGCCTGGCAGTCCAGCCGGAGCACCGGCCACGCGACGTGGCCGACGCGCGCAGCCTGTTGGCCGGGTTGGGTCGTCGGCCCGAGCCGGTGCCATCAATGCCGCAGGGGGAGCCGCGCGACAGCGTGCTCGCCGCGGTTCCCACGGGTTTTGGTGACGAGGCGGAAACGTTGCCGGCGCCGCGAGCGCGCCGGGGGTGGGCCGTGCTGGCGTTGACGTTCGCGTTGGGTCTGATCCTCCTGGCCTGGTTCGCCGGCCGGCCCGGTGCGCCCCCGCAAGTCGGCTTGCCGGAGGCCGGCCCCAGCGTGAACGCGGTGCCGATCGTCGTGCCGGCGGCGGCGACACCGGCGCCCGCGCCGGCACCCACACCGGTGCCCACACCCGAGCGCGCTGTCGAGCCCACCCCGATGAATGCCACGGTGGACCCACCGCCGCCGCGCGCCGAACCTGCTGCTGCGGTGGCATCGGCACCGCCGTCGGCCAAGACACTGCCTCGCGCGGCCGCGCCGCCGCGGAGTGAAACTCCCCGGCAGGCGGCCCAGTGCATGGAACTGCTGCAGCGCCTTTCGCTGGGCGAGGACAGCGCGGCCTTGCGCCAGGAGCTGGCCTCGCTGCGCTGCCAATAGCCTAGGAGCGATCATGTCAACACACATTGCAAGCCTTTGCCTGAGCCTCGCGCTCTTTTTCGCGCCGGCGCTGGCGGCACCGGCGTTCGCCGCCACGCCCGACCCGGCCGCGCCCACCGCGCCGGCCGCAGCATCGGCCCCACGGGTGCCCGCGCCGCTGCTGCGCCCCATCGCGTTTGGCTCGGCCGTCAGTGCCGCGGGAGAAGCCTTGTTTGCCGGCGCGCGCGCTCAGCTCGGCGACGAAGTTCGCGAGCTGGTGATCGACCCGCTGATCGACGCCAGCACCGGAGCGCAGACGGTGAGTTCGGTGCAGATGGGCGAACAGCTTGCGCGCATCATCGGCACGAACTTCTCGATGTGGCGTGTGCAGCCGCTGTCGCGCATCTCGCTGGCCAAGTCGCCGCTGCTGTTGATCGGTACGCTGACGGCCATCAACACCAAGCCGTCGAACGTGGAGCCCACCGATGCCTTTCGCGTCTGGCTCACGCTGGTGGACCTGCGCACCGGTCGCATCGTGGCCAAACAACTGGCCGCCGCCAGCGCCGACACGGTGAATGCGGAACCGACCCGCTACTTCCAGGACAGCCCGACCTGGCACAAAGACAAGACCGTGGCGGCCTACATCAACTCCTGCCAGGCGAAGTCGAAGGTCGGCGACCCAATCGACCCGGCCTACCTGATTCGCCTGCCCGCGGCGGCGCTGGTCCAGGAGGCCATCACGAGCTACGGCGAACGCAAGCTGCGCGAGGCCCACCGCCTGTACCAGGACGCCGCCCGGCTGGCCGACCCGGACGACTTGCGCGTGCTCAACGGCCTGTACCTGACGAGCTGGCGGCTGAACCGCAAGAAGGAAGCCGGCGACGCCTTCGGCCGTATCGTCGATGCCGGCCTGCGCGCCAGGCAGTTGCCGCTGAAACTGTTGTTCAGCCCTGGCAGCACGGCCTTGTTGCCGGTGCCCGACCTGCAGGCCCAGTACCGCCTCTGGCTGCGCCAGGTGGGCGCGCAGGCCGGCTCGGCCCAGGCCTGCCTGCTGGTCGTCGGGCACGCCAGCCGCACCGGTTCCGCCGCGGCGAACGACGCGCTGTCACAGCGCCGCGCCGAATTCATCGAGCGCAGCCTCGAGGCGCGGACCCGGCAAGGCGCGGACCGCATTTCGGCCATCGGCGTCGGCTCGCGCGAGAACCTGATCGGCCTGGGCACCGACGATCTGCGTGACGCGCTGGATCGGCGGGTTGAGTTTCGGGTGGTGGATTGCCGGTGAGTCAGTTTCGCCGCAGCGCCACGCACTGCGCGTGGTCGTGCAATTCGGGCACGCCGCAGACCAGGCTCACGCACAGCGTGCGCGCGAAGCCGTCTTTGTGGCTGCAGCGCTCGGACGGGCTGGCCAGGGTGGGGTGTGCGGGTGAGGCGGGGGGCTCGATCACTGGACGCACGGGTGCGGGTACCTCAAGCGGTGGTGGCGGGGGCGCGGCGACGTAGGGGGGTTCGATGGCTTTCAACAGTGTCGCGGCGTCCTTGTCTTGGGTGGGCGAGGGCTTTTTGATGACGGGCAGCTTGGCAGCTGGCACCGGGGCGTGCTTGCCGACCAAGGGCGGGGTCGGGGTGACCGTGGGGGGCGGGGCGGCAGTGGCTGGCGTTGCCGCAGCGGCCGGCTGCGGGGCTGGAACCATGTTCGGCGCGGGGGGCACTTCGGCCGGCGGCGCGGCCTTCACCGGCACAGGGGTGTTCGCCAGGGCCGGGCGTGCCGCGCCGATGTTCGCATTCGCGCCGTTCGCTGCCTGGCGTGGCCAGAGCCAGGCCGCAGAGCCGCCCGCCAGCGCTACCGCGGCCATGCCCGTCAGCAGCATCGTCACAGCCGAGCGCGTTGCCCAGCGGGCAGGCGCGGGCGCGGCCTTCTGTGCGCCTAATGCCTTCGGCGGCATGATGCGCGTGGTCTCGTCGCTCTGGCCCAGTGCCGAACGCAGTTGCGTCACGCTTTGCGGGCGGTCTTTGGGCGCCACGGCGAGCATCCAGTCGATCACGCGCAGGAACGCGGTCGAACAACCCGGCAGGTTCTGCGTGGCGAGCGGTGGGCCGGGGTCGTAGAAGCGCACGGTGGCGCTCGGCGGCGCCTTGTTCAGCAACAGGAAGTGCAGGGTGGCACCCAGCGCATAGAGGTCGGTCCAGGGGCCTTGGCGCAGCTTGTCGTTCTCGCCGTACTGTTCGATCGGGGCGTAACCCGGCTTCAGGATCGCAGTAATCGATTGGGTGCGGTTGCTGATGACGTGGCGCGCTGCGCCCAGGTCCATCAGCACCGGCTTGGCGTGGATGTCGATCTGGATGTTGTCGGGCGCAATGTCGCGGTGGTACACGTTCTCGGCATGCAGCCGCTCAAGCGCCGGCAGCAGGTCGGTCAGCAAGGTGCGCAGCCAGCGTTCGTTGGGCGGCTTGGGCATGTCGCGCCGCACCTGCCAGGCGGTGCGGCCGCGCAGCACCGGCATCACCATGTAGGCGGTGCCGTTGGCCTGGAAGGCGTCGTACACCTTCAGCAGCGGCAACTCCTCGTCACGAAAGCGCGCCAGCAGGCGGGCTTCGTTCCAGAACGATTTCAGCCCCAACGCAAAGGTCTCGGCGTTGGACTGCGAGGTCAGCGACACCTGCATCGCCTTCGTGCGCCCGGCCAGGCTGAGGGGCATGTATTCCTTGATGGCCACCGTCACGTCGCTCATCTGGTCGTGCGCCAGGTAGACGATGCCGAAGCCGCCCACGCCGATGACGCGCTGGAGTCGGAACTTGCCGTTCAGCAGCGTGCCGCACGGCAAGGCGTGCGGGGGGTGGTTCTCGTCGAGGAGGAGGGCGTTGGCCATGGGGTGCTCTTCAAGCGTCGCGTCCGCTTTGCCGGATTCTTGCGATGGCGCTGTTCCGGCGCCTCCCCAATACGGGGTATGCACTCGTCCGTGCGATTGACTTTCGTCCATTCGGCCAGCGCGCACCCCGCCCGATGATGGTCAGCAAACAAGGGAGGAATGGTTCATGGGTTCTGCAAGAGACCTCGGATTGAGTGCGACACAAAAACTCGTGTCGCAAAAGCTGGACGACCTGCTCAAGGCGCAGAAGGTCGCGCCCGAAGTGCGCGAGGCGATGCTCAATTCGTTCGAGATGATGTACGAGTACATCCCTTACGCCATCGAGCAGGGAGAGAACCCGTCGAGCGGCAAGGTCCTGGCCAAGTTCCTGGCGACCAAGGGCATGAAGACCGCGAAGTTCCTGGGCTCGAACTCCATCAACTGCGGCATTGCCATCGTCGAGCTGATCAAGTCGGGATCGACGGCGGTGCAGGTCAGCTCTTCCGCTGGAGCCCTCTTCCTGCCGGCGCCGGTGCTCGCGTGGGGGCTTGCGACGCTCGACCTGATCGAGGTGGGCAATAGCTGCGAGTTCGCCCAGAACGCCTACTACGACTTGTTCATGAAGGAGTCTTCCTACGCCATACAGCGCAGCTCATCGGCGGCGGGGGCGTACAACAAGCTGCGTTGAGATCGCGGGCGCCGGGCGCCCGCCATCGGGTCTCAGGCGCATCAGTTGCGCCGCAGCGCCGTGCACTCCGCGTGGTTGTGCAGTTCGGGCAAGCCGCAGACCACCGCCACGCACACACGGCGGGCGATGCTGCCGCCCTTGTCGGCGCAGCGCTCAGTGGGGCTGGCCACGGCGTTGGCGGCAGGGGCGGGTGCGGCCACCACCGGCGCCGGAGTAACCGGCGCAGGGGCGGGCGGCGGGGGCGGCACCGGGGCTGGCGCTGCGGCGGCTTGGGCCGACGGGTCGGCTGGCTTGGGCAGCAGGGCGCCGTCCTTGTCGTTGACCGGCGCGTTTTTCTTGGTGGGCGCCGGGGCAGAGGCTGCGGCGACAGGTGTCGGCGGTGTGCGCCGGCTCGACGTCGGGGCGGTGGCGGCCGTGCGGGCGGCTTCGCTGTCGGGTGTGGTCGGGTTGGCTGAAACCGGCGGGGCGGGTGTGGCCGCGACTGGAGGCGAGGGCGCTGCAACTGGCGCCGGGGATGGCGCTGCCGGTGTCGGCGCGGCCACCGCGGGTGACGGGCTGACGGGCGCGACCGCGGTGGCCGGCACGTTGGCCGGCGCGATGGTCGGCGCAATGGTCGGCGCAATGGTCGTATCGAGGCGCGGTGCAGCGGCAGGCTCGGCCTTCGACACCTCGGGCGCGATGGCCGGGGCGGTGCGTACCGACGCGCCAGCGGGCGGCGTTGAACTGGGCCACAGCCACACGGCAGCACCGGCCACCAGCACCAGCGCGGCCACGCCGGCCAGCGCCATCGGCAATCGCGACTTGGCCTCGGCCGTTGCTGCGGCGTGGGCCGCTGGGGCCGGCGCTGCCGAGGGCAAAACGCGGGGCGGGGTGGGTGGGGCGGGCGCCGTGGGCCGCGTGGCTGGGGAAACTGGCGGCGTCGCTGCCGCAGCCGTCGGTGCAAATGCTGCCAACGCCGCGGGCACGGCTGTGCGCGGCGTGGCTTGGGTGGGTGCCGTTGTGAACGGCATCGTCGGGGCCATCGCCTGAGGAGGAGGCGGGGGCGGAGGAGTCGGCGGCGGTGGTGGTGGCGGCGCTTGAGGTGCAGAAGCGCGAGCCACCGGCGGCGGCACCGTTCGCTTCGGCGCCATCATCACGGTCGCGTCGTCGCTGTCGAACAGCGCGGTGCGCAACTGCTCCACGCTTTGCGGGCGCGCTTCGGGCCTGGGCTCAAGCATCCAGTCGATCACGCGCAGAAAGGCCGGCGAGCAGTCCGGCAGGTCGTGCGCCACCAGCGGCGTGCCAGTGTCGAAGATGCGCGCCGTGGCCGAGGCCGGCGACTTGTTCAGCAGCAGGAAATGCAAGGTGGCGCCGAGCGCATAGATGTCGGTCCACGGGCCCTGGCGCAGCTTTTCACTTTCGCCGTACTGCTCGATCGGCGCGTAGCCGGGCTTCAGGATCGCGGTGATCGACTGCGTGCGGTTGCTGATGACGTGGCGCGCCGCGCCCAGGTCCATCAGCACCGGCTTGCCGCTGATGTCGATCTGGATGTTGTCGGGCGCGATGTCGCGGTGGTACACGTTCTCGGCGTGCAGCCGGTCGAGGGCAGGCAGCAGGTCGGTGAGCAGGGTGCGCAGCCAGCGTTCGGTCGGCGGCTTGGTCATTTCGCGGCGCAACTGGTGGGCGGTGCGGCCACGCAGCACCGGCATCACCATGTAGGCGGTGCCGTTGGCCTGGAAGGCGTCGTACACCTTCAGCAGCGGCAGGTGCTCGTCGCGGAACTTGGCCAGCAAGCGCGCTTCGTTCCAGAACGACTTCAGCCCCAGCGCGAACGTCTCGGCGTTCGACTGCGAGCTGAGCGACACATGCATGGTCTTGGTGCGCCCGGCCAGGCTGGCCGGCATGTATTCCTTGATGGCGACGTCGACGTCGCTCATCTCGTCGTGCGCCAGGTAGACGATGCCGAAGCCGCCGACGCCGATGACGCGCTGCACGCGGAACTTGTCGTTCAGCAGCGTGCCGCGGGGCAGGGCGCTAGGCGGGTCTTGTTCGTCGGTCGGCAGGTCTTGGGCCATGGCGGGTGGGACAGTTTGCGGTAGTTTCGCATCCTCATGCAGGGCGCCGCTCGTGCCTCGTGTCGATTCTTGCCGGGCCTGCGACGGCGCGTCATCAAGGTAACCTAAGTCTATCGACCCCTATTCCCTCAGCGCACCTTCAGCGCACCCTCAGCGCGATGCCGCCGGCGCGGCGGGGTTGACCAGGTCAACGCCGTCGAACAGCTTTCTGGGTGGCCCAGCGGCTGCCTCTTTGGGCAGCAGGCCCACTCGAACGACGACGGGCCTTGGCGCCCCGCCACCCGCCACCCGAAGCTCGCGCCACGCGCCGCGTGTCAATGCGACGAAGACGCAGGGTCGCGACAAGGCGGTCGCGGCCATGTCGTTGGGCCCCGGCCGGGTGATGCGCATGTCCAGGCGCGGCGACCGAATCGGCCCCACACGCGCAACGCCGACCGCCGAGACCCTCACCCCCAGCGTGGGTTGCTGTGCCAGCGCATGCACCAACACCCGCTCGCGGCCCCAGTGAACCTCGCGCCCGAGCGCCTGCGCTTCGCTGGTGGCCACAACCGCGCGCCATTGGGCTGCGTTGTCGAGCAGCACGCTGCGCTCGTCCAGCCCCGCCACAGGGCATTGGGAATGGCCGCGCTGGGCCTCGACGCGAGGTCTGGCGGTTGGATTGCCGGAAGCGGCGGCGGGCGCCGAGAAGGCGATCAGCGCGGGGGCAAGCACAACGATCTCGACGATCGCGACGATCACGCAACTTCGCAACGCAAGGCCCCTCACGGTGCGACTTTGCCGGTGCTGGTCGGCCGCGGCCCTACAGGCGGCAGGCGCCGCCACACCGCACTGCCCGAGCCACCGACGCTCTGGGGCGACATGCCCGACAGCGGCGAGGCCTGGAAGTCGAGGTCGCTGCGGTTGCCCGACAGTTCCACCACGCTGAGGCCGCCTCCGGCCGCCAGCACCGGATAGGCGCCGCAGGCTTCACCGCGCTGGCAGATCAGGTCGTCGTTGTCGAGGTCGCCGCCGGCCAGGATCGACACGCGCGGCAGCGCGTAACCGGCGTGGCTCCAGGTGTAGCGCCCGCCCGACCGTTGCGCCAGCACGGTGCCGACCACGGTCTGTGTGTCGGGGTTGATCAGCAACACGTACATCGGCCCGAAATCGGCGTTCGATGATGTGCCGCCGCCTGCTGGCTGGGTGACGCTGAGCTGCACGCTCAGGCTGCGCGCCGGGACCAAGGTGACGGTGAGCTTGGGAAAGATGCTGCCGGCCGCGAGCATCGCCCGGTTGACGTTGACGGTGTAGCGCCCCAGCCGGGTGGCCAGGTCGACGCTGGTGGCAACCACGCTCACGGCCGCGTGGTCGCTGGTCACCGAGGCCACGGTTTCGGTCGTGGCGGCGCTGGCCACCAGATCCAGCGCGGCACTGCTCTGGAAGCTGCCGAAGTCGATGCTCGACGGTGTGGCAATCACCCGGCCTGCCGGTGGTGGTGTGGTGTTGCCTGCGAGCTGCAGGGCAGCGTCGACGGCCTTGCGCGCGTTGATCAGGCCCCAGCCGAAATCGATGTCCCTGCCGGCCGGTCCCAGGTCGTCGCTGAGGGCGCCCTGTTCGAGCAAGGCGTCTATCTGGGTCACCGTGAGGCCAGGGTTGACATAGCGCATCAGCGCCATCACGCCGGCCACGTGGGGCGCTGCCATCGACGTGCCGTTGTATCCGTTGAACGATGGCAGTCGAACGCCGTTGGCGTCGAAGGTGGCGAGGGCGCTGTACACGCCGTCGGGCGCGCCGGTCCCGGTGGTCGACTGCCGCACGTCGCCGCCCGGGGCCGCCAGGGCAATCTGGGCGCCGCTGTTGGAGTAGTGCGCGATCTGCTTGCGCGCGTCGAGCGCGCTGACGGCGATGGCGCCGTTGCAATTCGCCGGCGCGCTGACGGAGGCACGCACGCCGCGGTCATTGCTGGCGTCGTTCCCGGCCGCGGCGACCACGATGACGCCGACTGCGCGCACCTGGTTGATCGCGTCCTGGGAGGCGGCGTCGCAGGGGCGCACGCCGCCGAGGCTCAGGTTGATCACATCGGCACGGCGCGCCGGCAAGGTGCCCGAGTTGTTGGGCAAGCGCGCGGCGTACAGCATCGCGTTGACGGTGTCGATCGTCTGTGCGCGGCCGGTGGCCGGGAAGATGACGCGCAGCGGCAGGATCTGCGCCATGGGTGCTGTGCCTGCGCCTCCCACAGCATCGAACGTGGCGGCCCCGACGGTTCCCGCCACGTGGGTGCCGTGGAAGCTTGGCTGGTCGGCCGGCACCGCGGTGTCGTCGCCCGACGCGGTGTTGCCGTCGCCCGCCGTGACGGTGGTGATGAACGCGCGCCCCGGCGAGAACAGTTGCGGCGCCAGGTCGGGGTGGTCCAGCACCACGCCGGAGTCGATCACCGCCACCAGCGGGCGTTGCACGGGCTGGGCCGCCAGGGCGGTGATGCGGCTCATCGCCGTCGGCAGGCTGATCTGTTCGTAGTGCCAGCGCTGCAGGGCGTAACCACGGTCGTCGGGCGGAAACTCGCCAACCAGCGCGTGGCGCTCGGCGAGCCAGTTCGGCTGCACGTACTCGAAGGCGCCGGTGTCTTGCAGGCGCTTGGCGAACTTGTGCAGGTCGATGCGCTCCGCTCGGGCGTCGGGGCTTGCCATCGGGCTCGCCGGCCCCCCGAGCAGCCGCATTGCCGAGGCGCGTTGGGGCTGGGTGGCCGGCAGGTGAAGCAGGTGCGGCACATGCTTCATCGCGTCGCCCGGTTCGAGCGCCGCACCGGTGACGCCGGCCGCGCGCAAACGCGAGGCCAGCTGTTTCGCGCGTTCCGCATCCAGGCCGCGCGCCTTGGCGAGCAACTGACCGGGCGCGGCCAGGGCGGCGGTGGTGGAGGCGGCGCAAGCCCCGGCACCGCCGGGCGCGCCGATGCGCAGGTTGTAGATCGAGGCGCCGCGGAACGAGTTGACGTTGACGTACCAGCTCGTGCTCGTGCTCACCTGCACGCACTCGTAACGGGTGTCCACGCCGTTCGAGACGCCGATGTGCACGCCATCCTGGGACACAACGTACAGGTCGACGTCGCTTTGCGCCGGGTCGGTCGCGAACTCGAGTTCGACCACCTGGCCGGCGACGAGGTCGAGCTTGAACCAGTCGTCCACATCACCGGCGCTGAAGTTGTTGCCCGCCGGGCCGGCGCCGGGCTTGTTGACGGTGCCCGCCAGCAGCACGGGCGACGTGATCGCCTGCGCGGTCGCGGGGCCGTTGTTGGCGAGGAAAGCGCCTTGCGCGACCTGGTTGACGTCGTTGCTGTCCGAGTCGACCGCCGCGGTCGGGGCGATTGCGATGCTGCCCGACAGGTTGTAGCTCGGCGGCGGGGGCGGTGGGGGCGGTGGCGCAGCCGCGGGCCCGTCACCGCCGCCGCACGCAGCGAGCATGACGGTCGCAAAAGCACAGCTCAGGCGGGTACGGGTTGCAGGGGACATGGGCAGCTCCTTCAGTGGCCCGCCGATTGGGACTTGCCGCGGCCGGCAGCGCATCGTGCGGTTTGGGGAGGGCCCGAGAGCCCGGTTCAGCAGCCGATGATCTTGAACTCGACCCGCCGATCGAGCGAATCGCTCCCGTCGTCGGTGCCGGTGCCGATGATGTTCTCGCGCGAGCCGACGCCGCTGGTCTTGGTGCGCGGCCCCAGCTCGGCCGCCTCGACGCTCAGCTTCTGCCGGATCGCCACGGCGCGCTGAGCCGACAGCTTGTCGTTGAAGGCGTCGCCGCCGGTGCGGCTGGTGTGGCCGACGACCTGCATGCAGACCTTGGCCTGCACGGTCTGGCGGGCGATCTGGCGCATCCACAAAGCGTACGGGCCGCTCACTTTCGGGTCGGACCAGAAGTCGGTCGTGCCGGGGTTGAACAGGAACTTCACGCCCAGGCTGTTGCTGGCGATGCCCAGGGCCACGACCTTGCCGAAGGCCTGCTCGGCCTCCTGCATGCGGCCGAGCTTCCAGCTCGCCAGGTAGATGCCGTTGACGGTGCGCAGTTGTTCGCCCGACGGCGTGGCCAGCGCCGCCTTGTACAGGTCCAGCGCTTCCTGGAACTTGTCGTTGTTGTAGGCCACGGTGGCCTCGTTGATCATCGTGGCCGTGGCCAGGCGCTCGAAGTAGTCCTTGTCGGCGGGTTGGCCCGGCGCGGTCTGGCTGGTGCGCACGTAACCTTCGACGACCTTGTCCTTCACCAGCACCGGGCTGTCGCGGAAGTAGGGCGTCGGCGTGGTGTCCAGGCCGTCGTCGCGCGCCCTGGACGACGCCTGCGCGACGACGGTGCCGGTCTTCACCTCCGTCAGCGCCAGGTTGATCTGGAACGGCGCTCGCGCACCGGCTGCACCGGTCTTCTGATCCTGCAGGCGGGTCATCGTGCCGGTCAACACGTACTGCGAGCGGTTCAGGTTCGCGAGCTGGAACGGCAGCACCGGCAGTTGCGCATGCTTGCTGGCCAGCCGCGTGGCCACCTTTTCTTCGAGCTGGCGCGTCACCACGGTCTGCTGGCCCGAGGCACTGTCGATCATCGGGTCGATCACGAGTGCGCGCTTGTCGAGCGCTTCGAGCTTGGCCAGCGTTTCGAGCTTGGCCATGAACGCGGGCAGCTTCTGGGTCTGCGTTGCCAGACTGTCGGTGGCCTCGG
>JANMYQ010000276.1:0-10302 GCA_031382215.1 Methylibium sp.
TGTCGATGGGCGTGCGCATGGCACCACTCAAGCTGCAGGTCGGCCTGGCACTCGGCGAAGTGATCGAGATGTCGGGTGACCTGTTCGGCGACGCGGTCAACGTGGCCGCCCGCCTGCTCGACCATGCCGGCGACAACGAAACGCTCGCCACCGCGAACGTGGTCGAAGGCCTCGACGACTGGATGCGATCGCGCTTTCGCAGCCTCGACCGGCTGCAGTTGCGTGGCCGCGTCGAACCGGTGCACGTGCACCTGCTCGAAGCCGTGCGGCGCGTCGGCGACAGCGCGGCCACGGCCTTCGGCGAGTTCGCGCCGGCGCACGAACCCGAAGGAATCCGCCTGGTCTGGCTCGACCTGAACCGCATCTACGCCGGCACCAGCCAGCCGGTGGTGCTGGGCCGCAGCCCGCAGGCCACCTACTGCATCGACGACACACGTGTGTCGCGCTCGCATGCGCGCATCGACTGGCACGGCGGCACCTTCCAGCTCACCGACCTGAGCTACAACGGCACCTACGTGCGCTTCGACAACGACCCCGAAATCATCAGCCTGCGGCGTGGCAGCTGCACCCTGCACGCCAGCGGCATCATCGGCCTGGGCACCGCGCCGGTCGATCCGATGAGCCCGAGCGTTCGTTTCGAAGTCATGAAGTTCGGCGATACGCAACCGCAACGGGCGTCCGAATTCACTCCGGACGGCCAGAGCGGCGGGCAGAGCGGGTCCAAGCCTTGACGCCTGCGCCAGCGTGCTGCGGAACCGCCCGCCCGCCCCTTTGAACCTGGCGGCGCAGGTCCGCACACCATGAGCTTCTCCCCCGAACCGCCCTACGTGCATGGCACGACGCCTGCCACCGCCGTGCTGCTGTGCAACCTGGGCACGCCCGACGCGCCCACCGCACCGGCGCTGCGCCGCTACCTGGCCGAATTCCTGAGCGACCGGCGCGTGGTAGAGATACCGCGCGCGCTGTGGTGGCTGATCCTGCACGGCATCATCCTGCGCGTGCGGCCTGCCAAGTCGGCCGCCAAGTACGCCAGCATCTGGCTGCCCGAAGGTTCACCGTTGAAGGTCTGGACCGACAAGCAGGCCACCCTGTTGCGCGGCTACCTGGGCGAGCGTGGTCACCACGTGCGGGTGCGTTATGCCATGCGCTACGGCAGCCCGTCGATCGCCTCGGTGCTGGACGAGTTGAAGACGCACGGCGTGACGCGGGTGCTGATCCTGCCGGCCTACCCGCAGTATTCCGGCCCCACCACCGCCAGCGTGAGCGACGCGGTGTACGACTGGGCGCGCAAGGTTCGCAACGTGCCCGAACTGCGTTTCGTCAACCGCTACCACGACGACCCCGGCTACATCGCCGCGCTGGCCAAACGCATCACCGACCATTGGTTCGTGAACGGCCGGCCCGACAAGCTGGTGCTGACCTTCCACGGCGTGCCCAAACGCACCCTGATACTGGGCGACCCGTACCACTGCGAGTGCCTGAAGACCGCCCGGCTGCTGCGCGAAAAGCTCGGGCTGCCAGCGGAACAGGTGCTGGTCACTTTCCAGAGCCGCTTCGGCAAGGCCGAGTGGCTGCAACCGTACACCGAGCCGACCCTGGTGGCATTGGCACAGCAAGGCGTGAAGCGGATCGACGTGATGTGCCCCGGCTTCACGTCGGACTGCCTAGAGACGCTGGAAGAGATCAACCAGGAGGCGCGCGAGGCCTTTCTGCAGGCCGGCGGTGCCGAGTTCAACTACATCGACTGCCTGAACGACCAGCACGAATGGATTGCCGCGCTGGCCGGCATCGCCATCCAGCACATGGGGGGCTGGGCCACGCAGACGCCGGCCGACGAGGCGGCGCTGGAAGCATCGCGCCTGCGCGCGCGGGCGCAGGGCGCGCCGTCCTGATCCCGACGACTACCCCGCCCTGCCCTTGCGCCACTTCAGGAAGCGCGGCAGCACCAGGATCGCGATCACGACGACGAGCAGCCCGGCCGACACCGGCCGCTCCAGGAACACGCCCCACTTGCCTTCGCCGATCGACAGCGCGTTGCGCATCTGCGCTTCGGCCAGCGGGCCCAGGATCATGCCGACGACGACCGGTGCGGTCGGGAAGTCGTAGCGCCGCATCACCACGCCGAGCAGGCCGATGGCGTACAGCAGCACCAGGTCGAAGGCCGACTGGCGCATGCCGTACACGCCCACCGTCGCGAAGATCAGGATGCCGGCGTAGAGCTGCGGCTTCGGGATCTTCAGCAGCTTGACCCACAGCCCCACCAACGGCAGGTTCAGGATCAGCAGCATCACGTTGCCGATGTAGAGCGACGCGATCAGCGCCCACACCAGCGCGGCGTTCTTCTCGAACAGTTGCGGGCCGGGCTGGATGCCGTAGTTCTGGAACGCGCCGAGCAGGATGGCGGTGGTGTTGGAGGTGGGAATGCCCAGGGTCAGCAGCGGGATCAGCGTGGCCGTGATGGCCGCGTTGTTGGCTGCCTCCGGGCCCGCCACGCCTTCAATGGCGCCGACGGTGCCGAACTCTTCCTTGTGCTTGCTGAGCTTCTTTTCGGTCGAGTAACTCAGGAAGGTCGGGATCTCGCTGCCGCCGGCCGGAATGGTGCCGAACGGAAAGCCGATGAAGGTGGCGCGCAGCCAGGCCGGCCAGGACCGGCGCCATTCGGCACCGGTCATGTGGACCTTGCTCATGGGGTTCTGCGACTCGACCGTGCGGCCTTCGTACAGCACCGCATACAGGGCCTCGGCCACCGCGAAGAGGCCGACCGCGATCAGCACGACTTCCAGCCCGTCCAGCAGTTCGGGCACACCGCCGGTGTAGCGCGCCTGGCCGGTGATCTGGTCGATCCCCACCAAGCCCATCGTCAGGCCGATGAACAAGGCGGTGAGGCCACGCAGGGTGCTCTTGCCCAGCACCGCGCTGACGGTGCAAAAGGCCAGCACCATCAGCATGAAATATTCGGGCGGCCCCAGCTTGACTGCGTACTCGGCCACCACCGGCGCAAAGAAGGTGACCAGCACGGTGGCGATGGTGCCGGCCACGAACGAGCCGATGGCGGCCGTGGCCAGTGCGGCGCCGGCGCGGCCGTTCTTGGCCATCTTGTTGCCTTCCATGGCGGTGACCATGGAGCCGGCCTCACCGGGCGTGTTGAGCAGGATCGAGGTCGTCGAGCCGCCATACATCGCGCCGTAATAAATGCCGGCAAAGAAGATCATCGACGCGGTGGGTTCCACCTTCAAGGTGATCGGCAGCAGCATCGCCACCGCGGTGGCCGGGCCGATGCCGGGCAGCACGCCCACTGCGGTGCCGATGGTGCAGCCCAGCAGGGCCCACATCAGGTTGATCGGCGTGCCGGCCGTGATGAAGCCCTGCAGCAGGTTGTTCCACGTCTCCATCATGATGATTCGGTCCTTGCCAGCTCAAGAATTCACAACCAGCCCGACGACGTGAGCCCCGGCAGGTTGATGGCCAGCAGTTTGGTGAACATCCAGTACACCGGCGCGGCGATGGCAAAGCCGATGGCCGCGTTCTTGATCCACGCCGCGGGCCGCAGGTCGAGCCGCCCTTCGGCCGACTTGAACCCCTGCGCCGCCAGCACGAAGCACAGCGTGCAGCTCAGGATGAAACCGATCGTCGTGATCAGCGCCGCGTTCAGCAGCACGCCGAGCGAGACCCACACGAAACCCGGCCAGTGGCCGGTGGCCGCGCCGCTGGGCTCGTCCATTTCGCGAAAGCCGCCGGTGAGCGCCTCGCGCAGCAGGAACACGCCGCAGAGCGCCAGCACCCCCGCCACCACCCAGGGCAGGAAGTTCGGTCCGACGCCGGCGTAACCCGCGTCAGAGCTGATCTGCGTGGCGCCGGCCGCCAGCAGCAGGCCGAGCGCCAGCGTGCCGGCGCCGATCAGCGCTTGCGGTTTCACCCCAGCATTCCCGACTTGGCCATCACGGCCCGCAGGCTGGCGAATTCATCGTCGACGAACTTGTCGAACGCCGGGCCGGACAGCAGGGCCGGAGTCCAGCTGTTCTTCTCCATCGCCTCGGTCCACGACTTGGTCTTGGTGGCCTTGAGCACCATGTCGGTCAGCGCCTTGCGTTGCTCGGCGGTGATGCCGGCCGCGCCGTACACGCCGCGCCAGTTGCCCAGCACCACGTTGACGCCCTGTTCCTTCAAGGTGGGCACGTCGATGCCCTTCAGGCGCGTCTCGGACGTGACGGCCAGCGCGCGCATCTTGCCGGTGGTGATGTATTCGGCGAACTCGCTGTAGCCGCTGCCGCCAACCGTGACGTTGCCGCCCAGGATGGCCGCGGTGGCCTCTCCGCCGCCTCGGAAGGCGACGTAGTTGATCTTGGCCGGGTCGACGCCCACTTCGCGCGCGATCATCGCTGCGGCAATGTGTTCGGTGGAGCCGCGCGAACCGCCGCCCCACTTCACGCTGCCGGGGTCCTTCTTCATCTGCTCGATCACGTCTTTCATGCTCTTGAGCGGCGAGTTGGCGGGCAGCACGAACACGTTGTACTCACTCGTCAGGCGCGCGATCGGGGTGGCCTGGCTCAGGCTCACCGGCGGTTTGCCGGTGATGATGCCGCCCAGCATCACCGCGCCCATCACCATCATCGCGTTCGGGTCACCCTTGCTGCCGTTCACGAACTGGGCCAGCCCGATGGCGCCGGCCGCGCCGCCCTTGTTGTCGTAGCTGACCGACGCGGCGCCGGCTTCCTGCAGCGCCTTGCCGAGCGCGCGGCCGGTGGTGTCCCAGCCGCCGCCGGGGTTGGCGGGAATCATCATCTTCAGGTTGGCCTCGGCGGCCCGGGCCAGGTTCGGCAAGGCGCCTGTGGCGGCCAGCGTGGCCAGGGCTTTGAGGAAGGTGTCGCGGCGCATCGGAGTTTCTCCAGCAGTCAATGAAACATCCGAGATGTTCGCGGGAAAGTCTGTCACTCGGCTGTCCAAACACCTAGGGCAAACACCAAGGCCGAGCGCTTGGCAAGCACTCCGGGCACGCGCGCAACTTGAGTCGCCGGCGGCGAGTCGTGCGGTCGGTCTCGGCGGCGTCGGCTCGGCTCCACAGGTTCTGAGCTTTTGCGCAACTTCTGAAACAACACCCCCGGGCCTAGGGATGTGTGATGCGCAGTTACACCTTGACACTGCCTATTCACTTCGCTTTCGGAGCTTTTTCATGGCTGCAAGAACCCACTTCCGGACCTCGGCCCGACCTGCGCTGCGCCAGCACTTGCCGGCCCTGATCGGCGCCCTGCTGCTGGCAGCTTGCGGTGGCGGCGGCAATGCGCCCGAAGCCACCCGTTCCGACGCCGGGCGCAAGTCGGCCCTGGCCACCGCCGCGCCGGGCACCGGGCAGTGGACGCCGCTGATCCCGCTCTCGCTGGTGCCGGCGGCAGCGGCCAACCTGCCCAACGGCAAGGTCGTGCTGTGGTCGTCCGAAACCCGCTTTTCGTTCAGCGCCAGCGGGCAGACCTACACCACGATCTACGACCCGGTCACCAACACCGCCGCCGAAACGCTGGTCAGCAACACCGGCCACAACATGTTCTGCCCCGGCACCAGCAACCTGCCTGACGGGCGGCTGCTGGACAACGGCGGCATCGATTCCGGCAAGACCAGCCTGTACAACCCCAGCACCAACACCTGGTCGATCGGCGCCACGATGAACATCGCGCGCGGCTACGAAGCGAATTGCGTGCTCGAAGACGGCTCGGTGTTCACCTTGGGCGGTTCGTGGTCGGGCGGCGTGGGCAACAAACACGGCGAGGTGTGGACCGAAGCGAGCGGCTGGCGGCGCCTGAGCGGCGTGCCGATCGACCCGATGCTGTCCGCCGACCCGTCGCGCGGCTTCGGCGCCGACAGCCACTTCTGGATGTTCGCGGCCCCCAACGGCCGGGTGTTCCATGCCGGCCCGGGCGTGGCCATGAACTGGATCGGCACCCAAGGCAACGGCAGCGTGGCGCCGGCCGGCCCGCGCGGCGACGACCAGTTCAGCATCAACGGCAACGCGGTGATGTACGACATCGGCAAGATCCTCAAGATCGGCGGTGGCCCGGCCTACGAGGGCACGAACGCGAACGCGAACGCCTACGTCATCGACATCAACGACGGCGCTACGGTGCGCAAGATCGCGCCGATGGCTTACGCACGCGTGTTCCACAACAGCGTGGTGCTGCCCAACGGCCAGGTGCTGATCGTCGGCGGGCAGACCTACGCCAACGCCTTCACCGACAACTTTGCGGTGCTGCGCCCCGAGCTGTTCGACCCGGTGACCGAAACCTTCACCTTGATGCCGCCGATCGCGGTCGGCCGCAACTACCACAGCGTGGCACTGCTGCTGCCCGACGCGAGGGTCATGTCGTCCGGCGGCGGGCTGTGCGGCCAGGGCTGCGCGGCCAACCACCCCGACCTGCAGATCCTGTCGCCGCACTACCTCTTCAATGCCGACGGCTCGCCGGCCACCCGCCCGGTCATCACAGCCGCGCCGGCCAGCGCGACGCACGGCACGAACATCGGCGTCAGCACGAATGCCACGATCGGCGCGTTCTCGCTGGTGCGGCTGTCGTCGACCACCCACGCGGTCAACAACGACCAGCGCCGCATTCCGCTCACGTTCACGGCCGGCGCGGGCAACACTTACCAGCTAGCCATCCCGTCCAACCCCGGCGTGGTGCTGCCGGGTTACTACATGCTGTTCGCGATGAACCCGGACGGCGTGCCGTCGGTGGCGAAGATGATCCAGATCACCGGCTCCGGCGCACCGAAGATCACCCACCCGGGCGACCAGACCGGTGTGATCAACGCCGGCGTGAACCTGCCGCTCGCCGTGAGTGCCGCGACCAGCTACGCCGCCACCAATCTGCCGCCCGGCCTGGCCATCAACGCCAGCACCGGCACGATCAGCGGCATAGCCACCCAACCCGGCCGCTACAAGGTCACCTTGTCGGCCAGCAACGCCGCGGCCACCACCAGCACCGACCTCGCCTGGACCATCGCCGCGCCCGGCGCGGGCGTGCAGTTCGTGCGCCTCGAAGCGCTGAGCGAGATCAACGGCAACCCGTGGACCTCGATGGCCGAGTTCAACCTGCTCGACACCAGCGGCACAGCGATCAGCCGCAGCGGCTGGACCGCCAGCGCCGACAGCGCCGAACTCGCCGGCGAGAGCGGGGCCGCGGCGAATGCCATCGACGGCAATGCCGCGACCCTCTGGCACACCCAGTGGCAGGCCGCCAACCCGGTGCACCCGCACACCTTCACGGTCAACTTGGGGCAAGTGCGCACGCTCGGCGGCTTCCGCTACCTGCCGCGCGACGGCGGCGGCAACGGCACCATTGCCGCGTGGCGCTTTCACACCAGCCTGGACGGCGTGAACTGGACCCAGGTGGCCGAGGGCAACTTCCTCAGCGCCGGCAACAACGCCGCCGAGAAGACGGTGCTGTTCAACACGACGCCGCCCAACCAGCCGCCGACCTTGCAGCCGGTCGCCGACCAGAGCGGCATCGCAGGCCTGGCCACATCGCTGGCGCTGAGCGGCGCCGACCCCGACGGTGATGCGCTGAGCTACTCCGCCACCGGCCTGCCGGCGGGTTTGAGCGTGAATGGCGGCAACGGCCTGATCTCGGGCGCGCCCTCCAGCGCGGGCAGCTTCAACGTCACCGCCCAGGTGAGCGATGAGCGTGGCGGCGTGGCGAGCCGCAGCTTCGTATGGACGGTCGGATCGGCAACCCTGGCCATCAACCCGGTGCTGGCACCGCCGGTGGCCGCTGGCAACAGCGCGTTGTTCACGGCCGGCTCCAATGGCGGCGCTGGCGTGACTTACCGCTGGAACTTCGGCGACGGTACGCCGACCACGGCGGACAGCACCGTCACCACCGCAGCCCACACCTACGCCGAGCCGGGCCTGTACAGCGTGACGGTGACCGCGACCGATGCGCTTGGCCGGGTCCAGACCCTCGTCTTCACGCAGGCGATCTACGCGCAACCGTCGGGCGCGACGCGGCCTGCGAACTCCAGCAACGTCGTACTTGAAACCCGCGCCGGTGCCAATCCGCGCGTCTGGCTGGTGAACCAGGACAACGACAGCGTCAGCGTGTTCGACGCGGTCACCTCAGCGCGGCTCGCCGAGGTCGCTGTTGGCAGCGCGCCGCGCAGCGTGGCGGTCGCGCCAGACGGGCGTGTGTGGGTCACGAACAAGGGCAGCGCCAGCATCAGCATCGTCAGCCCGAGCAGCCTGGCTGTGGTGCAGACGGTGGCCTTGCCGCGCGCCAGCATGCCGTTCGGCCTGGCCTTCGCTCCCAACGGCAGCGCCGCTTACGTGGCGCTCGAAGCCACCGGGCAGTTGCTGCGCCTGAACGTGAGCAGCGGCGCCACCTTGGCCAGCGTGAGCGTTGGCGCGAACCCGCGCCAGGTGTCGGTCACCGCAGCAAGCGACCGTGTGCTGGTGGCGCGGTTCGTCTCGCGGGCGCTGCCTGGTGAAGGCACGGCCAGCGTGCAGACCCAGGAAGCCGGCGCGCCGCGCGGCGGCGAGGTGGTGGTGGTGAACTCGGCGATGGCCGTCGAACGCACGATCGTGTTGCAGCACAGCGACCGGCCCGACTCCACCGCCCAAGGCCGCGGCCTGCCCAACTACCTGGCTGCGGCAGTGATCTCGCCAGACGGCCGCAGCGCCTGGGTGCCGTCGAAACAAGACAACGTGCAGCGCGGCAGCCTGCGCGACGGCCTGAACCTCGACTTCCAGAACAGCGTTCGGGCGATCACCTCGCGCATCGATATGGCGAGCCTCGCGGAAGACTACGCGGCGCGGGTCGACCACGACAACTCCGGCCTGGGCAGTGCGGCGGTGTTCCACCCCAGCGGCGCCTACCTGTTCGTGGCCTTGCAGACGAGCCGCCACGTGGCGGTGATCGACCCGGTGAGCCGGATCGAGATCCTGCGTTTCGACGCCGGGCGCGCGCCCGATGGCCTGGCGATCTCGGCCGACGGCCAACGCCTGTTCGTCAACAACTTCATGGACCGCACGCTCGGCGTGTTCGACCTGACGCGGCTAGTGAACTTCGGCGAGACGATCGTCAGCCCGGTGGCGGCACCAGCGGCGGTAGGCACTGAGCGGCTCACCGCCACCGTGCTGAACGGCAAGCGCCTGTTCTACGACGCCCGCGATACCCGGCTGGCACGCGACGCCTACATGAGCTGCGCGTCTTGCCACAACGACGGCGGCCACGACGGCCGGGTCTGGGACTTGACCGGCTTTGGCGAGGGCCTGCGCAACACCATCAGCCTGCGTGGCCGCGCCGGGCTGGGCCAGGGCTTCCTGCACTGGAGCAACAACTTCGACGAGGTGCAGGACTTCGAGGGCCAGATCCGCAACCTCGCCGGCGGCACCGGTTTGATGAGCGACGCGCAGTTCAACACCGGCACGCGCAGCCAGCCCCTCGGCACCACCAAGGCCGGCGTGTCGGCTGACCTGGATGCGCTGGCGGCTTACGTGGCGTCGCTCAACAGCTTCGACGTGAGCCCGCTGCGGCCGAGCGCGACCACGCTGTCGGCTGCGGCCACGACCGGCAAGGCGGTGTTCACGAGCATGAACTGTGCTTCGTGCCACGGCGGAACCGGCTTTACCAACAGCGGCGCGAACACGCTGTCCAACGTCGGCACGATCAAGGCCAGCAGCGGCCAGAGGCTCGGTGGCACGCTGGCCGGCATCGACGTGCCGACCCTGCGCGACGTGTGGGCCACCGCGCCGTACCTGCACGACGGCTCGGCACCGACGCTGGAAGTCGCGGTGCGGGCGCACAACAACGTGACGATCACCGATGCGAACCTGGCAAACCTGGTGGCCTACCTGAAGGAGATCGGCAGCGAGGAAGGTGCGGCGCCATCACTCACTACGAACGGGCTGGTGGGCACCTACTTCAACAACATCGCGCTGACCGGCACGCCGGTGCTGACGCGCACCGAGGCGGTCAACTTCAACTGGGGCACGGGCTCGCCGGGCACCGGGGTGAACGCGAACAACTTCTCGGCACGCTGGGTCGGCACGGTGGCACCCGCCACGACCGGCAGCTACCGCTTCCAGACCAACTCGGACGACGGTGTGCGGTTGTGGGTCAATGGGGTGCAGGTGATCAACAACTGGAGCGACCACGCCGCCGCCGTCAACACCAGCGGCACCATCACGCTGACGGCAGGGCAGCGCTACGCCATCCGGCTCGAGTACTACGAGAAGGGCGGCAGCGCGGTGATGCAGTTGCGCTGGCTAGCGCCGGGGACCTCGTCGTATGTGGCAATTCCGGCGGCAAGCCTGTTCAC
>JANMYQ010000279.1:0-12995 GCA_031382215.1 Methylibium sp.
TTGCGCAGCCGCTCGGCCATCAGGAAGGTGATGACGGGCCAGCCGACGAGGAAGCCGATGGAGTAGATCAGCCCGTCGAAGCCGCTGGCCATCACCGCCGCCGAGATGCCCAGGAAGGACGCCGCCGACATGTAGTCGCCCGCGATCGCCAGGCCGTTCTGGAAGCCGGTGATGCCGCCGCCGGCGGTGTAGAAGTCGGCCGCTGACTTGGTCTTGGACGCGGCCCACTTGGTGATGAACAGCGTGCCCACGACGAATGCGCCGAACATGCCGATGGCGGTCCAGTTGGTGGCCTGCTTCTGGGCCTGGCCCAGGTCGGCGCCAGCGGCGTAGACGGCCGCGGACACGCCGAACAGCGCGAACAGCGTCAGCAGGCGGCGCGTGTGGTCGTTTCCGTTGAACATGGCGCGGCTCATTTCAGCACCGCCTTGGCGACGGCGTCGGACAACTCATCGAACTCGCCGTTGGCGCGGTTCACGTAGTAGGCCGTGATCACGACGGTGAACACGATCACGCCGAAGCCAATCGGAATGCCCATCGTCATCACGCCGTCGCCCAGGCGCTGCGACAGGAATTCCTTGTTGAAGGCCACCAGCAGGATGAAGCCGTAGTACACGACCATCATCGCCAGCGTGAGCCACCAACCGAAGCGGGTTCGCTTGGCTTTGAGCTCCTGGTATTTGGGGTGCGCGGCAATGCGCTGCGCGAGTTGTGTGTCCATGGCTTGTCTCCTTGTTGTGCCGACCGTCAGCGCGCGAATGATGAGCCTGGCGACTGACCACGCTCTGACGCGAAACCAACAAAGGCTGACGCTACGCTTATCGTCAACTGACAAGCTGTCCAGCGCATCGGCCCGGCGCAGCCGCCTTGATCTGCGTCAAGCGGGGCCGGGAACTTGGGGACGATCAGCGCGTGATGCCGTCCCGCGGCGCACCGGCCTGCTGCCACGCGGGGCCGTCGAACCAGGCCTCGCCGCGCAGGCAGGCGGCCAGCATCTCGAGCGAGTCGATGCCCCAGAACAGGCGGTCGTCGACTTCGATCGTGGGCACGCCGAACAGGCCCAGCGTTATGGCTTCGTCGGTGGCCGCTTTCAGCGCCTGCTTCACGGCCGCGCCATTCGGGTCGCCGGCGGGCGCGAGGGCCAGGGTCAGCGCGGCCAGACGAGCCGGGTCGTTGGCGTCATGCCCGCCGTGCCACACATGGTGCAGCACGCGCTCGCACGCATGCCGGTTGGTGGCCACACCGTCGTCAGTGCAGGCCAGCAACAGGCGCAACAGGGCGAGTGGGTTGAACGGGTGTTGCGCGGGCGTCTGCAATTCGATGCCATGGCGGTGTGCCAGCCAGTACACGTGGCGGAAGGTCCAGGCACGTTTGGGCTCGATCTCGGCCGGGCCCTTCTGGCCCCAGTGCTTCAGCATGCCGGCAAACAGCACCGGCCGATAGCGCACGCTGTACGACAGGCCTTCGAGCGCCTGCGGCAGGTGTTCGAAGGCCAGGTAGGCAAACGGCGAAACGGGATCGAACCAGAAGGTGAGCTGCTTCATTCGGGGTCCCTGACCGGATCGACCTGCGCGTTGATCTGGAACTGCCGCCGACGCTGCGGCAACAGCTTCCACACCGTGCGCTTGGCGCGGTCGTCCATCACCGACCATTCGGCGATCTCGTCGAGCGTGCGCAGGCAGCCTTCGCACCAGCCGCTGGGCTCGTGCATGCGGCACACGCTGATGCAGGGGCTGGGGGTGGGAGTGGTCACGTCGAAGGCGTCACGTCACACACCGGCGCGCCGGTCAGCGCCGCCAGGTCGGCCGGGCGCAAGCGGAACACGCCGTTGGGGTGGCCGGCGGCGGCCCAGATCTCGTCGAAACGGAACAGCTCGCGGTCGATCAGGGTGATCGGCGCGTTGGCATGCGCCAGCGGTGCCACACCGCCGATCGTGAAGCCGGTCTTGGCCTTGACGAACTCGGCATCGGCGCGGCCGATCGCGCCCGTCTGTGCGGCGACTTTTTTCTCGTCGACTCTCCGGTCGCCCGACGTGACCACCAGCACCGCCGCGTCGTCACTCTTGCGCTTGAAGATCACGCTCTTGGCGATCTGGCCGACCTGCACGCCGAGCGCATCGGCCGCTTCCTGCGAGGTGCGCGCCGCGACCGTGAGCCACAGCGGCGCGTGGGCGTGGCCGGCTTCGGCCAGCGCTTGCGACACGCGTTGGAAGCCTTCCGGCCGGGTGTTGTCCATGCCTTCCGTCATGCCGCCGCCTTCTCGCGCTTTGTCAGCAGCGCCTTGCCGGCACGCGACACCGGCGGGAGGCCGAGCACGCCGGAGATGAAGGCGCCCGCGTCGACCAGCGCATCCAGGTCGATGCCGGTTTCGATGCCCATGCCGCGCAGCATGAAAAGCACGTCTTCGGTGGCCACGTTGCCGGTGGCGCCTTTGGCGTAGGGGCAGCCGCCGAGGCCGGCGACGCTGGTGTCGAAGGTGTGCACGCCAAGCTCCAGGCAGGCCAGGATGTTGGCCAGCGCCTGGCCGTAGGTGTCGTGGAAATGGCCGCTCACTTCGGCCAGCGGATAGTGCTTCAACGCACGCTCGAGCGCGGCCTGCGCGCGTTTGGGCGTGCCGACGCCGATGGTGTCGGCCACGCCGCAGTGGTCCACGCCGATCTGCTTCATCAGGCGCACCACACGCTCGACCTCGTCCAGGCTGACCTCGCCCTGGTAAGGGCAACCGAGCGCACACGAAATGGCGCTGCGCACCTTGACGCCGTGGGCATGAGCCGCCGCCACCACCGGCGCAAAACGTTCGATCGATTCTTCAATCGAACAATTGATGTTGCGCTGGCTGAAGGCTTCACTCGCGGCACCGAAGACGACGATCTCGTCGGGCTGGCTCGGCAGCCCCGCCTCCAGCCCTTTCATGTTGGGCGTGAGCACCGAATAACGAACTCCGGGCTGGCGCTGAATGCCAGCCATCACGGCCGCGTTGTCGGCCATCTGCGGTACCCACTTGGGGCTGACGAAGCTGGTGACCTCGATCTCGCGCAGCCCGGCCGCCTGCAGGCGGTGCACCAGCTCCACCTTGTGAGCCGTGTCCACCGGTTGCTTTTCGTTCTGCAGACCGTCGCGCGGGCCCACGTCGACGAGGGTGACTTGGTTCGGGATCATCGTGTTACCTCATGCATCCAGACCCCCTATTTTGAACCCGTGACTTTTTCACGCTCGACCTGCCCTCCCTCGACCACCCCCGCATCTCGGGGATGGGACCGCCCGGGGCGTGACATGACGATCGATGCTCCCAGAGACACCAAGAACGAGACGAAGGACGTCCATGGACCCGACCTACCGGCTGCGTACCGCCACCCGCCTTCACTTTCTGCTGCTGCGCCGGTATGGGCAGGACATCGACGTCAGCCACCTGCTCAAGAGCCGCGCCCGCAACCATGACGGATTGTGGCTCTGCAAGGCCACCGGTGACGCCGAGCTGATCGCGCTGGCTCGCCTGCTGGCACACGCCAACCAGTTGCACGCCGAGGAAGAAGCGCGCCTGCGCGAAGAGGCGCTGATGAGCGCCTGCGCCATCGGCGGCGCCGCGAACGACATGCCGTGGAGCTTCGACACCTCCGGCTTCGGCTTGACTCACCCACTGCATCTGCCCGAAGAGCCGAACGAGCTGCCCCGCGCGGCACGCCGCTTCAATCCGCTTCGCTGGTTCAAGGGCAGCGCGCAGCACACGGGCGGCTGAGCGCGCTCGCCTCAACCCGCTCAGACTGCCGCGAGGCGCAGCAACTCGCCGCCTTCGCTCACCTGGTCGCCCACTGCGTAGAGCAGTTCTTCCACCGTGCCGTCGCGCGGCGCGGCGATGGTGTGCTCCATCTTCATCGCCTCCATCACCGCCAGCGGCTGGCCCAGCTTGACGGCCTGGCCCACCTTGGCCAGGAAGGCCACCACCTTGCCCGGCATCGGTGCCGTCAGCCGCCCGCCTTCGGCCGCGCCTTCGCCGGCATGGGCGATCGGGTCGATCTGGTCCACCACCGCCGCGCCTTCGGGCGCGAAGACGCTGATGCGCTCGCCGGTGGCGTACACGGTGAGCGACCAGCGGCGTTCGCCGACCGTCACGTCGTGAAGGTCGCCACCCCGTGAGCTCGCGCTGAAAGGCCAACGCTGCGCGCCGAGCACCAGTTCCTGCGCGCCGCCGTGCGTACGCACCAGGTTCGCGACATGGTGCGTGCCTTGCACCTCCAGGTCGAACCGCCGCGTCGCCGCGCCGTGCAGGCGCCAGCCGTCGCGGCGCGACCACGGGTCGGCGCCTTCGAGTGCGCGCTCGGCCGCCAGCGCATGCGCCACCACGCCGGCCGCGGCCACTTCGAGCGGCAACGGCGCGGTGTCGAACAGCAGCGCGCGTTCGCGTTCGATCAAGGCGGTGTCGAGGTCGGCTTTCGAGAACGATGGGCTGGCCACCACGCGGCGCAGGAACGCCACGTTGGTGTGCAGGCCGACGATGTGCGTCTGCGCCAGCGCTGCATCGAGCCGCGCCAGCGCCTGCTCGCGGTCCTGGCCCCAGACGATCAGTTTGGCGAGCATGGAGTCGTAGTAGGGCGACACCACATCACCCTCACGCACCCCGGCGTCGAAACGCACCGGCGCGCTCGGCGCACCCGCCGAAGCCGCACGCTCGAAGCTCACGGCGGCCGGCGTGCGGTACACGTTCAAGCTGCCGGTGGCGGGCAAGAACTGTGCGTCGGGGTTCTCGGCGCAGATGCGCGCCTCGATAGCATGGCCGTGCATGCGCAGGTCTTCCTGCTTCAGCGGCAGCGCCTCGCCCGAGGCCACGCGCAATTGCCACTCCACCAGGTCGAGCCCGGTGATCGCCTCGGTGACCGGGTGCTCCACCTGCAACCGCGTGTTCATCTCCATGAAGTAGAAGCGCAGGTCGCCACCCTCCGTGGGCTCGGCGATGAACTCCACCGTGCCCGCGCCGACGTAACCCACCGCCTTGGCCGCTGCCACCGCGGCCGCGCCATCTCGCGCCGGCGTGTTTCGCTCATGCCGGGCGCGGGCGCTTCTTCCAGCACCTTCTGGTGGCGCCGCTGCACCGAACAGTCGCGCTCGAACAGGTAGACGCAGTTGCCGAACGAGTCGCCGAACACCTGGATCTCGATGTGGCGCGGGCGCGTGACGTAACGTTCGATCAGCACCGCGTCATCGCCGAAGCTGCTGATCGCCTCGCGCTTGCACGAGGCGAGCGCAGCGGCGAATTCTTCTGACTTGGCGACCGCCCGCATGCCCTTGCCACCGCCGCCTGCGCTGGCCTTGATGAGCACCGGGTAGCCGATCGCATCGGCCTCGCGCTGGAGCAGCGCCGGGTCCTGGTCGGCGCCGTGGTAACCGGGCACCAGCGGCACACCGGCCTGGCCCATCAACTGCTTCGATTCGGCCTTCAGCCCCATCGCCTTAATGGCCGATGGCGGCGGGCCGATGAACACCAGCCCGGCATCGGCACACGCTTGGGCGAAATCTTCGTTCTCGCTCAGGAAGCCGTAACCCGGGTGCACCGCCTGTGCGCCGGTGGCCAGCGCGGCGGCGATGATGCGGTCGCCGCGCAGGTAACTTTCTTTCGGTGCCGGCGGGCCGATGTGCACCGCTTCGTCGCAGGCCAGCACGTGCTTGGCGTTGGCGTCGGCGTCGGAGTAGACGGCCACGGTGCGCACGCCGAGCTTGCGCGCTGTGGCAGCCACCCGGCAGGCGATTTCGCCGCGATTGGCGATCAGGATCTTCTTCAACATGTTGTGCTCCGCGGCTCAATCGCCGTTCGCTCCGCTCACCAGGCAATTTGACTTCGTCGCTGCGCCGCTTCGCAGCTGGTCTCCGCGATTGGCGATAAGAATCTTCTTGAACATGGTGACCTCATGTACTCGGCTGGCCCGCCGCAAACCAACCCGTGAATCGCCTCGCCAACTGGCGCAGGAATCTGCCGAACACCCAGATCAGCGCCACCATCACGATCAGCGCCACGCCCAGCGCCGCGAAAAACACGTACGGGTGCTCCCACGACAACCATAAGCTGGCCGGCACCACGCTGTCGCCCAGCAAGGACAGGCCGATGTTGGAAAACGGTTCGGGCGAGGTGTTGGCGGCCGCGCGCGTGGTCGCCTTGGCCACGTGGCTGGTGGCGGCCAGCGTGCCGCCGATCAGCGCCGCGGCCATGGCCCAGGAAGACTGGTCGGCGCCGAACACGCTCGCCGCGAGCGCGGCGCCGGCCGGAATGCGAACCAGGGTGTGAACCATGTCCCAGAGCGAATCGAGGCCCGGGATCTTGTCGGCGAAGAACTCGACGAACAGCATGAAGCCGCTCGCACCCAGCATCACCGGCGACTGCAGCAGGTGCAGGCCGCTGGGCAACGGGACCCAGCCGAGGTAACCCGCGATGCCGGTGCAGAACAGCACCGCGTAGAGCCGCAGGCCACTGGCCCAGCCGAGCGCCGCGGCGACGGCAAGGAGTTGGGGGGTGTCCAGGTTCAGGTCTGTCATGTTTGCCTCCGCATTGGTTCAATGCTGCACCACGCCCCGTCACCTCAGCCGGCGGGTGTGCCGGGCAGCCACGTCGGTGTGCGTTTGTTCAGGAAACTCTGCACGCCTTCTTTGCCCTCGGCACTGGCGCGGATGTCGGCAATGCGCCGCGCGGTCTCTTCACGCAGCGCGGGCGAGAGCGGTTGACCGGCCACGTCTTGCACCAGCAGCTTGCAGGCGCGCGTGGCCATCGGGCCGTTGGCGACCAGTGCGGCGACGAGTTCGTCGACCTTCGCGTCCAGCGACTCGGCGGCACAGACCTCGTGCACGAAGCCCAGCGCGTGCGCCTGGCTCGCGCTGAAGCGCTCGGCGGTGGTGAAGTAGCGCCGCGAGGCCTGTTCGCCCAAAGCGCGGATCACATATGGGCTGATCGTGGCCGGCAGCAAGCCGAGGCGGGCTTCGCTCAGGCAGAACTGAACGCCGTCGGCTGCGACCAGCACGTCGCACACCGCGGCCAGACCGACGCCTCCGGCGTAACAGTCACCGTGCACCCTGCCCACCACCGGGACCGGGCAGCGCCAGATCGTCCACAGCATGTCCGCCAGCGCCTGCGCGTCGGCACGGTTCTGGTCCCAGGTGTAGTCGGCCATCGCGCGCATCCAGCCCAGGTCGGCGCCGGCGCAGAAGGCCTTTCCGTGGCCGCCAAGCACGATGGCGCGCAGGCCGGTGTCCAACGACAGTTCGGCAAAGACACGGGTCAGCTCGGCAATCGCCGCTTCATTGAACGCGTTGCGCACGTCGGGCCGGTTCAGGAACACGCGTGCGACGTGCGCCGAGGGTCGGGTCAGTTCAATGAGGTTCGTGGTCATGAGGGGCGGCTTTCGGCATGCAGCATCCAGGTCAGATCGATCTCGGGGCACGGGTGTCCCATCGCGGTGATCGCCGCGCTGATCTGGCCGCGATGGTGGGTGGCGTGGTTGAACACATGGGCCAGTGTCGCGGCAAACGGCAGCGACGCTGCGACACCCTTGGTCGTGGTGTAGTCGAGCTGACTTTCGAAGCGCGCCGCGGCGCAGCCTTTGATGAACGGCAGCCAGGCCTGCGCTCCTTCGCTCAGGCGTTCGCGCAGGCGCTGGCGGTCGGGCTCGACTTCGGCATTCAGCGCGACCTGGGGCGACTCGTCTGCGGCGAAGCGCCGGAACCACAACAGGTGCTCTCCGACCAGCAGGTGGTTCAGGGTGCCGTGCACGCTCTTGAAGAACAGGCCCGCGTCGCGCCGGTAGTCGGCATCTGGCAGAGCGTCGACGTGCTCGAAGAGCTTGCGCGTGGCCCACAGGTTGTAGCGGGCCAGGGTGGCCAGGTGGGCGCGCAGCGGTGAGTCGGCCGCCGGCACCACGTTCGCCGGAACGTCGCCGAAACGCTCGTAAGCGCCGATCGCCTCGGCGGTGCGCCACGCCGCCGGCGCCTCGACGGTAGACCAGTATTCGTCTACCTGTGCAATGCGGCCGGCGTCGAATCGAAACAGCGAATTGGCGATGAAGCGACCAGGGGGGTGCCTCACTTCGACGATCGAATGCGCGCGGCCGTCCTGCAGCGCATTCAGCGCCAGCACCTGCAGATTCCAACCTTCGGGGTAGATCGCGTTGACGCGAATGATGGCGTCGGCATCGAGCAGACGTTCGCCCGAGGTGTGCCAGGTGAGCGACGCATCGTCGCGCAACAGGCGCCGTGCAGCCGCCCAGTCACGGGCCTCGAAGGCGGCCCACAGCGAGGCCACGGTGGCGAGGCGGGTGTCGGTGTCCATGGTGTGGAAGCGTCAGTACCGCTTGGCGACTTCATCGAGCATCACCTCGGTGGCGCCGCCGCCGATGGCCAGCACGCGCGCGTCGCGCCACAGGCGTTCGATGGGCATGCCGCGCATGTAGCCCATGCCGCCGTGGAACTGCTGGCAACCCTGCACGACCTCGTTGACGAGCTCGCCGGTCAGCGCCTTCAGCATCGACACCTCCTGCACCACGTCGTGCCCCTGCGTGACGCGCCAGGCGCAGTGGTACATGAACTGGCGCGCCGCGCGGGTCTTGGCGTCGAGCATCGCAATGCGCTGGCGCACGGCCTGCTTGTCGAACAAGCTCGAGCCGAAGGCTTGGCGGTCACGCACGTGTTCGAGCGTGAGCCGCAGCGCCTGGGTGGCGTGGCCCACCGCCATCGCCGCCAGCGCGATGCGCTCGGTCTGGAAGTTCTTCATCACCGAATAGAAACCGCGGTTCTCTTCGCCCAGCAGATGCTCGGACGGGATGCGGCAGTTGTCGAACACCAGCTCGGCAGTGTCGGACGACAACCAACCCCCCTTGTGCAGCGAGCGCCCGACCGTGAAGCCCGGCGTGCCTTTCTCGACGATGAACATCGACATCGCGTGGCGCGCCGAGCCGGTCTTGGCGGCGATGAAGTACAGATCGCCGTGCACGCCGTTGGTGATGAAGAGTTTGGTGCCGTTCAGCACCCAGTGGTCGCCATCCCGCCGCGCGGTGGTGCGCATGCCCGCCACGTCCGACCCCGCACCGGGTTCGGTGATGCCCACCGCAGTGATCGTGCGCCCGGCGGTGACGCCCGGCATGTACTTTGCCTTCTGCGCCGCGCTGCCGGCGTGGTGCAGGTGCGGGCTGGCCATGTCGGTGTGGACCAGCACGGTGATGATGAAGCCGCCGAAGGTCGATTGCGACAGCGCCTCGGCGAACACCAGGTTCGTCAGCGCGTCGGCTTCGGCGCCGCCGTGGTCGCTGGCGTACATCAGGCCGAGCAGGCCGGCGTCGCCCATCTTTCGCAACACCTCGCGCGGCGTGAAGCCGGCGTCCTCCCACGCCAGCGCGTGCGGCTCGACCTCGCGTGCGATGAAGCGCGCGATCTGCTCGCGCAGCAACTCGTGTTCGGGGGTGAGGTAGATGGAGCCCATCAATCAGTGTTGCCAGGCCCGCAGACCGCGCATGCGCTCGAAGACGTCGAAATCGCGATCCTTGTGCAGCAGCGCGTAGCCGCTCTCGATGCAGAAGGTGGCGATCAGCACGTCGGTGCCGTTGCGAATGGTGAAGCCCATTGCACGCAGGGTGCGATAGTGCTGCGCCGCCTCCAGCACGGCGTCGAGGCCGCCGACCGTCTCGACGCTCAAGCTCTCCATCAGCGCCCGCGCCTGCCGAAACTCGCGCTCCAGTCGAAAGCCGCGCAGCACCTCGAACAGCACCAGGTCGGGAACGACCAGCCGCACTTCACCGTCGTCCAGCAAGCGGCGCAAGGTGTCACGCGCCGGGCTGGGATTGCCGGTGAAGAAGTCGATCCAGACGCTGGAGTCAACGACGAGCACGGCGGCCCTTCGCCGTGGGTTCTTGGGCCTCCAGGACCGCCGCTCGCGATTCACTGGCGGGCGGCACCGTCCAGTCGATGCTCTCGTCGCCCTCCCACTTGAGGCGGCCTTCCCACTTCAGGATTTCGCGGTACGCCGCCTGCCTGGCCAGCAGCTTCAAGCCGGCCTCGACCGCGTCCTTCTTGGTCTTGTAGGGCCCGGCCTTCATGGCTTCGGCCATGAGCTGTTCATCAATGACGATGTTGGTGCGCATGATGTGTATCAAGTATTGATTTGAGGCACATCGTACATCACATCCTGAAGATCCCGAACTTCGCCTCCGGAATCGGCGCGTTCAAGCTGGCCGATATCGCCAAGGCCAGCACGCGCCGCGTGTCGGCCGGGGCAATCACGCCGTCGTCCCACAGCCGCGCGCTGGCGTAGTACGGGTGGGCCTGGTGCTCGAACTGGTCGAGGATCGGTTGCTTGAAGGCTTTCTCTTCCTCAAAGCTCCACGCCCCGCCCTTGGCTTCGATGCCATCGCGCTTGACCGTGGCCAGCACGCTGGCGGCCTGCTCGCCGCCCATCACCGAGATGCGCGCGTTCGGCCACATCCACAAGAAGCGCGGCGAATAGGCGCGCCCGCACATGCCGTAGTTGCCGGCGCCGAAGCTGCCGCCGATGATCACGGTGAACTTGGGCACCTGCGCGGTGGACACGGCCGTGACCATCTTCGCGCCGTGCTTGGCAATGCCCTCGGCTTCGTACTTCTTGCCAACCATGAAGCCGGTGATGTTCTGCAGAAACACCAGCGGCACCTTGCGCTGGCAGCACAGCTCGATGAAGTGCGCGCCTTTCATCGCACTCTCGGAGAACAGCACACCGTTGTTGGCGACGATGCCCACCTGTATGCCCTCGATGTGTGCAAAGCCCGTCACCAGCGTGGTGCCGTAGCGCGCCTTGAACTCGTCGAACTCCGATCCGTCGACGATGCGGGCGATGATTTCGTGCACGTCGTACGGCTTGCGCGTGTCAACCGGGATCACGCCGTCGAGCTCGGCCACATCGAACAGCGGCGCGCGTGGTTCGACGCAGCGCATCAAGGGCTCCTTGCGCCAGTTCAGGTTGGCCACCGAGGCGCGCGCGATCGCCAGCGCATGCGTGTCGTTCTGCGCCAAATGGTCGGCCACACCCGACAGGCGCGTGTGCACGTCGCCGCCGCCCAGGTCTTCGGCGCTGACGATCTCGCCGATCGCCGCCTTCACGAGCGGCGGGCCGGCCAGGAAGATCGTGCCCTGGTTCTTCACGATGATGGATTCGTCGCTCATTGCCGGCATGTAGGCGCCACCTGCCGTGCACGAGCCCATCACCACCGCGATCTGCGGAATGCCCAGCGCGCTCATGTTGGCCTGGTTGAAGAAGATTCGGCCGAAGTGATCGCGGTCGGGGAAGACCTCGTCCTGGTTGGGCAGGTTGGCGCCGCCGCTGTCCACCAGGTAGATGCACGGCAGGCGGTTCGCTTCAGCGATCTCTTGCGCTCGCAGGTGCTTTTTCACCGTCATCGGAAAGTAGGTACCGCCCTTCACGGTGGCGTCGTTGCACACGATCAGGCAGTCGACGCCGCTCACGCGGCCGATGCCAGCGATCAGCCCGGCGCCGGGTGCGGCGTCGGTGCCGGCGCGCTCCTTGTACATGTCGAGCGCGGCCAGCGGTGCGATCTCGAGAAACGGCGTGTCGGGGTCGAGCAGCATCTCCACCCGGTCCCGCGGCAGCAGCTTGCCGCGCGCCAGGTGCTTGGCGCGCGCCGCCTCGCCGCCACCCAGTGCGATCTGCGCCAGCCGCGCGTTCAGGTCGTCGACCAACGCGCGCATCGCTGCGGCGTTGGCCTTGAAGTCCTCGGATCGCGGGCTGAGCTTGGAGGCAAGAACGGGCATGGCAACTCCGAGGGGGCGGCCGACCGTGGACGGAGGTCCTGGCCGCGCAGTTTGAATTGACGTATACGTCAACCGGGCATTCTAGCCACGCATCTCATCGGGCTCGCGAGTGGCGGGCTCGCGGGTGGCGCGCCAGCGTGACCGCGTCTTGTCAGGCTTTCTTCGACGCCTTGGCCGCGGTCGGCCCGCCCGCCTCTTTCCAGGCCGTGAAGCCGCCGCCCACGTGCGCCACGCGCTCCAGGCCCATGTCCATCAGCGTCTTGGTGGCCAATGCCGAGCGCCAGCCGGCGGCGCAGAACAGCACGTACTCCTTGTCCTGAGCAAACGTGTCGCGGTGGTAGGGCGAGTCGGGGTCGAACCAGAATTCGAGCATGCCGCGCGGCGCGTGGACGGCGCCCGGGATCACGCCCTCGTGCTCGAGCTCGCGCACGTCGCGCACATCGACGAACTGCACCCCCGGGTGGCCATGCAGCGCACGCGCCTGCTCGACGGTGTAGGTCGTCACCTGGCCCATCGCGTCTTCGACCAGTGACTTGGCGGTCTTCTTCATGGCGGCAGATTACACGCATGCGCGCGGTGCCGGTGCGCGAAGAATCCCGTACGTGGGCGGGACTTCGCTGTGCCTACTTGCGCCAGAACTGCGGCGTGAACAGCACCAGGATCGAAAACAGCTCCAGCCGCCCCAGAAGCATGGTGGCGGTGCAGACCCAGGTCTGCACATCGCTGAGCCCCTGGTAGTTGCCTGCCGGCCCAACCTGCCCCAGACCGGGCCCGGTGTTGTTGATGCAGGCAATCACGGCGCTGGCCGCGCTGACCAAATCCAGCCCGGTCATCAGCAGCACCAGCGTCATGAAGATCGCGGTGACGCCATACACCAGCATGAACGCCAGCACCGAGAACAACACCGTGCTGTCCACCGCCGTCGAGCCGATGCGCACCGGGTTGACCGCGTGCGGATGCACGATGCGCACCAGCTCGCGCCGCGCCTGCTTGACCAGCAGCAGCGCACGGACCATCTTGATGCCGCCGCCGGTGGAGCCCGCCGACGTGGCGAAGCAGCACAGCAGCAGCATCAGCACCGGCGCGAAGGGCGGCCACAGCGCATAGTCGACGCTGGAAAACCCGGTCGTCGTGGCCACACTCACGACGTTGAAGGCGGCGTGCCGCAGGCTCTGAAGAAAGTCGGGGTAGGTGCCGCGATAGGTCAGCACCAGCGCCACGACGAAC
>JANMYQ010000297.1:0-55014 GCA_031382215.1 Methylibium sp.
ATACATTATTGCCTTACTAACGCAGTACGCGAGAGGCGCCCCATGAGTCAGACCCAAGAACCCGTCACGATCAGCATTCGCGCCAAGGCAGGCCAACGCGACCTGATCGATCAGGCCGCCGACCGCCTGGGCCGCAGCCGCGCGGACTTCATGCTCGAAGCCGCCTGCAGGCAGGCCGAAGACGTGCTGCTTGACCAGACCTATTTCGCGCTCGATGCCAAGGGCTTTGCCAGCTTTCAGGCCCTGCTCGACAAGCCGCCCGCGCCCACGGACCGCCTGCGCCGCACCCTCAAGGCCCGAGCACCTTGGGAGACGAACACGACGAAGGCAGCAGCCAAGGGCAGCACCCCGGGTGGCGGCGCGAGAGACAGGGCGAAGAGAAACAGGGCAAAGTGAAGGCGCCGATGCTTTCGGCGCCGCAGCCGCTGGCCGGCCATCACCTGCTCGCCGCCTTCGACAGCGGCGAGCCCTCGCTGGACGACTGGTTGAAACGCCGCGCGGCCAGGAACCAGGCCAACGGTTCTTCGCGCACCTACGTCGTGTGCGACGACAACAGCGTGATCGGCTACTACTGCCTGGCCGCCGGCGCCATAGGCCATGCCGAAGCACCGCCCACCACCAAACGCAACCGCCCCGACCCGGTGCCCGTGCTCGTCCTTGGCCGACTGGCCATCCACAAAGACCACCACCAGAAGGGCATCGGCACGGCACTGCTGAACGACGCCATCCGCCGCGCGATCCAGGCCGCCGACATCGCCGGCATCGCCGCGCTGCTGGTGCACGCCATCTCGGAACAGGCGCGGCGCTTCTACCTCTCGCGCGGCTTCATCGAGTCACCCGTCAAGCCCATGACCCTGTGCCTGATGCTGGCCACGGTCGCGCAGGCGTTGCGCGAGCCCTAGGCGGGATCGGCCAAGGGCACGCCATCGCACCGGCGCTGGCGTGCGCCGCACCGGCCTGCACGGCCTGCACGACCACCTGCGCAACGCCACGTCGAATGTCTGGACGATCGACCTGAACCGGCGGCGCCCGCTCTCCTCAATCGTGGGGAAGACAGGCTGACTTGCCGGCGCTAGCGTCGCCGCAAAAGGGGCCATGCCCCCGACTGCCGAAGCGAGTCGGCACCGCGTCGGTATTGGCGCCTACTTGTAGACCGCCGGATCTGAGCAGTCCGCAAGCAGCTTTGCCAATGCGTGACGGTACGCGTCGTCATTCTCCGGCCACTTGGACACTGCCGGCCGAGGGAACACACTGCTATGGCTGTCGCCGTAAAACCTTGGCGTGTGCTTGCAGATTGCGACTGTCGGAGTTGGCGTTAGGTACTCGACTTCGCGGTGAAGTTTGCCTACGTCGACGACAACGAAGCGCGTGTTCGCTTTGATTGTGTATTCGTCCCCCACGTGCCTTGCACCTAGGTGCAGGCGTAGCGCCTCGATGGCTTCCGTCGCACCGGACCACGGCGTAAAGAAATCCAGCCAGTGAGTGGAAAGCTCGTGCTCCTTTGGCCGCTTCGTCTCACTGTCAAGTCGAACCAGGAACGCGCTGGGCGTCGGCGACTCCTGTGGGACTGAACTCTTGACGCAGATGCGCGCGATTCGTGCGGACCTAGGGAGAGGAAATCTCCGTGGGAGGACTCTCCCCCAGAATGGACCGTGCCTCAGGCCGTGCCACAAAGACCTCAAACCTACCGGCGGTACCCCAGGGGCGGCTGCGCCCAGCAGGCGTTTCCATGACAAGCGCATAGTGAAACTTTTCGTCGTCTAGGAACCTTAGAGAAGCCGACTGACCGCGTGTCGCCTCCCATGTCGCCTCTATTCGCCCGGTCGAATCCGCGCTAATAGCCTTCGGCGGAGCCACGCCCTGGTGAGCAAGAAGGAAGTGCCTCAGACCCGAAATGGAGCCCGGGTCGAGCGCTTTGCCATAGTCTTCATAAAAGTCGACCGACAGGGAACTCAACTGTCTTTCGAGCGCGCCGTTGCCAATCACCCGTTGCATGGCCTCCGTTGCTGCGCTGAGCGAATCGAACGCGGCGCCGGCAAACACTTCAAGAGCTCTTTGCGTGGGTCCAGTGGCCCTGAACAAAAACGCGACGTTCATAGTCGCAGCACCATCCGCCACCTGGACCGGGTCGCGACTGTGATACGTGCTGACCGTCACGACGTTGCCATTTGACTCAAACTGGCTCATCGCTCTCGGCATGCGCATCGTACGCGGCGCCGAGGCTTCTTCGACTATCCACTCATCAGGAGCATGCGTAGTCATCCTTAACCTCGAATCCAGTGGTGGTCTTGCATCTCGGCTGTTGTCAGGTCTTCGAAGGCGCGAATGATCGTCTGGTGCCCCTCTTCTATGAGCTCGTCAATCGATTGACCGGCGTTAGGAGCTGCGACCACTTGAAGTTCGAGGTGGAGTCCCTTTGCGCGATCACTCGCGCGTTCAGCCGTAGCAGTTCGCACCCGGAGATTGCCGGCACCGCTGTGCAAAGGGAACGTCATGTTCAGTGCAATCCCCGAAGGCGGCGACAGGTACTTGTGATCCTCAGCCCAATGAAAGTCCTTCAGCACCCTGGAAAGGTCGGCCGTAGATCTCACAGCCTCTCCACTCCATATGAAGTTGGTGTACGAAACTTCAATTCGACTCGGTAGTGGTGGGGCCCCAGTCAGCTCTGCCACGCGACCCACGAACAGAGACCAAACCCGATCGAACTCGCTCTTGACGGCCGGAAATCGCGGATAAGTCTGCTCTCCGTTCGCCCGCCAGTTCACGTAGATACGGTCCTGTTGGACTTGCACCAACATGCAGTTGTCTTCACTGAGGAACCACACTCGCGGTAGCCAGTTCCCGAATCGGTCTTGAACCGGGGCCTCGCCCTCGCCGAGAACCAACTGCGCGTGCTCGGTGCGCGGGTATCGATCTCGAATGACACTCCAGAAGTCTCCGATGTGCCCGATCAGAAGGTCAGGCCGAGGCGAGAACACGACGCCGACGGACACTTCGGCTACCGGCGGACGCAGAAAACTTACCATTGTTGGTACGGGCAATTGAGGTTCTACTTGACTGTACCTGAAGCCCCAGTCCCTTCCAGCGTGATAACGCAGCCCGCGTCGTCGCTATGGGGGTGCCGTCGCCATACCCCGGCATGCATGCCGCCGCTGGGATTCTGACCGGGACGAGGCAATCGCTACACACGCAGTGGCGGCAGACGCCACCCGCCTACTCGTCGTCCTGTTGCCCAGCAATCCCCGCCCGCTTCATCCGCCGGTACATCGTCATCCGCGAGATCCCCAGGCGCCGCGCCGCGGCGCTCACGTTGCCGTGCACCGCGCGCAACTCTTCGAGCAGCCAGATGCGCTGGTCACCGGCCACAGTGGCCGCTGGCTCCACGGGTTGCGCCGGCGGCAACGTATGGCTCGCCACCGCAGCGGCGTCCACGCTGTCCTGCGGCAGCGATGGCCGCGCCGGCCGGCTCTGAAACCCATCCGGCAGATCGCCCAGCACTATCAATCCATCACTGCACACCGCACACGCAAACTCGATCACATTGCGCAACTCGCGCAGGTTGCCGGGCCACGCGTGCGCGTGCAGCCGCTCGCTCACCTCGCTGGACAGGCGCGGCGGCTCGTGCCCCGTGGGGGTGACGCTGGCCAACATGCGCTGGATCAACCAAGCCAGGTCGCGCCGCTCGCGCAGGGGCGGCAGCACGATGTGCGCGCCGTTGAGCCGGTAGTACAGGTCGTCGCGAAAGCGCCGCTCGCGCACCAGCGCCTCCAGATCGCAGTGGGTGGCGGCGATGACGCGGATGTTGACCGGTGTGGGCTTTGTCGCGCCGATGGGCAGCACCTCGCGTTCGGCCAGCACGCGCAGCAGGCGGGCCTGCAGGTCGCGCGGCATGTCGCCGATCTCGTCGAGAAAGAGCGTGCCGCCGTCGGCCTCTTGAATCAAGCCGCGCTTGGGGCGGGGGCCGGCGCCCGAAAAGCTGCCGGGCAGGTGGCCGAAGAGTTCGCTCTCGATCAGCGCCTCGGGGATGGCGGCGCAGTTGACGGCCACGAAGGGCCGCGCGCGGCGCTCGCTGGCCTGGTGCAGCGCCTTGGCAAAGTGCTCCTTGCCCGAGCCGGTTTCGCCGGTGAGCAGCACGCTCATCGGCGAGTTGACCAGCTTGGCGGCGCGTTCGATCTGCCGGTCCAGCGCCGGGTCGCCTCCCGACAGTGCGGCCAGCGGCGCAGGGATGCGGCGCGCCTCGGCGGGCGCGGCGGCGGGCCGGGCGGAGTTGCCTGCGCGCACCGGCGGCGGCGATGCCAGCATGAACAGCACGCGCCCGCTGCCGGCCAGCGTGATGGCGCGCTGGTCGCTGGCGTGCGGCAGCGTGTAGCGGCCCAGGTCGGCCAGCGTGGCGTTGAACAGGCGCTCGAAGGGCTGGCCGACGAGCGGCGCGGCGGTGACCGCGATCGCCCCACCCGCGGGCTGCAGCAGCAACTGCGCGCGCCGGTTGTGGCCGATCACGCGGCCGGCGTCGTCCAGCGCCAGCAGCACTTCGGGGTTCACGTCCAAAAACTGCGGAGCCGAACTGAGCCGCAACACCCAGGCGTGGCGAAAGCTGTGCAGGAAGTTGGCGTTCTCTATGTGCTGCGCGTAGACCTTGACGAGTTGCAGCGCCAGGTGCTGGCTTTGCTTGGGCTGCGCGCTGCTGAGCTGGCTGATGTCGAGCACGGCGTTGAGCTGGCCTTGCGCGCCGTACACAGGCGCGGTGGTGCAGGTGAGCGGAATGTGGGTGGCGTCGAAGTGGTCGCTCAGGTGCACGGTCAGCGCCTCGCCGGTGCTGATGCAGGTGCCCACGCCGCAGGTGCCGGCGTGCTGCTCGCTCCAGTCGGCGCCCAGGTACAGGCCGGCCTTGCGCAGGCTGGCGTCGAGCTGCAGGTCACCGATGAAATCGACCGTCACGCCGCGCGCGTCGGTCAGCAGCACGCAGTAGCCCATGCCGGCCACCTGCTGGTAAAGCGCCTCCATGCCGTGGCGGGCGATGTGCAAGAAGTCTTCGATGCGGTCCTGGTGCTCGCGCAGCCGGTCGCTGGGCAGGATGACGGCCTCTTGCATGCGCGTGGGGTCGAGCCGGTGCTCGTGCACGCAGCGCGACCACGAGGCGCGAATGATCTCGTCGTGCGCCAGCGCGCGCGGCGCGGCGATGCCGCGGTCGGCCACGTGCATCACGGTGGCGATGTGTTCGCGCTGGGTGGACTGCAAGTTCGGGCGCAGGTTCGGGTGCGGCTGCATGACGTTGTCTCCTCGTCAGGGGCATGCGGTCTGGCGCCGCTCGGGTGGGTCAATTCACTGTAGCCGAGTTGGCCGCCGCCTCCCCGAATGCGGGTCTTCCTCGTGACGGGACCGGGCCCCAGGCACCCACAATCACACACCGCCCCTCCGCCGGAACGCCACCATGAACTGCATGCGCCTTGTTACCGCGTTACTGCTTTCCATCGTTGTAGCCGGGCTCGTGGCGTGCGGCGGCGGCGGCGGTGGTGATGCACCGGCGCCGGTGGCGGCCACCATCACCGCCCAGCCCACCGACCAGGGCGTGGTCGAAGGCAGCAGCGCCAGCTTCAGCGTCACCGCGAGCGCTGCCACCGGCTACCAGTGGCAGCGCAGCACCGACGGCGGTGCCAGCTTCGCGCCGGTGTCCGGCGCCACCGGCAGCAGCTACACCACGCCGGCCACCGCGCTGGCCGACAGCGGGCAGCAGTTCCGGGTGGTGGTGTCGGGCGCCGGCGGCAACGCCACCAGTTCGGCGGCCACGCTGACGGTGACGGCCACCGCGGTGGTGCCCACCATCGGCGTGCAACCGGCCGACCAATCCGTCACCGAAGGGCAGAACGCGCAGTTCAGCGTCACCGCCAGCGGCACCAGCTTGAGCTACCAGTGGCAGGTCAGCACCGACGCCGGCACCACCTTCGGCAACGCCGCCGGGGCCAGCGCCACCACGGCCACACTCACCCGCGCCGCGGTGGCGCTGGCCGACGACGGGCAGCGCTTCCGGGTGGTGGTGAGCAACACGCTGGGCACGGTCACCAGCAACGCGGCGATGCTGGTCGTGACGCCGGCACCGTTGGCGCCGGCGTTCAGCACGCAGCCGGCCGGCACCTCGGTGGTCGAAGGCCAGAGCGCCGGCTTCACGGTGGTGATCACCGGCACGCCCGCACCCACGGTGCAGTGGCAGACCAGCACCAACGGCGGCGCCACCTGGGCCGACGTGGCCGGCGCCACCGCCGCCGCGCTCAGCTTCGGCCCCACAACGCTGGCCGACAACGCCCGGCAGTTCCGCGCCGTGGCCAGCAACGGCAGCGGCACCTTGGCCAGCAACGCGGCCACGCTCACCGTCACGCCCGCACCGGCGGCACCGGCGTTCAGCACGCAGCCGGCGGCCAGCGTGTCGGTGCTCGAGCGCCAGAACGCCGCATTGACGGTGGCCGTCACCGGCTCGCCCACGCCCACCTTGCAGTGGCAGCTCAGCACCGATGGCGGCACGACCTGGAACAACATCAACGGCGCGACCGAAGCCCGCCTGGACATCGTGCGGCCGGCGCTGGCCGACAACGGCCGGCGCTACCGCGCGCTGGCCAGCAACGCCAGCGGCACGCTCGCCAGCAATGCCGCGCTGCTGACGGTGGCGGCCGTGGTGCCGCGCTTTGCCTACGTGGCCGACCGGGGCGCCGGAAGCATCTCCACCCATGCGCTCGACGCGGCGACGGGCCGGTTGAAGTTCATCGGCCGGGTGGGCGCGGGGTCGACGCCGCTGTCCGTCACGCTGGATCCCTCGGGCCGCTATGCCTATGCCGTGGAAGGCTTTGCCAACTTCGTGTTGCAGTACACCGTCGGCGCCGACGGCCGTCTGGCGCCGATGGTGCCCGACTCGGTCGCCACCGGCGCGGCGCCGCTTGGCATCACGATCGACCCCTCCGGGCGCTACGCCTACGTTGCCAACTCGGTCGGCAACACCGTGTCGCAGTACGTGGTCGGCGCTGGCGGAGGGCTCACGCCGATGGCGAGCGCCACCATCCCGGCAGGCACGAACCCGAGTTCCGTCACCATCGACGCCGCCGGTCGTTTTGCCTACGTGGCCAACCAGGGCAGCGCCAACGTCTCGCAGTACCGCATCGGCACGGGCGGAGCGCTCACCCCGTTGACGAGCGCCACGGTCGCCGCGGGCACGGGCGCCAGCGCCGTGGCCATCGACCCGACGGGCCGCTATGCGTACGTGGCCAACAAGCTCGCCGGCAACGTCTCGCAGTACACGATCGGGGCCGACGGCTCGCTGACGCCGATGACGCCGGCCACCGTGGCGGCGGGCGCGGGGGCGAGTGCCCTCGCCCTCGACCCCGCGGGCGTGCGCCTGTACGTCGTCAACCTCGACGGTGACACGGTGTCGCAATACGACATCGGCGCGGGGGGTGCTCTCGCGCCGTTGGCGAGCGCCACGGTCGCGGCCGCTGGAAACCCGGTCGGCATCAGCGTCGACCCGTCGGGGCTGTATGCCTATGTCTCGACGATCGGCAGCGGCCACGTCCTGCAATACACGATCGGCGTCGGCGGAGGCCTGGTTGCGAACGCGCCTTCGGCGGTCGCGGGCGGCAGCTCCATCTCGTCGGTGGCTATCAGCGGCGGCAGCTCAACCCTCCAGGTCGTGCCGAAGTTCGCTTACGTCACCAGTTCAGGCGGCAACGACGTCAGTCAGTACGCCATCGGCGCCAGCGGCTTGCTGACGCCGCTGCCCGTGGCCTCCGTCGCGGCAGGCACCAACGCCGGCGACGTGGCCGTGGAGCCGGGCGGCCGCTTTGCGTACGTGGCCAACTTCGACAGCAACAACATCTCGCAGTACTCGGTCGGCGCCGATGGCGCGCTGACGCCACTGACCATGGCCACGGTGGCGTCCACCGACAACCCCATCTCCATCGCCATCCACCCGTCGGGGCGATTCCTCTACACGGCCAACTTCGGCGGTTCTTACGTCCTGCAATACACGATCGGCTCCAACGGATCGCTCACGCCGATCGGCAGCACCGTCATCCCGGTGGGCGGCAGTCCGTTTTCGATCACGATCGACCCGTCGGGCCGGTATGCCTACGTGGCCAACCGCGGCGCCGACACGGTGTCGCAGTTCACGATAAGCAACTTGGGTGTGTTGACGCCGATGACGCCCGCCACGGTGGCCGCCGGCACGAGCCCGCAATCGGTCACGGTCGATCCGTCGGGCCGTTACGCCTACGTTGCCAACGGCGACAGTGCCAATGTGTCGCAGTACCTGATCGGGGCCAATGGCGCTTTGACGCCGATGACCGCGCCCACCGTGGCGTCTGGCGCCAACGCATTCTCCGTGGCGATCGACCCGCTGGCCCGGTACGCCTACGTGGCCAACCGCGATGGTCTCAATCCAGCGACGGTGACGCAGTACGCGCTCGGCGCCGGCGGTGCGTTGACGCCATTGACCCCCGCGTTCCTGACCACCGGCGGCCTGCCCAACGACGTGGCCATCGATGCTTCGGGCAGTTTCGTCTACATCACGAACACCTTGACCAACAGCATCCTGCTCTTCTCGATCGGCGCTGGCGGCGCGCTGGCTCCGCAGACGCCGGCCACGGTCGGCGCCGGCACGTCGACGCGGAACATCGTCACCACGGGGGCGTACCAGTAGCACGGAATGGAGCGTTTTCCCATGCAAGGCAGCCCCACGATGCACCGCTGGTCCACCGACGCTGCAGCGCCGGCCGAGCGGCTCGACTACTGGATCGGCGCGGTCTGCGAGGGCTTTCTCGAGATGGACGTCACGAGCCCGCAGGCCAGCCGTTTCGAGGCGGAGTTGACGTCGGCGCCGCTCGGCCCGTTGCAGCTCAACCGCGTGCGCGGCAGTGCGCAAGACGTGTACCGCACGCGGCGCGCCGTGGCACGCAGCCGCGAGAACTATTTCTACCTGCTGTGCAAGACCGACCACGCCTGGGTGGCGGTGCAGCACGGCCGGCAGGCGCGGCTGCTGCCGGGCGACCTGGTGCTGGTCGATTCGCGCCACTGCTATCAATTCCACTTCGGCGAGTCGTGCAACACGCTCTCGCTGGAGCTGCCCACCGCCTGGGTCGAACGCTGGCTGCCCGACCCGGCTGCGCAGGCGGCCCGGCGCATCGACGGCAGCAGCGGTTTCGGCGCCGCGCTGTCGGCCTTTGCGCGCCAGTTGCAGCCCGAGGTGGCGCTGGCCCCGCCCTTGCCGGCCGAGCTGTTGACCGACCAGCTCGGCGCGCTGCTCGCGCTGGCCACCGCGGGCACAGCGACCACCGGGGCCGCGCCGGCCGCGCTGCGCGGAGACACCGCCATGCGCGAGCGCATCTGCGCGGCGCTGCTTGAGCGCCACGCCGAACCGGGCCTGACCGCTGCGCAAGTGGCCGCCGGCCTGGGCATCGGCGAGCGCAGCCTGCACCGCGCGTTGGCGGGCAGCGGCCACAGCTTCGCGGCCTTGCTGGCCGAATGCCGCATCGCCACCGCGCGACGCCTGCTGGCCGATGCGCGCTTCGACCGGTTGACCATTGCCGAAGTCGGCCGGCGTGTCGGCCTGCTGGATCCGTCGCACTTCGTGCGCGTGTTCCGGCGCGGCGTCGGCCAGACGCCCGGCGCGTTGCGGCAGCGGCGTTGATCGAGCGTTGATCGGGCGTTGACGCGGCGCCGATTCAGCGCCGATCCAGCGCTGATTCGATCGCACGCCGGCAGGCAGCGGCCATGCGCCTGGCAGGCAACGGCCAGGGGCTTGCCACCACCCTGCCTACAGTGCGAAGCTTTCCACCCGCGCTTTCCACCTTTCCCTCAGCAAGGAGACCTTCATGGCCGACACCTACGTTCTCGTTCATGGCGCCTGGCACACCGGTGCCGAGCTCGAAGCCGTGGCCGCCCACCTTCGCAACGCCGGCCACACGGTGCATTGCCCCACGCTGGCCGGCAACCGCGCCGGCGACGACCGCGCCCGCACCGGGCTGGCCGATGCCGTGGCCTCGTTGGTCGATTTCGTGGAGAGCCACAAGCTGGAGCGGGTGCGCCTCGTCGGCCACAGTTACGGCGGCATGGTGATCTCGGGCGCCACGGCGCAGTTGCTGCCGCGCCTGGCGCGCCTGGTCTACGTGAACGCGTTCGTGCCGATGCCGGGCGAGTGCCTGAACGACATGGTGCCGCCGCACTACAAGGGCATGTTCGACGCGATCGCCGGGGCCAGCGGCAACGCGGTGATGCTGCCTTTCGAGGTCTGGCGCGAAGCCTTCATCAACGACGGCGACCTGGAGCTGGCCAAGGCGGCGTTCGCCAAGCTCAACCCGCACCCGTACCGCACCTTCACCGAGCCGTCGGCCATCACGCAGCCGATGGCCGCGGTGGCGGTGGGCAAGTCGTTCGTCAACTGCGTGCTCGACGTGGCGCTGCCGGCCAGCCTGCCGTGGCACCCGCGCTTGTCCGAGCGGCTGGGGCTGTTCCGCTACATCGAATCCGCCGGCAGCCACGAAGCCTGGTTCACGCAGCCGGCGGCACTGGCGCGCGCGATCATCGAGGCCGGGCGCGACTGACGACCCGAGAGAGCACGCGCGGCCGGTTTGGCTACGATCGCCGGATCAATGCTCCGGAGAACACCATGTTCAAGGCCCTGCTGATCGAGAAGGACGACGCCGGTTATCGCGCCACTGTGAAAGACGTGACCGACGCTCAATTGCCCGAGGTGGCCGAAGGCGCGGTAACGGTGCGCATCGAATACTCCACCATCAACTACAAGGACGGCCTGGCGATCACCGGCAAGTCGCCGGTGGTGCGCAAGTTCCCGCTCGTGGCCGGCATCGACTTCGCCGGTGTCGTCGAAACCAGCCACCACGCCGCGTGGAGCCCCGGCGACAAGGTGGTGCTCAACGGCTGGGGCGTCGGCGAAAGCCACTCGGGCGGGCTGGCGCAGCGCGCACGTGTGAAGGGCGACTGGCTGGTGGGCTTGCCCGAAGGCTTGAGCACCCGCCAGGCGATGGCCATCGGCACAGCGGGCTACACCGCGATGTTGTGCGTGCTGGCGCTCGAAGGCCACGGGCTGACGCCTGATTCCGGCGACATCCTTGTGACGGGCGCGAACGGCGGCGTCGGCAGCGTGGCAATCGCGTTGTTGTCCAAGCTCGGTTACCGCGTGGTGGCGTCCACCGGCCGGCCCGACGCAACCGACGCGCTGAAGAAACTCGGCGCCGCCGACGTGATCTCGCGCGACGAACTCTCAGCCCCTGGCAAGCCGCTCGCCAAGGAGCGCTGGGCCGGCGTGGTGGACGCCGTGGGCAGCCACACTCTCGCCAACGCGTGTGCCGGCACCAGGTACCGCGGCGCCGTGGCCGCCTGCGGGTTGGCGCAGGGCATGGACTTTCCGGCGTCGGTGGCGCCGTTCATCCTGCGCGGCATCACGCTCTACGGCATCGACAGCGTGATGGCGCCGCCGACCTTGCGCAAGCGCGCCTGGGAGCGGCTGGCGCGCGATCTGGATGCGGCGAAGCTCGAAGGCATGACACGCGAGATCGGGTTGGGGGATGCCATCGCGGCGGGCAGCGACATCCTGGCAGGCAAGATTGCGGGGCGCGTGGTGGTGAATGTGAACAGCTGAGCTGGCGACCCGGGCCTCACCCCGCAAACCGCACCGCCAACCTCTCCAGCAACGGCTTCTGCCGCCACGACTGGCAAGCCCGGTCGGCAAACTCGCGGCCGGTGTCGGTGAGACGGAAGTAGCGCACGTTGGCAAAACCTTCGCGGTTGTCGAACTCGCGCACCAGCCCGTAGTTCAGCAGCGTGTCGAACGAGCGGTAGACGGGGGCGCCGTCGATCAGGCAGCCGCCGGAGGCGCTGTGCACGCGCACCAGCACGTGGCCTCTGCGCAGTGCGCGCAGCGCATCGATGAACTCGGCACGGTCGGGAATGATCGAGGACATGGTGGCGGCCCCAAGCAGTGATGGTGAAGGCAGAAATGGCGAAGGCGGTGCCGCCATCTTGCGCCGCACCGGTGCGTGGCGAGCGTCAGAAATACGGCACGCTACCCAAGCAATTCACGCGCCGGCTGGCGTACGCTTGGCGAACCGTTCCGGAGGCACACCATGAACCTGATCGATTCCAGCGGCCACCGCGTCTCGGGGGCCACGGCACAGAGCCTGGCGCCGTTCGAACAAGCGTCACGCGAGTTGCTGTGCCTGGTGGACGACCCGGTTGCCAGTGTCGACGCCGCGCTCGCCGCCAGCCCCGAGCTGACGATGGCCCACGTGCTGAAGGCCTGGCTGCACCTGCTGGGCACTGAGCCGGCGGCAGTGGCCGTGGCGGAGGGCTGCCTGGACGCCGCGGAACGGCTCGACGCCGACGAACGTGAGCGCGCCCACATCGGCGCCGCCCGCGCACTCGCGCAGGGCCGCTGGCACGAAGCCGGGTTGCGGCTCGAAGACCTCACCGCACGCCACCCGCGCGACACGCTGGCGCTGCAGGCCGGGCACCAGATCGACTTCTTCCGCGGTGACTCGCGCATGCTGCGCGACCGCATCGCCCGCGCGCTGCCGGCCTGGGACGAGGGCATGCCGGGCTGGCACGCACTGCTGGGCATGCACGCTTTCGGCCTGGAAGAGACCGGCGACTACGCGGCGGCCGAAACGCAGGGCCGGCGCGCGGTGGAACTGGAGCCGCGCGACAGCTGGGCCTGGCACGCGGTGGCGCACGTGCACGAAATGCGCAATGCGGTGCGCGACGGCATCGCCTGGCTCGAACCGAACCGGGCGGTGTGGTCCAGGGGCAGCTTGCTGGCCACGCACAACACCTGGCACCTGGCGCTCTACCACCTCGAAAACGACGATCACGACGAGGTGCTGCGCCTGTACGACGAAGCGATCGGCGGCACCGGCTCGACGGTGGTGCTGGACATGCTGGACGCCAGCGCGATGCTGTGGCGGCTGCACCTGCGCGGGGTGGGTGATGTGAGTGGTGCGCGTGGTGCGGGTGGTGCGGGTGGCCTGGCTTTGGGCGAGCGCTTCAACGCCCTCGCCGACCGCTGGGCCACGGCCTGGGCCGACGCGGGCGGCGCCGGCCAGTACGCCTTCAACGACCTGCACGCGATGATCGCCTTCGTCGGCGCCGACCGTGCGCAACTGCAGCAGCAGGTGGTCGATGCGCAGGCCGCCGCACTGCAAAGCGGCGTCGACAACGCCACGTTCACGCGCGACGTGGGCCAGGCTGCCGCCTCGGCCATCCAGGCCTTCGGCCGCGGCGACTACGCCCGCACCGTGAGCCTGTTGCGCCCGGTGCGCAGCGTGGCGCACCGCCTCGGCGGCAGCCACGCGCAGCGCGACCTGCTGGACCTGACGCTGATCGAAGCCGCCGTGCGCTCGGGCGACAAACCGCTGGCTGCGGCACTGGCTGCCGAACGCCTGGCGCTCAAGCCGCGCAGCCCGTTGGCGCAGCGGTTGGGGGCAAGGTGCCCGGTGGTGGGGTGAAGGGCCGTCACGGGCTTCACGGGCGCAGTCAAGAGAGCAGGCCCGTGGCGAAGCGCGCGAGCACGACCAGCGCCAGCGGGATGTTGAGCAGGAAGGTGAGTTGCACTCCGGGCGCACGGCCCAGGGTTCCGCTGCGGAGGTAACCCCACCAATAGACGAAGCGGGCGAAAGCAAAGAAGACGCACAGGATGGGAGCGATGCGCGCTTGCGCCGGGGCCAGCAGCGTGGCCAGCGGCAGAATGCAGAGCGCGAACCAGACGAGTTGTTCGAGCGTGTTCTGCATCACCCTGCAGTGAACCTGAAGGCGCTCGCTTTCCTGGCCCAGCAGGGGGTTGTGGCTGCCCTCGGCGTAGCGCTGATACAGGATCGTCAGGCACACCGCCGCGTAGGGAACGAACGCGACGAACAGCCACTGCAACGCCCACACCAGCCGCTCGGCCGGCTGGGCCAGGCCCTCGGCTGGCGGCACGATGGCATAGGCCGCGCCGAGGACGCCGTACGTGCCCGGGACGGTGATCCACAACCAACTGCGAATCCGCCGCTGCCCGGCTGACTTGGCGCTGCCGGAGTGCTTGGCTGGCTCGGTGGGGCGAGAGCTCATCGCTGCAACGGCTTCATCGCGAGGCGGTCACTTTGGTGCCGAACGACTCAGCTCTTGGCCGCCGCCTGCACCCGCATCCGCGCATGCACGTACGCCCCCTGCGGCACGTGCAGCAGGTCGGCAATGCGCCACAGCACGTGGCGTTCATGGTCGCTCAGGTGGCCATCTGCCAGCGCCACGCGCCACATGTGCTCGACCATGCGCAGCTTCTGGGGCATCTCGAAACGATCGTTGATGCGCGAGGTGAAACTGAACAGGTCGGTCGCCTGCTGCGCGGTGGCTTCGGCCAGTTCAGCCAAGCGCTGGGCCTCGTCGTCGGCGAGCGCGAACTTGTCGCGCAGCGCGGCCAGCACCGCCTCGCGTTCGCCGGCATGAAAGCTGGTGTCGGCGCGCATCACCTCGACCAGCATCACCGCGGTGGCGAGCTGGAGCAAGTGCTCGGCGCCTTGCGGGTCGGCCAGCGGCGCGGGCGCCACCAAGCTGTCGAACAGGTCTTTCAGCGACTTGAGCATGTGGTCATGATGGCACGCAGAGCATGGCCCCGCGCGCGCGGGGCTCATGGCCGTTTCAGCGCTGGCCCAATGGCCTTGGGCGCGCGCGGGTTGCCGACCGATCGCGCCCGCTTATGCCATCTCGAGGTCGCCCGACTGGATGCGCTTGACGCCCTTGGCGGCCATCTGCTTCCAGGCCGCGGCGACCGAGCCGTTGAGGTCGATGCCGCGCGTGGCGTCTTCGATCACGTAGACCTCGAAGCCGGCCTTGCGCGCATCCAGCGCGGTCCAGGCAACGCAGAAGTCGGTGGCGAGGCCAGTGACGAACACGGTCTTGATGGCGCGCGCCTTCAGGTAGCCGGCCAGGCCGGTGGTGGTCTTGCGGTCGGCCTCTTCGAACGCCGAGTAACTGTCCACGCCCTTGCGGAAACCCTTGCGGATGATCAGTTGCGCGGTCGGCAGCTTCAGGTCTTTGTGCAGCGCGGCGTCGTCGGTGCCTTGCACGCAGTGATCGGGCCACAGCACCTGGGTGCCGTACTTGAGCGCGGTGGTCTCGAACGGCTTCTTGCCCGGGTAGGTGGTGGCGAACGACGCGTGGCCGGGCGTGTGCCAGTCTTGCGTGACGACGATGTTGGCGAACGCCGCCGAGATCTTGTTGATGATGGGCACCACCTCTTCGCCCTTGGCCACCGGCAGCGTGCCGCCGGTGACGAAGCAGTTCTGCACGTCGACGACGATCAACGCGCTGTTGGCGGCCGGCTTGACCTTGCCGGCGGCGAGCACGGGCAGCGGCAGCGCGGCGGCGAGGCCGGCCGCGGTGAGGGTGTTCAGGAAACTTCTGCGGTCTTGCGGTTTCATCGTGGTTGCTCCTTCAGCGGGGGGGGAAAGTGGTGGGTCAGCTTGCAAGCAAGCGGCAGGCCCGTGGGGTGCCGTCAACGCTCGATCAACGCCGCGCGCAACCGCGCGGGCGTGACCGGCACGGCCTTCATGCGCACGCCAACGGCGTCGTGGATCGCGTTCAGGATCGCCGGCGCAGTGGCCACCAGGGCCGGCTCGCCCACGCCCTTGGCGCCCCAGGGGCCGAGCGGCTCGGGGTCTTCGATCAGGTGCACGGTGATGGGCGGCACGTCGCCGACGGTCGGGATCAGGTAGTCGTGCAGGTTGTCGGTCTGGCCGTTGATGTATTCCTCCATCAGCGCCAGGCCGATGCCCTGCGCGATGCCGCCGTGCACCTGGCCTTCGACCTGCGTCGGGTTGATCGCGCGGCCGACGTCGTGCGCGGCGTGGATGTGCAGCAGCTTGACCGTGCCGAGTTCGGCATCGACTTCGAGCTCTGCGATCTGCGCGGCGAAGCCGTAAGTGGCGTAGGGCACGCCCTGGCCGTCGGCGTCGAGCGGCACGGTGGGCGGGTCGAAGTAGCCGCTGCCGGTGAAGAGGTCGCCGTGGTCGTCGGCGGGCAGGGTGCGCAGGTCGAGCGTGTGGCGCTTGCCGGCTTGCGTCGCGTGCAGGTGGTGGCCAGCGAGTTCGAGTTGAACCGGCGCGTCTGGTGAATCGGCCAGGCCGAGTTGCGCGAGCAGCTTGCCGCGCAACTCAAGCCCCGCCCCGCGCACCGCATTGCCCGACACGAAGGTCTGGCGCGACGCCGACGACTTGCCGGCGTCGGCCGTCAGATCGGTGTCGCCCATCAGTTGTTCGACGCAGGCCACCGGCAGCCCGACCGCGTCGGCAAACATCTGCGGCATGACCGTCGCGGTGCCCTGGCCGATCTCTTGCGCGCCGTTGTAGAGGAACAGGTGCGCGCCTCGCTCTGCGTTCCAGCGCAGGCTTCCGCGCATCGTCGACGGGTTGGCGATCACGGTGTTGCCGATGCCGTACCACATGCACGCCACGCCGGCGCCGCGCCGAATCGGGCTGCCGTGCAGCACGGCCTGCGTGTTGTGTACCAGCGCGGCCTGCCTGGCCGCGCGCCACGCTGGGCGCAGTACATCGAGGCAAGCCTGCAGGCCGACGCTGGCGTGCAGCACCTGGCCGGTCGGCGTGGCGTCGCCGGCACGCAGCGCATTGCGGTCGCGGAACTCCAGCGCGTCGATGCCGCAGCGTGCCGCCAGTTCGTCGATCAGCGTTTCGTTCAGCAAGGTGGACTGCGGCACGCCGAAGCCGCGGAACGCGCCGGCCACGCTGTTGTGCGTGTGCACCGCGCGCGTGAGCGCACGCACGTGGTCAAAGCGGTACGGCCCGCTGGCGTGGATGGGCACGCGGTTGGCCACCGTCGGGCCCCAGCTCGAATAGGCGCCGGTGTTGAAGTCGCCTTCGAAGTCGTAGGCGCTCAAGCGGCCCTGCGCGTCGCAGCCCATGCGCGCGCTCATGCGCGACGGGTGGCGCTTGGTGCTGGAGCGCATCGACTCTGGCCGGTCGTAGACCAGGCGCACCGGGCGGTTCAGCTTCAACGCGGCGACTGCCAGCAGCGGTTGCACCGACAGGTCGAGCTTGCCGCCGAAGCCACCGCCGATCGCCGACGGCACGATGTGCACCTGCTCAGGCGCCAGGCCGGTGATGTGCGCGATCTCGTCGCGGTCCATATAGGGCGTCTGCGTGCAGGCGAAGATGCGCAGGCGCCGCAGCGGCTGGCCTTCCTTCGTCGTCGTGTTCACCACCTCGGCATAACCCGCCTCGGGTTCGATGTAGGCGTGTTCAACGTAGGCGGTGTCGAAGTTCGCCGACGCCACCAGCGCCGATTGCGCGAGCGCGTCTTCGGGTGTACCCCGCACCACACGGCCGCGGCACAGCACGTTGTCGGGGTAACGCGCGTGGATCGCCTGGCCGCGCTCGGCGGCGGCCAGGGCGTCGGGCGAATCGGTGAAGGCTTCGAGCAAGGTCCATTCGATCGGCACATCGCGGTCGGCAATCGCCTGCACCGTCTGCGCGTCGCCGACCAAAGCCAGCACCGCCTCGCCGCGGAAGCGCGCCGCACCGTCGGCCAGCACCGGCTGGTCGCGCAGGTTGGCGAAGATCGCGAAGGCGTTGTTCGGCACGTCGGCCGCGGTGACCACGTCCACCAGGCCGGGCCACTGCGCTTTGAGCGCGCTGAAGTCGCCGAGCGCGAAGCGAGCGTGCGGGTGTGGTGAGCGCAGCACGCGCATCGCCAGGCCGGTGGCTTGAGGTGCGTGCTCGCCAGACAAGCCGCCCGCGGCCTTGGGTGCATGCGGCCATTCGTCGGCGCCGAACTTCTCATCGCCGCGCACCTTGCTTGGCGCATCAAGTCGGGCCAGGCGCGCGCCCACAGCATGACCAGCAGCCGGTGCATCAACTGTCGCGACGTGACCGGCCGCGACCGCCAGCACGGCCTCGACGATCTTGCGGTAGCCGGTGCAGCGGCACAGCACGCCGCCGAGCGCGTCCAGCACCTCGGCTTCGCTCGGGTGCGGGTTGGCGCGCAGCAGCGACTCGGCGCTCATCAGCATGCCGGGCGTGCAGATGCCGCACTGCGCCGCACCGTGCGTGACAAAGGCCTGCTGCAAGGCCGACAGCTCGCCCGCCGGGCCAGCGAGGCCTTCGACGGTGGTGACTGCTCGGCCCTCGCACTGGCCGACGGCGACGATGCAGGAGCAGACCTGTTCGCCGTCGAGCAGCACGGTGCAGGCGCCGCAGTCGCCAGCGTGGCAGCCGATCTTGGTGCCGGTCAGGCCGAGCTGGTCGCGCAGCACGTCGGACAGGCGCGATGCGCGGTCGGTGGTCAGCGCGTGGGTGTGGCGGTTGACGGTGAAGTGGATCACCGAGATCGTTGCTTCGGTGGCCTTCTCGACCACGAGTTGCGGGTCACGCTGGTTCATGGCTCACCCCGTCTGAAGTCGTAGATCCCCTCTCCCCCTGGGAGAGGGTTCTCTCCCAGAGGGAGAGGGGGAAACACAGGTCAAGGTTCGCAGGGCGCGGTGCAGCAAGGTGGCGGTGGCGTCGAGCCGGTAGGCGGCGCTGGCGCGCACGTCGGCGATGGGGGACAGGGGCGCCAGGTCCGGGGGGGAAATCACAGCATCGGCCAGCGCGGCCAGAGGCTGACCCAGCAAGCGTGCCTCCAGCGCCGGCAGCCGCTGCGCCCGCGCGGAGCAACTGCCGACCGCGGCGGCGAGATGCGCCACGTGGCCTGCACCGTCAACGTCGGCGTCAACGTCGATCACCACAGCGACCATCGTCACCGAGATCACCAAATAGCGCCGCCCGCCGAGCTTGAGGAACACCGAGCGCGCGCGTTCGCTACGGCGCGGCACGTGCAGGCCGGTCACCACTTCGTGCGGCTCGCGCGCGGTGCGCCGATTGGCGAGCACGAAGTCCGCCACCGGCACGCGCCGCTCACCGACCTGGCTTTGCAGCAGCACTTGCGCATCGAGCGCCATCCACACCGGCGTGCCGTCGGCGGCCGGTGAGGCGTTGCACAGGTTGCCGGCGATGGTGGCGGTGTTCTGGATCTGCACGCCGCCGACCTCGCGCGCGGCCTGCTTCAGCGCGTCGAACAGCGGCGGCAAATCGGCGCGCAGCACGTCGGTCCAGGTGGTGGTGGCGCCGAAGGTCCAGCCGCTTGCGTCCTCGCGCACGCCACGCAGGCCGCTCACGCGCGTGAGGTCGATCCACGCGCCGTCCATGGCGCGGCCGACCCGCGCCGGGTACACGTCGGTGCCGCCGGCCAGCAGCGACCAGCCGCCGGCGGCCAGCAGTTCGGTCACTTGCGATAGCGAGGTGGGTTGTTCGAAACGGGCGGTGGCCTGCATGCTGTTTCCCAATCGTGGATGGCTCAGACGCTCAGGTAGGCGCGCCGCACTTCTTCGTTGGCCGACAGCTCCGCCATCGTCGCCTGGTAGCGGATCTGCCCCTTCTCCAGCACATAGGCGCGGTCGGACACCAGCTCGGCGAAGTGAATGTTCTGCTCCGACAGCAGGATGCTGACGCCCTGGCTCTTCAGCTCGACGATCATCTGCGCCATCTGCTCGACGATGATCGGCGCGACGCCTTCCGACGGTTCGTCCAGCAGCACCAGAAACGGGTTACCCATCAGCGAACGCGCAACGGTCAGCATCTGCTGCTCGCCGCCGCTCATGCGGCCGCCGGGGCGCAGCGGCATCTCGCCGAGGTTGGGGAACAGCTTGAACAGGCGCTCGGGCGTCCACAGCGGCGCCTCGCTGCCGTCGGGCCAGCGGCGCGGCGGCTGGCGGCCGACCTCGAGGTTTTCCATCACCGTCAGGTCGGTGAAGATGCGCCGGTCTTCGGGCAAGAAGGCCAGGCCAAGCGCCGCCGCCTGGTGCGGTTCGCTCTTGCTGATGTCGCGGCCCATGAAGTTCACCGTGCCGCGGCGCTTGCCCAGCATGCCCATCAGCGCTTTCAAGGTGGTGGACTTGCCCGCGCCGTTGCGGCCCATCAGCGCGACCACCTCGCCGCGGCGCACCTGCAGGTCCACGTCGAACAGGATCTGCGCGGCGCCGTACCAGGCGTTCAGCTTGTCGGCCTGCAGCAGGACATCGGAGGTCATGGCGCGCCCGCCTTCTCGAAGGTCTTGCCGCTGCCGAAGTAGACCTCTTGCACCTTCGGGTGGTCGCGGATTTCGGCCGGCTTGCCCTCGGCGATCAGCCGCCCGCGCGCCAGCACGATGATTCGGTCGGCATACGCGAACACCACGTCCATGCTGTGCTCGGTGAACAACACCGCCATGCCGCGCTCGACCACGAGCTTCTTCGTCAGCGCCATCAAATCATTGCGCTCCTTCGGCGCCATGCCGGCGGTGGGTTCGTCCATCAGCAACAGCTTCGGGCCGTTGGCCATCGCGATCGCGAGTTCGACGCGCTTCACGTCGCCGTAGGCGAGTTCGCTGCACGGCCGGTCGGCCTGGGCGGCCATGCCGACCTGCGCCAGCAGCGCGATGGCTTCGGCGCGCTTGTGGGCAGCGGCGCGCTGCCACATCGAGAACAACTTGCCGTCGGCCGACAGCAGGGCCATCTGCACGTTCTCGACCACCGTCAGCGACGAGAAGGTCTCGGCGATCTGGAAGGTGCGGCCCACGCCCAGGCGCCAGATCTCGCGCGGCTTGCGGCCGATCAGCTCCTGCCCGGCCAGTTGCACCGAACCGCTGTCGGCGCGCAGTTGGCCATTGACCATGTTGAAGCTCGTCGTCTTGCCAGCGCCGTTGGGCCCGATGAGCGCGAGCAACTCGCCGGCCGCCACGCCGAAGCTCACGCCGTCGACGGCCTTCACGCCGCCGAAGGACTTGCTGAGCGAAGACACCGTGAGAAGACTCATCGCGGCGCCCTCGCCTTGTCGACCACCTGCCGCACAAACCCCGCGATGCCCTGCGGGAACAGCAGCACCAGCAGCAGGATGATGCCGCCGAGCATCGCGCGCCAGTAGTCGGTGTTGCGCGCCACGGTGTCGTGCAGCCAGGTAAACGTGACCGCGCCGACCACCGGGCCGGCGAGCGTCTGCACGCCGCCCAGCAGCACCATCACCAGGCCGTCGACCGACTTGCCCACGTGCAGGCTGTCGGGCGAGATGCTGCCCTTGGAGAAGGCGAACAGCGCACCCGCCAGCCCGGCGAACACACCGGCGACGACGAACGCCGCCCACTGCACGCGCTTCACGTCGATGCCGATCGCGTCGGCGCGCAGGAACGAGTCGCGCCCGGCCCGCATCGCGTAGCCGAACGGCGAGAACAGCATGCGCCGCAGCAGAAGCACGCCGCCCACCACCAGCGCCAAGGTCAGGTAGTAATAGCTGCGCTTGTCGCTCAGCCACTCGGCAGGCCACACGCCGGTGAGGCCGTTGCTGCCGCCGGTGAAGCTGTCCCACTGGTAGACGACGGCCCAGGCGATCTGCGCGAAGGCCAAGGTCAGCATCGCCAGGTACACGCCCGACAGGCGCACCGCGAACCAGCCGAACAGCAGCGCGCCGATGGCAGCCACCGCCGGTGCGAGCAGCAGCGCCACTTCCATCGGCAAGCCCAGCGCGCGCACCAGCAGCGCCGCGCCGTAGGCCCCGAGCCCGAAGTAGGCCGCGTGCCCGAACGAATGCATGCCCGCCGGCCCCATGATGAAGTGCAGGCTGGTGGCGAACAGCGCGGCGATCAGCAGGTCGATCATCAGCACCGTGAGGTAGGGCGACTGCGCGCTGACCAGCGGCAGCGCCACCAGCACCGCGAGCAAGGCAGCGCCGCTCCACAGCACGAGCTTGTCGGCCGGCCGCAGCGGCTCTTCCACCGTGCCCGCGTGTCGGCTCGGCGCCTGCGCGCGGCCCAGCAGACCCCACGGCCGCACGATCAGCACCGCAGCCATCACCAGGAACTCGACCACCAGCGTGAGCTTGGAGAACGACAGGCTCACGCCCATCACTTCCACCAATCCGATGGCGATGCACACCGCCTTGATCTCGGCGATCAACAGCGCCGCGACGAACGCGCCGGGGATCGAGCCCATGCCGCCGACCACCACCACGACGAACGCCGCGCCGATGGTCACCAGGTCCATCTCGAGGTTGGCCGGCTCACGCGGCAACTGCAGCGCCCCACCCAGCCCGGCCAGCAAGGCGCCGAGCGCGAACACGCTGGTGAACAGCCAGGCCTGGATGACTCCGAGGGCACTCACCATCTCGCGGTCTTGCGTGGCCGCGCGCACCAGCGTGCCCCAGCGGGTGCGCGTGAGCAGCAGCCACAGCAGGCCGAGCACGACAGGGCCGACGACGATCAGGAACAGGTCGTACTCGGGGAACTGCCGGCCCAGGATCGTCACCGACCCCGCCAGCCCCGGCACGCGCGGGCCGAGCAATTCTTCGGGCCCCCAGAACCACAGCACCGCGTCCTTGATGACCAGCACCAGCGCGAAGGTGGCCAGCAACTGGAACAACTCCGGCGCGTGATAGATGCGCCGCAACAGCAGCACTTCCACCAGCGCACCGAGCACACCCACCGCCACCGCCGCCAGCAACAGCGCCGGCCAGAAACCGACGCTCGGCCCGAGTTTCTCGACCAGCGAGTAGGCCGTGTAGATGCCTACCATGTAGAACGAGCCATGCGCGAAGTTGACGATGCGCGTGACGCCGAAGATCAGCGACAGGCCCGCGCCGACGAGGAACAGCGACGACGCGCCGGCCAGGCCGTTGAGGAGTTGGACGAGGAGGGCGGAGAGCGTCATGCAGGTCCTCCGCCGCCAAAGGCATGAAGAATCTCCTTTGGTGGGAGGGCTGTTTGCCAGAACGTCTGGTCGGAAGCAATCCGATTCAAGAAGCGGTCCACCCCAGTTCGCGTGTAGATGTGCAGATGCGTCGCGGTAAACGGCGGTCCAAGCAAGCTTCCATAGTCGCGCCCGACAAAGAGAAGTGCCTCATCGGTCTGACGAGGACTGCCTTGCACGGCTCCGTCTTCTGCGTAGTCAGCAACCCACAGTGCTCCATCAGACACAACTAGAACTGGCAAGAGCGCGGTAGCGAACGATTCACTGGTCGAGTCCTCCCAATAGCTGCCTGCATCGGAGATCAGTTCGTCGACGGACCCAAGTGCTTGAGTCCACTTGTCATAAACCTCTGAGTCGCCTGCAACAAACCCGCCCTTCTCATGGCGGCCGACCTGGACTGTCGCCTTCCCGACAAACTCGCCTGCTGGATACAAGTAGAGCGGGCCTCGACCAATGACAAGGGTCTTCCAAGTGTTGAGGCTAGCGGTGGTCGGATCAAAGGGGGAGCTAGTCGGCTTGTAGGAGTAGATGACGTGGTGGTAGCTTTCGTCAGCAACCCGTGGAATCCTGGAAACAAGAAGCGGATAGGACGTCCTCAAACTCTTGCATTCGATCGCAAGATCAATCCTCCGTTCGTCGCGTTGCATGTTCGCTCGAACGTCATATTGCCTCGGCTTCTTCGTAACAGGGTCCACGTAGGTGCCGCCGTGCGTCGCGTTGAAGCCGAGCGAGCGAGCCTTCGAATACACAAACAACTCAAGGGCAAAGTCGTCTTGTGTGGCAAGGTACTCCTGCAGGTCCTCCGAACTAATCTCGGTTTCGCGGTGACGGGCCATAAGCGTCTGGAGTGAGATGGACGTTGACGTTTTCAGCCTTGCCAGCCCAGCGTCGCAAGGCCCACTATCTGGCCGCAGTGCCTGCGCGATCCTGCTCTGCCCGCCCGATCGCCATCGTCCACAGCAAAGCCGCGAGCGGCAGGCGGGCGCAGCGCCTCTTCGGCGTCGAGGAGCGCAGGGCTCGTGGCCCGCGCGCGCAGCGCGCTTCGTAGACTGACTTGTCGCCGCCTGTTTGAACGTAGCGGACCGAAGGGAGCGAAGTGAGTTCGGCGATGGGCCGCGAGACCGAGCACCGCAGAGCAGTCGGCGGTACCCCGCCGACCGCCGAAGCGACGCGGAGCACGCGTGCCGCTCGCGGCTTTGCCCGCGCAGACGGTCGCAGTGATCTCTTCCAGACATGAATGGAGTGACGCAGGCAACATCATGGTGCGGGGCGTCGTGCTTCGTCCATGACTTCTTCCAAGTCGTAGGCCTTCACCTCGCCGCGCCCGTGCGCCGCGATTCGACGCTTGATTTCCTTATCCCACGCCGCTTGCACGACAACGTTGCCACCCTTGGCCACCCGAGCCACGTACTTTCCGCGCGTGCCATTTGAGAAGTCGTATTCGGGCAGCTGGTCTTTTTCAGGTGGTTTCGACATCGGTGCGCTCCTACTTGCGGGAAGCCCGGCCGTCGCCCGGTTTGCGTTTGGCAGCGACCTCGGCGCGAACCGCTTCATAGCCCCCGCCCCTGACGACGATGGCGTGGTCCCACTGGCGCTTCTCGTTGGTGGTCAGCGCGCGGTCCTTGCCCGGCGCTGCGGCGAGCACGGCCTCCCATTCCGCGGGGCTAGCGGGAAGCTTCGTTGATGAACTTCTTGACTTCATGCCTTGTGCCCTCCGCGGGCCCTCACCCCTGCCCTCTCCCAGGGGGAGAGGGAGTCAATGCAGGGACCACTCACAGGGCGCATCAATCCGCCGGCCGCATCTTCTTCACCTCCACCGCCGACGGCAGCACCTTGGCGCCGTCGATGAAGACGTAGTCGACCATCGTGCCCTTGCCGTTGTCGTTCTTGGTCTTGCCGACGAAGGCTCCCATCGTGGACTGGTGGTCTTCGGCGCGGTACACCACCGGGCCGAACGGGGTGACGACCTTCAGGCCCTTGAAGGCGGCGATCATCTTTTCGGTGTCGGTGCTCTTGGCCTTCTTGATGCCTTCGGCGATCGAGCCGATGACGGAGTAACCCACCACCGAGCCGAGGCGCGGGTAGTCCTGGTACTTGGCGTGGTAGGCCAGGAAGAAGGCCTTGTGCTCGGGCGTCTGGATGCCGTACCAGGGGTAGCCGGTGACGACCCAGCCGTTGGGCGTTTCGTCTTTCAGCGGGTCGAGGTACTCGGGCTCGCCGGTCAGCAGGCTCACCACTTCGCGGTCCTTGAAGAGGCCGCGCGTGTTGCCCTCGCGCACGAACTTGGACAGGTCGGCGCCGAACAGCACGTTGAACACCGCGTCGGGCTTGGCGTCGGCGAGTGCCTGCACCACGCTGCCGGCGTCGAGCTTGCCCAGCGGCGGCGCCTGCTCGGCGACGAACTCCACGTCGGGCTGCGCGGCCTTCAGCAGTTGCTTGAAGCTGGCCACGGCCGACTGGCCGTATTCATAGTTGGGGTAGACCACCGCCCAGCGCTTCTTCTTCATCTTCACCGCCTCGGGCACCAGCATGGCCACCTGCATGTAGGTGGAGGTGCGCAGCCGGAAGGTGTAGCGATTGCCGTTGGCCCAGACGATCTTGTCGGTGAGCGGCTCGCCCGCCAGGAAGAACACCTTCTTCTGCTTGGCAAAGTCGGTCAGCGCCAGGCCGATGTGCGACAGGAACGAGCCGGCCAGCACGTCGACCTTCTCGCGCGACATCAGCTCCTCGGCGGCGCGCACCGCGTCACCGGGGTTGGCGTTGTCGTCGCGGATGATCAGTTCGAGCCTCTTGCCGTTCACGCCGCCTGCGGCGTTGATCTGCTCGACGGCCAGCTCCATGCCCTTCTTGTAGGGTTCGAGGAAGGCGGGCTGGGCCTTGTAGCTGTTGATCTCGCCGATCTTGATCGTGCCCTGGGCGCCCGCGGTGGTGCCCGCGAGCGAGAACGCCAGCGCCATGCCGGCGGCGATGGCGGTGTGGAAGACTTTTCGAACTGAGGTCATCGAGGGCTCCTGTTGAAAACGCAAATGATTGTGAAGGCTGGGGCTGAACGGCGGAGAAGCAGGCGGTGGGTCAGCGCAGCCCGTCCTCGCCCTTGGCTTCGTGGGCCTGCAGGCCGCCCACGCGCGGCAACGGTCGGCCGCTGTCGGTGACAACGACGCAGACGACGATCTCGTTGGCACGCGGCGCGTCGGACACGCGCGCTTCCATCGCGTCGAAGTGGCTGCGCACGAAGGCGGCGCCCTTGTGGCCGAGCGGCACGTCGATGGCTGTCCCCAGCCCGCCGAGCTTCTTGGCCGAGGGCACGAGCGCGGCGCCCTTCTCGACCGCCTTGCGCAGCGGCGCGCCGAGCTTGGGGTGCAGGATGGCGGCGGCGTGTTCGAGTTCGCCCGCTTCGCCGACGATCGCCGCCTTGCCGTAACTTTGCGCCGCGCCGGGCGCGATGCCGAGCGCCTGCACGCACTTCTGGCCGAGCAGCGCGCCGAGTTCTTCGCCGATCGCGATCAGCTCATCGAGGTTCTCGACATAGCGGCCGGCGCAGGGGTTGTGAATCACGGCCATGGCCAAAGCGCGGCGGGTGGGCGGGTTGACGGGTTGGCCCATCTCGATGCGGGTTTCATCGACCTGGACGATCAGTTTGCGGATCTGGGCGGGCATGTCTCGGTTCCTCTTCTGGGTGTCGTGGAGTTCAGCGCAGGCCGTTCCATTGCGCGATGTCGGCGGCCTTCAGCCCGCCGACGCGATCGTGCACGCGCGCGCCGGTGCTCATCACCAGGATGAAGACGATCTCGTCGGCTGCCGGTGCGCCGGGCACGCGCACCTCCATCGCGTCGAAGTGGCTGCGCACGTAAGCGGCGTTGATGTGCGTGAGCGGCACGTCGAGCGCGGCGCCGGGCGGGCCGACCTTCTTGGTCGACGGGACGATGGCCAGGGCATTGCCGGGCTGACCCGTGGGCTGCGCGGCCGCGCCGGACTGGCCTTTGGCGTACGCATTGCGGTCACCCTTCCAGCCCAGCAGCTCGCGCATCGCATACCCACCCGGCACGTGCCACAGCGCGCCGTGCTCCAGCTCGCCGGCAGCGCCGACGATGGCGCCCTTGCCGTAGCTGACCAGGCGCTCGACCGGCACGTCCATCGCCACCTGCAGGCGGCGCGCCATGTCCACGCCGACAGGTTGCAGCGCGTCCATCATCGGCAGGATGTCGGCGACATATCGGCCGGCAAACGGGTTGGTCAGCACCGCAGCGATCGCGCCGCGCCGCAACGGCACCGCGGCCACCGGGCCGAACTCGTGGTGGATGTCTTCCACATGGGTGAAGGTGCGGCGGATCTCGATCATCGTGAACCCTGTTGCAGTATTCAGGCCAGCGCGTTCAGGCCAGCGCACCGAAGGCCGACTCGGTGGCGGGATGCTCGGCGGCGTGACCGGCTGACGCAGGGTGATTGTCGGCGGTCGCCACCTGGCCCTGGCACACCAGCACCGCCGACCACAACAAGCCGCGCGACTGCAGATCGCGGGCGGCGCCCATGCCCGCCGTCAGCGCGCGCCGCACCGATTCACGGTCCAGCGCCGGCACATCGACGGTGACTGGGATGGCGCCCAAGTCGCTGTCGTCCTTCAGCTCGCAAGCCGGGCGGCGTTCGATGCGCGGGTCGTCCAGGTTCACGGCATTGGCCACCACGGTGGCTGCGGCGTCGGCCTGCGCCGCGGTGCGGGCCAGCACCGTCACGCTGTCGGCGATGCCGAGCGAGAAGCTGCGCCCGCGCCAGCCGCTGGTGGCGACGCCGCGCACCGGCAGTGGCGAGTGGACCTCGAACGCGCCATCGACGGCCAGACCGCCGGTGCGTCCGACTCCGATCGCGTCTCGTGCAACGCTGGCGTCCAGGCGCGCCAGGTCGGCGAACAGGCCGACGCGCAGCGAGTGGCCATCCGCCAGGTGCAGTGCAATGTCACCGCCGTTGTTGACCCAGGCGCGCGCGACGCCCTCGCGCCGGTAGCAGCCAATCAGTTCGTCGGCCACCGAGCCGGCGACCGCCGCCATCGGCGTGATGAAGCCGGTGCGCACTGAGCGGCAGGCCAACCACATGCGGCGCGCGACGACACCCTGCAATGCGCAAGGCCCGGCCACCGGCTCGCGCAGCAGGGGCAGCTCGTGCACCAGCTCGGCCAGCACGGTCTGGAAGCGCGACCACGCTGCGCTGTGCGCCGCCGCCACGGCCGCTGCATCACCATCGGCACCGATCACGATGTCGATCGGGCCATGTTGAAAATGCCAGCGGCCGTTGGGTAGCGTCGCTCGGCAGGCGGCCTGCATCATTTCTTGCTCCCTCTCCCTCTGGGAGAGGGTAGGGGTGAGGGCTGACCACCGTCGATGCCGCCCCCGCCCCTGACCCAACCCTCTCCCCAAAGGGGCGAGGGCTCCGAAAACGTGCCGAGTGCGAACGCGTTCAAGTGGTCACCCCAACAACGGCGGCTGGCCCAGCGGCCACGCATTGCCGGCCGGGTTGGGCAGCCAGCGCCGGCCCATCGGCGCGCCGTCGTTGTGCCAGGCGCCGCGGCGCAGCACCTCTTCCAAGGTGCGCACATGATCCATGTGGCCGCCGAGCGCGCGGTAGTCGGACAGGCGCATGCTGAACTCGATCGGCGCCACGATGGCCGGCGTCGGCACGGTGCCGAAGCTGCGGTCGGGCATGCGCATCACGTCGGCCATCACGGTGATGCCACCGCCCGGCCACACATAAGCCGGCGCGCCGCCGCAGGTGACGTTGACGAGCGCCTGCTTGATCGAGCGCGTCAGCATCACCGGGTTGTCGGTCACGCCAGCGCGCAAGCTGCCGCCGGCACCGCCGAGGAACAGCACGCTCGTCAGCGACGGCTCGCAGTTCTCGCCGATGCGGTCGACGACAGCCTGCGCCGCGGCCGGCATGGCCTGCTCGACCGGGTTGAGCGTGTCGTCCAGCACATACCAGGCGCAGTGCTCGCCGGTGGTCGAGGTCATCAACAGGCGCAGGCCGGGCCAGGCGACGGCGGCGTCCCAGCGCTCGATGATAGCCAGCGGGTCGGCGATGTCGGTGCCGCCCCATCCGGTGCCCGGGTTAGCGACCTGGAAGTAGCGGCCCGGCGTGGATTTGCGACCGCGCAGCTTGATGCCCGAGGCCCGCATGTCCAGGCAGCGCCCGGCCTGGTGTTCGGTGAGCACGCCGGTGATGTGGTCATCGACCACCACCACCTCGTCGACGATGCCGAAGAACTGCTTCGCGAAGATGCCGATCGTGGCCGAACCGCAGCCCACGCGCATGCGCTGCTCTTCGACGCCGTTGACTATTGGAGCCCGGCCGGCCTGCAGTTGCAACTGCGAGCCGCCGTCGATGGTGAGGTCCACCGCCCTCTTGTTGCCCAGCAACTCCATCATCTCGACGGTGACGCGCCCCTCTTTCTTGCTGCCGCCGGTGAGGTGGTGCACGCCCCCGAGCGACAGCATCTGCGAGCCGTACTCGGCGGTCGTCACATGCCCCACCACCTCGCCCTTGCAGCGCACGTTGGCCTGCTCGGGGCCGAGGTAGCGGTCGGTGTCGATCTTCACCTTCAGGCTGCAGTAGCTGAAGATGCCTTCGGTGACGACCGTGACCATGTCCACGCCGGCCGCCGTTGACGCGACGATGAACGGCGCGGGTTTGTAGTCGGGGTAGGTGGTGGACGAGCCGACGCCGGTGACGAAGACTTCGTCGGCGTGCAGCAGGTCGCCGTTCCAGTCGGCGGGGGCGGTGCCCGCGAACGGGACGACCTCGCCACCGCCATCGCCCAGCGTGCGGCGCAACAGCACCACCGGGTCGACTCGCACCAGCGTGCCGTCATGGTTGGCATACCGATCACAGGCGCCGACCTTGCCGGCCGAGATCTGGCACAGCACCGGACAGGCGTTGCATTCGATCTTGTCGCCCGCCATGCGCTCGTTGCGCGGGCGTGAACGTTCCAGCACCTGCGGCTGCGCCGGAGCTTCGTCGCCTGGCAATCCGTCGGTCTTGGTGTGCTCGGTCATGAGTCAGTCTGGTCGCTGAAGGCGGTTGCCCGGGGTCCGGCGTTCATGTAGCATTTGCTCAACTTTCATGTTGTACTCGCTACATGAGCGGCAAATCTAGCCGAATCGATCCGCCGGCGCAACTGGATTTGCCCGACACGCCAGAATAGCGGCCGACCCCAAACATCACCGCCCACCGAACCACCATGAGCGCATTCAACGAAGAACGGGTGCTGAGCGTGCACCACTGGACCGACAAGCTCTTCACCTTCACCACCACGCGCGACCCGGCGCTGCGCTTTTCGAACGGCCACTTCACGATGATCGGCCTGAAGGTCAACAACAAGCCGTTGCTGCGCGCCTACAGCATCGTCAGCGCCAACTACGAAGAGCACCTCGAATTTCTCAGCATCAAGGTGCCCGACGGCCCGCTCACTTCGAAGCTGCAGCACATCCAGGTGGGCGACACCATCATCGTCGGCAAGAAGCCCACCGGCACCTTGGTGGTGGACTACCTGCTGCCCGGCAAGCGCTTGTACATGCTGTCCACCGGCACGGGCCTGGCGCCCTTCATGAGCATCGTGCGCGACCCCGAGACCTACGACAAGTTCGAGCAGGTGATCCTGGTTCACGGCGTGCGCCAGGTCGACGAACTGGCCTACCACGACCTGCTGGTGGAGCACCTGCCCAACCACGAGTTCCTGGGCGAGCTGGTGACGAGCAAGCTGCGTTACTACCCCACCGTCACGCGCCAGGCCTACCGCAACATGGGGCGTGTGACCGAGCTGATCGACACCGGCAAGCTGTTCGCCGACCTGCAGGTGCCGGCCTTCGACCCTGCGCACGACCGCGTGATGATCTGCGGCAGCCCGGGCATGTTGCGCGACCTGAAGCACTTGCTTGAAAAGAGCGGCTTCAAGGAAGGCAACACGTCCACGCCGGGCGACTTCGTGATCGAGCGGGCGTTTGCTGAACAGTAGCAGCCGAGCCATGACGGCCGAACAATGACAGCCGCCGCGCGCCGCTCGCCTGCCAGCGCCCAACGCGCCGGCGCGCCCGGCGTGCGCGAGCTTGCTGCCAAGGCCACGCGCGACAGCATCCTGCGCGCGGCGATCAAGGTCTTCGCCAAGCACGGCTTCGACGGCGGCAGTGTCGAGAAGATCAGCAAGGCCGCGAAGTCGTACGACCGGATGATCTACTACTACTTCGGCAGCAAGGAGGGGCTCTTCATCGAGGTGCTGGAAGAGATCTACCGGCGCTTCAACGAGGCCGAGTCGGAGCTGGTGCTGGACGAATCGCGGCCGGTGGAAGCCTTGACGGCGGTGACGCGTTTCATGTGGGGCTACTACCAGAAGAACCCCGAGTTCATCACCTAGCTGAACACCGAGAACCTGCACCGCGGCGTGCACATCGCCAAGTCGCTGCGTGCGCGCGACTACTCGTCGGACGCGATCGCCGTGCTGGCGCGGGTGTTGAAAAGCGGCGCGATGCAAGGCGTGTTCCGCGCCGACGTGGCGGCGCGCGACGTGTACCTGATGATCGCGTCGATGGGCTACTTCTACTTGTCGAACCGCTTCACCTTGTCAGCCTTCCTGGGCCAGCCGCTGGAGTCGCCCGACGCGCTGGCGCACTGGGAAGCTTTCCTCATCGAATCGGTGTTGCGCACGGTGGCCGCGGAGCCGGTGCTGGCCGCGCGCAAACGCCCGGCGGCACGTGCCGTCGTCGCCTGAACAATCATTTGAACCGCAGGAGATCGCCATGGCAGATGCAGCATCCGACGGCAAGTCGGGCAAGGTCGTGATCCGCGACGTCGGGCTGATGCTGTCGGGCGACATCGACCGGCCGATCCTCGACGCCGACACCGTTGTGATCGTCGATGGCCTGATCGTCGCGGTCGGCAAGGAGAAGGACTGCGATACAGCGCAGCCCCGCACGCTGATCGACGCGCGCCAGACCTGCCTGGCCCCCGGCCTGATCGACAGCCACGTGCACCCGGTCTTCGGCGACTGGACGCCGCGCCAGAGCCAGCTCGGCTGGATCGACAGCACGATGAACGGAGGGGTCACCACGATGATCTCGGCCGGCGAAGTGCACCTGCCCGGCCGGCCGAAAGACATCGTCGGCCTGAAGGCGCTGGCCATCACCGCGCAGCGCGCGTTTCACAACTTCCGCCCCGGTGGCGTGAAGGTTCTGGCCGGCGCGCCGGTCATCGAGAAGGGCATGGTGGAGAGCGACTTCAAGGAGCTCGCCGAGGCCGGCGTGGGCCTGCTCGGCGAGATCGGCCTGGGCTCGGTGAAGGGCGGCACCGAGGCGGCGACGATGGTGAAGTGGGCGCGCAAGCACGGCATTCAGAGCACCATCCACACCGGCGGGCCGTCGATCCCCGGCTCGGGGCTGATCGACAAGGACGTGGTGCTGGAAGCCGACGCCGACGTGATCGGCCACATCAACGGCGGCCACACCTCGCTGCCCGAGGCCCATGTGTGCGAGCTGTGCGAGAAGAGTAGCCGCGCGATCGAGATCGTGCACAACGGCAACGAGCGCGTCGCCATCGCCGCAGCCAAGATGGCGCTGCAACTCAAGTGCCCGCACCGCGTAATTCTCGGCACCGATGGCCCGGCCGGCTCGGGCGTGCAGCCGCTGGGCATTCTGCGCATGGTGGCGCTGCTGTCGAGCCTGGCGAACATCCCGGCCGAGCTGGTGTTCTGCTTTGCCACCGGCAATACCGCGCGCATCCGCAAGCTGAACTGCGGGTTGATCGAGGTCGGCCGCGACGCCGATTTCGTGTTCATGGACCGCGCCCAGCACACTGCCGGCAAGACCTTGCTGGAAAGCGTTCAACTCGGCGACATTCCCGGTGTCGGCATGGTGATGATCGACGGCATCGTGCGCTGCGGCCGCAGCCGCAACACGCCGCCAGCGACCGAGGTGCCGGTGGTGGTGACCGCAGCGCACTGAGCGCAGCGCGGCGAGAGCGACACGGTGCCTGGATTCCACCGCACCGTCTCGCTTGTCGCCGTCGCGCTGGCGAGCGGTGCGCCTCTCGGCTGGGCGACGGACGGCGATGCCGGCTGGCCCCATTACGGCGCCGACGCGGGTGGCCGCCGTTACAGTGCGGCCGCCGAGATCACACCCAACAACGTGGGCGAGCTGCGCCGCCAATGGCTCTACCGCACCGGCGACGCAGCACGCCGCGACCCGGCGCTGATGAAGCGCATCAAGTTCGAGACCACGCCGATCCTCGTCGAGGACCGGCTCGTGCTGTGCACGCCGTTCAGCGAAGTCATCGCGATCGACCCCGGCGACGGACATGAGTTGTGGCGCCACGACCCGCTGGTGCCCACCGATCGCCGCCCGGCGAACCGCTACAACTGCCGCGGCGTGGCGGCGTGGCACGACCCGGCCGTCGATTCGTCCGCAAACGCCAGCCCCCTGCCCTGCGCGACGCGCATCTTCACCGGCACCGTCGATGCGCGCCTGATCGCGCTCGACGCACGCACCGGTGCGCCATGCCGCGGTTTCGGCGAACAAGGTGAAATCAAGCTCGACACCGGAGTGCTGGTCTGGCCCGGCGAGTTCCAGATTTCCTCGGCGCCGGTGGTCGCAAATGGGGTGGTGATCGTCGGCTCGGCGATCAACGACAACGGCCGTGCCGCCGCGCCTTCCGGCAAGGTGCGCGCGTTCGACGCCCGAACGGGCTCGCCGCGCTGGACCTGGGACCCGATCCCGCGCAGTGCGTCGGACCCGCAAGCGCGGACCTGGGGCGAGGGCTGGCGCGACGCCGGCGCGGCCAACGTGTGGGCGCCGATGTCGATCGACGAAGCGCGCGGGCTGGTGTTCCTGCCCACATCGAGCCCCAGCCCCGATTTCTACGGCGGCCTGCGGCCCGGCACGAACCGGCATGCGAGTTCGGTCGCGGCGGTACGCATTGCCGACGGCTCGCTCGCGTGGGCATTCCAGATCGTCAAGCACGATGTGTGGGACTACGACGTGCCGGCCCAGCCGACCCTGACGACGATCGAGGTCACCGGCAATCGGCGTGACGTGGTGATCCAGGCCACCAAACAAGGCCTGGTGTTCGTGCTCGACCGCGACACCGGGGAGTCGGTCTTCCCGGTCGAAGAACGTGCCGTGCCGCAGGGCGGCGCGCCGGGCGAGGTGCTGTCCGCAACGCAGACCTTCCCCACCGACCTGCCGGCGCTGGTGCCGTCGACCTTGCGGCCGGAAGACGCGTTCGGCTTCACGCCCTACGACCGCAACGCCTGCCGCGACCGCATCACCGCGCTGCGCAGCGACGGCCTGTACACACCGCCGTCGACACAAGGCAGCGTGCTGTTCCCGTTCAGCGGCGGCGGCGTGAACTGGGGCGGCGTGGCGGTGGATCCGAACGGCGTCGTCTACGTCAACACCAGCCGCGCGGCGCACGTGATCACGCTGATCCCGCGCGCCGACTTCGACCGCGTGCGCGCACAGAACCCGGGCAAGGAGGTGAGCCCGCAGCGCGGTACGCCGTTCGGCATGAAGCGCGAGCTGCTGGCGTCGCCCTTCGGTGCACCGTGCAACCGCCCGCCGTGGGGCACGCTCGCGGCGCTCGACCTGCGCAGCAAGCGCATCCTGTGGCAGAAGACGCTCGGCACGACCGAAGACCTGTCGCCCATCGGCATCGCCTTGAAGATCGGCACGCCGAACTTCGGCGGCCCGGTGGCCACCGCCGGCGGTGTGGTGTTCGTCGGCGCGGCGATGGACCGCTACCTGCGCGCCTTCGACGCCACCAGCGGCGCGGAACTGTGGCGCGGCCGCCTGCCCGCCGCCGGCAACGCCACGCCGATGACCTACGTGTGGAAGGGGCGGCAGTACGTCGTGATTGCCGCCGGCGGGCACGCCGAGGCGGGCGTGGCAACGAGCGATGCGATCGTTGCCTTCGCCCTCGCGCGCGAAGGCGAACCCGGGCGGTCGGTCCGGGACCGGACCATCGATCAACCGGGTGGGCGCTTGTGGGCCTGGCTTGCCTTCGGGGCCACCACCGCAGTGCTCGGCCTGGTGTTCTTGTGGCGGTGGCGGCGGGCCGGGCGAGGCCGGCCTTGAACCTTCGGGCCAAGGCCTGCAACCCAGTGGGCATCTCCCTCCGACACCAGGACTTCCCATGGGCATCGCACGCCGCAGCGGCACGATCGCAGGATTTGCAATCGCTTGCCAACTGGTGCTGGGCGTGGCCGCCGCACGCGCGGGCGAGGCGGGCATCGAGGCGGAAACAAGCCTCAACGGCGGGCCCGGCTCGCCGGCCGCCGAATGGCGCCTGACCGGCATCGAGGTCGGCCTCGGCGCGCTGGCCATGATGAGACGCGAGCGCAGCGAACAACGCCGCGTGCCCCGGATGCTGCCGCTGCTGGCCACTCGCACCGAGCGAGGCCACGTCTGGATCGGCTTGGCGCGCAACCGCGCTGAGTCGCGTGCGCCCGGCGAGGTCCGGCTGGAGCTGGCCTGGATGATCCCGATCGGTCGCTGACAGCTACGCCAACATCAACCCAGGCGCCACGCGCGCGATGGCCTCGAAGTCGCGGTCTTGCGCCAGCACCGGCAAGCCGCTGGCGATGGCGCACGCTGCGACCACGCAGTCGTTCGGGCTGCGCACCGTCAAGCCTTGCCAGCGGCAGCGCGCGTACAGCATGGCGGCGTCACGCGCCAGGTCTCGCGGGCTCAGGCCGTCCAGCCCTGGCAAGCGTTCGAGCTGGGCTTCGAGACGGGTGAATTGGGCCGGGTTGCGCGCGCCCTGCAGCAGTTCCTGCAGCACCACCGGCGGCATCCACACCGTCTGCTCGGCGCGAAACGCCTTGCGCAGCCGCAGGTCGCAGCGCGAACCGGTGGCGCGCAGGAATTCAACCCAGGCCGAGGTGTCGGCGATCACTTGCGGCGCGGCTTGGCAGGCGCCTGGATCGGCACGCGGTGGGCCGCCCTCGGCTCCGAGGCCATCGCGGGCGCGTCGGCGAACAAGGTCGCCGGGTCGTAGTCGTCGGCCAGCACACCGGAGCCGGCCAGCGCCAGCAGGCCCTGCCAATCAGGCTCGCGAACGTAAGCGCGCAAGGCCGTGTCGATGGCCGCCTTCTTGGTGGTGACGCCGGCTTTGGCCATGGCCTTGGCGACGAGTTCGTCATCGAGCACGATGTTGGTTCGGGTGTCCATTCAAGAGCCTCCAGATCGCCCAATACACATCGAATGTGTATTTCAGGATTGTGCATTGGCGCGCCCGAAAAAGCAAAAAACCCGGCCGGAGCCGGGTTTGTTCGTCGCGGTAAAGCAAGCGTGTCAGACCACCATCTGCGCCAGCTCACCCTTGGCGTAACGCTCGGCCACCTGCACCAGCGTCTGCGCTTTGATCTTGCCGGCCTGGCCTTCGCAGCCGAACTGCAGATAGCGCTGTTTGCAGATCTGCTTGGCGGCTTCGCGGGCCGGCTTCAGGTAATCGCGCGGGTCGAACTTGTCGGGGTTCTGCGCCATGTATTTGCGGATCGCCCCGGTCATGGCCAGGCGCACGTCGGTGTCGATGTTGATCTTGCGCACGCCGTGCTTGATGGCTTCTTGAATCTCTTCGACCGGCACGCCGTAGGTCTCTTTCATGTTGCCGCCGTACTGGCGGATCTCGGCCAGCAGGTCCTGCGGCACGCTGGAGCTGCCGTGCATCACCAGGTGGGTGTTCGGAATGCGCTTGTGGATTTCCTTGATGCGGCTGATGGCCAGGATGTCGCCGGTGGGCTTGCGGGTGAACTTGTACGCGCCGTGGCTGGTGCCGATCGCAATCGCCAGCGCGTCGAGCTGGGTGCGCTTGACGAACTCGGCGGCCTCTTCCGGGTCGGTCAGCAACTGCTCCATCGTCATTGTCGATTCGGTGCCGTGGCCGTCTTCCTTGTCGCCCTTCATCGTCTCCAGCGATCCCAGGCAGCCCAGTTCGCCTTCGACAGTGACACCCAGCTTGTGCGCCATGTCGACCACCTTGCGCGTCACGTCCACGTTGTAGTCGAAGCTGGCGATGGTCTTGCCGTCGGCCTGCAGCGAGCCGTCCATCATCACCGAGCTGAAGCCGAGCTTGATGGCGCCGCTGCACACATCGGGGCTCTGGCCATGATCCTGGTGCATCACCAGCGGCACGTGCGGCCACGATTCGACGGCCGCCTGGATCAGGTGCTTGATGAAATGTTCGCCCGCGTACTTGCGAGCGCCTGCGCTGGCCTGCAGGATCACCGGGGCGCCCACCTCGTCGGCGGCGGTCATCACCGCCTGAACCTGTTCGAGGTTGTTGACGTTGAAGGCCGGAATGCCATACCCGTTGGCGGCGGCATGGTCCAGCAGTTGGCGCATCGAAACGAGTGACATGGTGGTCTTTCGAAAAGGGGTGGGCAAAACGAGGGGCGAAACCGTGATGTAACTCAAAAGATTGTAGCCAGCCACCCCTTGCGAAAACCCCCGCCGCCGGCCTGGCAGCGCCAGGCCGCCCGGCAATCCTGCACGGGCCACGCGCCAAAGATGGGCCGGGAAACGCCGCCTTTTCGGGCTCAAGTTCTGCGCCCGCGGTTACACACTGGGCCTTCCACCGATGCAAAGACCGCCATGCCACGCCTCGACCTGAACGCCCTGACCCTGTGGATCACCGCCGCCGCCACGCAGCACCCGGGCGAGCTGGCTGCGGTTCTGATGGCGCGAACGGGCGCCAGCCGCTCTGCCTGTGCGGCGGCGCTGCGCAAGCTGGTCGAGCTGAACTGGCTGACCCGCGACGGAACGAAAAGCAAGCCCGCCTACCGCCCCGGCCTGCTGCGCCAGGTGGTGCGCCGCTACCCGCTGGCGGGCTTGAGTGAAGACCTGCCCTGGGCCCGCGACTTCGCGCCCTTCTTCGAACTGCCGCGTGAAGTGGCCCGCATGACGCAGCACGCCTTCGGCGAACTGCTGAACAACGCCATCGACCACAGCGAAGGCAGCCATGCCACGGTGTCCTTGCGCCAGACTCCCGGCCACGTGCAACTGCTCGTCTCCGACGACGGCCGCGGCGTGTTCGACAAGCTGCAGGAAGCCTTCGACCTGGGCGACCCGCAGCTCGCGATGCTCGAGCTGAGCAAAGGCAAACTCACCAGCCAGCCGGCACGCCACAGCGGGCGCGGTCTGTTCTTCACCGCGCGGCTGGCCGATGTGTTCGACCTGCACGCGAATGCGGCCGCGTTCCAGCGCCGCGGCTGGGAAGTCAATTCAGGCAGCGGCTGGAAGCCGGGCCGGGCCATGGCGCGCCAGGGCACATCGGCTTACTTCGGGCTGGCATTGGACACGCCGCGCACCTTGGAGTCGGTGTTGAACGCGCACAGCGCCGACGGTTGCAGCTTCGGTTTCGACCGCACTGTCGTGCCGCTGCGGCTGATGGCGTCGGACCGGGCCGGCCTGGAGTCGCGCGCGCAGGCGCGCCGCGTGGCGCACCGCCTGAGCCAGTTCCGCCGCGCCGAAGTCGACTTCTCGGGTGTGCCGCACGTCGGCCACAGCTTTGCCGACGAACTGCTCCGCGTGCTTGCGCCGCAGAACGCCGGGGTCGAGATCGTGCCGGTCAACATGGCGCCGCAAGTGGCGGCGATGTTGGCGGCGGTGCAGGCGGGCGACTGATCAGCCGACCCGCTCGGCGCGATATCCCTGCGCCCGCATCGCCACCAGGATCTGCTCGATGTGCGCGACGCCGCGCGTCTGCACCACCACCTCGATCTGCGCACGCTCCACCGACAGCGAACTGAACGCGCGCTGGTGCTGCACCTCGTCGATGTTGGCGCCGAGCCGGCCGAGCAAGGTGGCCACGTCGGCCAGCGCGCCGGGCACGTCGCGCACGTCCAGCCGCAGCCGCGCCAGGCGGCCCGACTTGACCATGCCGCGCTCGATGATCTCGGCCAGCACCAGCGGCTCGATGTTGCCGCCGCACAAGATCAGCCCGACCTTGCGGCCGACGAAGCGATCGCGGTGTTTCAGCAGTGCCGCCAACCCGACCGCGCCTGCCCCTTCGACCACCGTCTTCTCGATCTCCAGCAGCATCAGGATCGCCTGCTCGATGTCGTCTTCGCCGACCAGCAGCACGTCGGCCACGCGCTCGCGAATCAGCGGCAGGGTCAGCGCGCCCGGCGCCTTCACGGCAATGCCGTCGGCGATGGTGGCTTGCGCACATTCGCGGTTCTCGCCGTGCGCCGCATTCCACACTGCCGGGAAGCGTTCGGTCTGCACGCCGATGACCTGCAGGCCCGGCTTCACCGCCAGCGCCGCGGTGGCCACGCCGCTGATCAAGCCGCCGCCGCCGATGGCCACCAGCAAGGTGTCGATCTGCGGTTGTTGCGCCAGCATCTCCAGCGCGATCGTGCCCTGCCCGGCCGCAACAGTCAGGTCGTCATACGGGTGCACGACCGTCAGGCCGCGCTCACGCGCCAGCGCCAGGCCGTGCGCACGCGCATCGTCGAAGGTGTCGCCTTCGAGCGCCACGCTGGCGCCGAAGCCGCGCGTGCGCTCGACCTTCACCGGCGGCGCAAAACGCGGCATCACGATCGTGGCCGCAATGCCCAGGCGCTGCGCGTGGTAGGCCACACCTTGCGCATGGTTGCCGGCCGAGACCGCGAGCACACCCTGCGCGCGTTCGGCGTCGGTCAACTGCGCCATCTTGTTGAGCGCGCCTCGCTCCTTGAACGACGCGGTGAACTGGTGGTTCTCGAACTTCAGGAACACCTCGCAGCCGGCGATGGCCGACAAGGTGCGCGAGGGCAGGCATGGCGTGTCGATCACCTGGCCTTGCAGGCGCACGGCGGCGGCGCGGATGTCGTGAATGTCCAGTGTGGTGCTCATGTCGAGTGTGTCCCTAGATCCGTCAACCCGACGCCAAGGTCCGCAGCGCCGCCTGCACGATCGCTGCGGCGCCGACCTCGAAGTGCTCGCGCAGTGCCGCGCGCGTGTCGCTGCGGCCGAAGCCGTCGGTGCCCAAGGTGACGCACGCGCGCCCGGCGGGAAGCCAGGCGCGAATCTGCTCGGGCACGGCGCGCACATAGTCGGTGGCGATCACGATCGGGCCCTGGGTCGGCGCCAGTTGCTGCGTCACGTAGGCGTCGATGCGATCGGCCTTGCCATGCCGCCACGCCGCTTCGCACGCCACGCCGTCACGCGCCAGTTCACTGAAGCTGGTCACGCTCCACACATCGGCGGCCACGCGGTGTTCGGACTGCAGCATGTCGGCGGCCTTGATCACCTCGCCGAGGATCGCACCGGAGCCGAGCAACTGCACCCGCTTCTTCGCCTTCGAGGCCGACTTGCGAAAGCGATACATCCCGCGCACCACGCCCTCATGCGCGTCGGCCGGCAGCGACGGCTGCGCGGCGTTCTCGTTCATCACGGTCACGTAATAGAAGACGTCGGCCTGGCGTTCCAGCATCTCGCGCATGCCGTGGTCGACGATCACCGCCATCTCTCCAGCGAACGCCGGGTCGTAGGCTTTGCAGTTGGGCACGGTCGCTGCGATCAGGTGGCTGGTGCCGTCCTGGTGCTGCAGGCCCTCGCCCCCCAGCGTGGTGCGCCCAGAGGTTGCGCCGATCAGGAAGCCACGCGCGCGCTGGTCGGCCGCAGCCCAGATCAGGTCGCCGACGCGCTGGAAGCCGAACATGCTGTAGTAAATGTAGAACGGCAACATCGGCAGGCCGTGGGTCGAATACGCCGTGGCAGCCGCCGTCCACGACGACAGCGCACCGGCTTCGGTGATGCCTTCTTCCAATATCTGGCCGCTCTTGTCCTCACGGTAGTAGAGCATCGAGCCGGCGTCTTCGGGCTGGTACAGCTGGCCCAGCGGCGCGTAGATGCCGGCGGTGCGGAACAGACTGGCCATGCCGAAGGTGCGCGCTTCGTCGGCGACGATCGGCACCACGCGCGGGCCCAGCGTCTCGTCTTTCAGCAGCGCGCCGAGCAGCCGCACGAAGACCATCGTCGTGCTCATCTCCTTGCCGTCGGCGTTCAACGCAAAACTGGCTGTGACGTCCAGCGCCGGCACCGGCAGCACCGCGCAGTCGCTGCGGCGCGCCGGCAGGTAACCACCCAGCGCAAGGCGCCGGCTGTGCAGGTACTTCAACTCGGCGCTGTCGGGCTCGGGCTTGCAGAAGGCCAGCTTGTCGACTTGCGCGTCACTCAGCGGCAGCGCAAAACGGTCGCGGAAGGTGCGCAGCGCATCGCTGTCGAGCTTCTTGTGCTGGTGCGTGGTCATGCGGCCCTGCGCGGCGTCGCCCATCGCATAACCCTTCATCGTCTTGGCCAGCACCACGGTGGGCTGGCCGGTGTGGCGCGCGGCGGTGGCAAAGGCGGCGTGGATCTTCACCGCGTCGTGCCCGCCCCTGCGCAGGCGGTCGATGTCTTCGTCGCGCAGGTCGGCCACCAGCGCACTGAGCTGCGGGTTCTGGCCGAAGAAGACCTCGCGGTTGAACGCACCGTCCTTGGCCGACAAAGTCTGGAACTGGCCGTCCACGGTGTGCGCAAACGCGCGCATCAGCGCATGGTCGTGGTCGCGCGCGAACAGCACGTCCCAGTCCGAACTCCACAGGCACTTGATCACGTGCCAGCCGGCGCCGGCGAACACCGATTCGAGCTCGTCGACGATGCGGCCGTTGCCGCGCACCGGGCCATCGAGCCGCTGCAGGTTGCAGTTGATGACGAAGCTGCAGTTGTCCAACTGCTCGCGCGCGGCGAGCGACAGCGCGGCAATCGACTCGGGCTCGTCCATCTCGCCGTCGCCGAAGAAGCCCCAGACGCGCCGCTGAACCGGCCCCGCCGTCACGGCCGGCAGCAGCCCGCGGTGCTGCAGGTAGCGCATGAAGCGGGCCTGGTAAATCGCGTTGATCGGGCCGATGCCCATCGAGCCGGTCGGGAACTGCCAGAAATCGGGCATCAGCTGCGGGTGCGGGTACGAGCTGAGGCCACGCGCGCCACGCGCCGGCGCCGTCAGCTCCTGGCGGTAGTGCGCCAGATCGTCGGCCGACAGGCGGCCTTCGAGGAACGCACGCGCATAGACACCCGGTGCCGAGTGCGGCTGGAAGTACACCAGGTCACCGCCAAACGTGTCGCTGCGCGCACGAAAGAAGTGGTTGAAGCCGACCTCGAACAGGTCGGCCGCCGATGCATAACTGGCGATGTGCCCGCCCAGGTCGGCCGAGCCGCCGGTCTCGACGCGGTTCGCGCGCATCACCATCGCCAGCGCATTCCAGCGCATCAGCGCGGCCAGGCGCTGCTCCATGGCCAGATCGCCGGGGAACGGCGGCTGGGCTTCGAGCGCGATGGTGTTGACGTAGGGCGTGACCATCGACGGCTGCCAGTGCACACCGCGTCGGCGTGCGTGGGCGAGCAACGCGTCGAGCAGCCAGCGCGCGCGGTCCGGGCCGTGCGCGGCGGTGAGTGCATCGAGCGCTTCGCACCACTCGCTGGTCTCGGCCGGGTCGGCGTCAACGCTGCGGCCAGGCAGCAAGGCGGCAATGTGCTGGGCCAGGGACAGGTCGGTCATGGGGCAGCTCGGTGCATGCGGGAGCGGAAGGCCCGCATGTTAGTGGCGCATTGCACTTCGCGCGACCCACTGCGCCGACACCCCCTGCGACACCCACCGCGCCGGAACCCTGCCCACCCCGACGGCAGCGCGTGCCTCGTTACCGGCATTCCGGCGCTGCCCTGTATCGTCATGGCCTTCACCAATGAACCCGACCTGACCATCAACATGCTGCCTCGCGGGTCCGCTCGTTCGTTACTGCTGGGCGGTCTGCTGTGGCTTGCGCTCGGCCCGGGCGTCAGTGCGCCGGCTCGCGCGGCCGGGGCCGACGATCGGGCGCCCCAGGTCTGGGGCTACTACCCCTGGTGGCTGGGCGAGCTCTGGCGCAGCCGCGACTTGTCGCTCTACGACCGGCTGAAGTTCTTCGAGGTCGAGATCGATGCCGAAGGCGGCATCGGCCAGCGCAATGGCTGGCCACAGCGCTGGGACAGCTTCGAGGCGGCCGCCCGCAGCCGGGGCCTGAGCGTGGATGTGGTGGTCACGCTGTTCGACGCCGGGCGCTTCGAGCGCGTCTTCGCGAACCCTCAGCGCAGGCGCCGTCTGGTGGCGGAGCTGCTGCGGCTGGCCGCTGGTGCACGGGGCATCCACCTCGACGTAGAAATCTTCGTCCCCGTCTCCGCCGAGGCCCTGAGCGGCTACCGCGCGTTCTGCGCCGAGTTGCGTGCGGGCCTGAGCCGCCAAGGCGGACCCAGGACTTTGACCGCCTTTGGCGTGATGGGCGCTGCAGTCGACCTGTACGACCGGGCGGCCTTGGCACGCTTGGACCACATTGTCGTGCAGGGCTACGACTCGCACCACCTGGCGAGCCCGACCGCAGGGCCAGTGGCGGCGCTGACCGGCCCGTACCCGGTGACCTGGGAGAAGGCGCTGGCGCACTACCTCCAGCTCGGTGCACAGCGACACCAGATCGTCGTCGGCGTGCCGTTCTACGGCTACGAATGGCCCACCGAGTCGGCCGAGGTCGGCGCGCGCACCTTGGGCAAGGGCCGCGAAACGACCTACGCGCTGCTCGATGCCAAGCTGATGCCCGACATCCGCATCGGCGCGCGCAACGAAGCCGCGCAGCACGGCCTGCGCCGCGACCCTGCCAGCGGCTCGCCGTACTACGCTTACCGCGAACCCTCGGGGGGCTGGCGCCAGGGCTGGTTCGAGGACGAGGTGAGCCTGGCCGCCAAGTTCGAGTTCGTGAGCCAGCAGCGGCTGGCGGGCATCGCCATCTTCCCGATCGGCTACGACGACGGCGCCTTCGACGCGCTGTTGCGCCGCACGTTCAAGGGAAAGTGATGCGGTATCGGTGCAGGCCCGGCGGCGCGCTGGCAAACACCAGTGCCGAGCTGAATCGGTCGAGGCGCCGGATCTCCGGCCGCGGTGACGCCGGGCCCGCCGCTGGCGTCGACGTCTGCCCGCCAGGCTGCACCACCGGCAGCACATTCGCGCGCGGGTGGTTGCGCGGGTGGTTGATGCGCACCGTGAGCCCCTGGATCGGCGCGCTGCCGGAAATGTCGAGATCGACCTCGAGCCGGCCTGCCTCCGCGCGCGCGAGCAGTGCTGCCCGGCTGCGGTCGCGCCACCACTGCTCGATCTGACCGCCCGGCGCCATCCACACGCGCTCATGGCGCCGGCCGACGTGCCTGGCCAGGTCCTCCATCGCATGCGTCATCAGGCTGGTGTGCAGCGGCTTGCCGAGCAGGCGCTCGGGGTCGGCGAAGTTCTGGCTGTGCACGCTCACGACGGCCAGCCCGGCCATGCGCAGGTTCATCTCGTACTCGGCGATCAGCGCAGCGCCGATCTGATCGTCGTTGAGCTTCAGCTGGATGTAGTTCAGGTCATCGGGCTGGGCGCGAGGCAACACGATCAGGCCGGTCGCCCGGTCGGGCGCGGCGGCGGTCGAAAAGAACGGCAGCCGGTCCGGGCTGCGGCTCGGGTCGGCCACATGGTGCCGGATTCCGATCGCCTGGAGCAGGGCCTCGGTGTTGTCGTCGTAACCCTCGGTCGGCGCACGAAAACCCCGCCCCGCACCGCGCGGCCAGGCCACTCCTTGCGCACCGGCGGTGCCCAGGATGTCGTGCATGTCGGCCAGCATGCGGTCGAGCCGGGCCCGTTGTTTGTCGAGCGGCAGGCCCTTGAAGCCGATGTGAACCTCGCCGTGAAAGCCGATCTCGTGCTTTTCGGCGAGCTGGCGCAGCAGCGGGCGGTTCTTGCGCGCCTCGCTGGTCAGGCTGTAGAAGGTGGCCACGGCATTCATGCTCTCCATCACCTCGGCAAAGTGGATCGCATTGCCGAAGCCCTCTTCGGTGTCCATCTCGATCAGCTGGGCAGCGCGGTGGCCGCGCGGCCACGCGGCCAGGTGCGCCGTCGGCGCGCGGCGCAGCCAGCGCAGCGCGTCGGTGGCGAGCGCCCGCACGTCGTCGGGCTGGAAGTCCCAGGCCGTCTCGGCAAAGCCGAACATCACCCGGCGGCTCGAAGCTGTCTCATCGAACACGACCGCCGCCGCATGGTCGCCGACCTTGAACGCGGCGCGCGTCCAGTCCATGTAGGCGGCCGCTTCGACGCCGCCGCGCAGCTGCAGCGGCTTCTCACCCTGCTGCCCGATCCAGATCCGCCGTCCGGCTGGCACGCTCTGATTGACCGGCGTCTCGCCGTAGGGAATCAGGAAGCGCGTCTTCGCGTCCGGGGCCACCTCGCCGGTGACTGTGACGCTCATCAGTTCGCGCACGAAGTCGTAGCCCAACCAGCGGCCGTCGGCGTCGCGCGTTCCAGTTGCCCAGGTGGCCAGGATGCTGCCGCCTTCCTGCCGAAAGCGCAGCAACGCGCGCCGTTCCACGTCTGACAGCGCCACCGCCGACGGCAGCACCAGCACCCCGCCCAGCCCCGCCAGCTCGTCGGGCCGGCGCAACTCACGCGCGGTGGGCGCGGCGCTGGCGAGCAGGTCTCGCCACGGCTTGACCATCACCTCGTAGCGGCCGCCGACGGTGGGAAAGTACGCCAGCGTCGAAGGTGACACGTACAGGTGCACCGCGTCGGCGGTCTGGGCCGATGCCGGCAAGACCAGCGCCCCCAGCACGAGGCACCCAGCCACCAGGTTGCGGGCGAGCCGACGCAGCGTGCGGACCGGGCCTGGCCTCATCGAACCTCGGCCAGGCTCGGGGTGGAGCCTTGCGCGAGGGCCAGTGGCATGGGTCGGGCGACCGGGTCCACCGCGAGCGCGGTGGGCACGGTGCAGCGCTGCAGGAACACCGGCACCACGGGCCCTTCGGCCGCGCCGGCCGCGATGGACGGGCCCCTCCGGCGCCGACGTTTGCGCACATGGAAGATCGCGTAGGCCAGGCACGCCGCGATCATGGTGATGATGTTGATGGCCACGCTCACGTAGGCCATCAAGACGATCGGATCAATGTCCATCAGAGTTTCCCTTCCCGCGCGAGCTTTCCCCAGCTCATCTCTACCTGCAGCACTTCTTCGACGATCGCGAGCAGCTTGGCCACGTCGGTAAAGATGGCGTAGAAGCGCAGCACCAGCGCATACGGCACCAGGGCCGGGTCCTCATCGTCGAGGGCGATGCAGTAACACGTCACCGCCACATCGAAAAGCGCGATCTGGGTCCACCACAGCAGCAGGAACTCGCTGCTGCCGAAAGCCAGCGCCAGGTAGCCGAAGAAGCCGAGCATGGCCAGGCTGATGACCGGCACCAGGAAGCTGTCGAGCGCCATGTACCAAAGCGACAGGCACATGACGGGGTTGGCGCGCAAGGACCACAGCGAGCGGCGGTGCTTCAGCACCGCCTGCACCGTGCCACGCGTCCAGCGGTAGCGCTGGCCCATCAGGTCGAGCAGGCGGCTGGGCGACTCGCACCAGGCGTGGGCGTGCGGCTCGTAGGTGATCGACCAACCCTTGGCGAGCAGCTTCAGCGTGACGTCGCGGTCTTCGGCAAAGGTGTCGTTGTCGTAGCCGCGAACCTCCAGCAGCGCGGCCTTGCGGAACATGCCCAGCGGCCCGCCGATCACGCTGACGGCCTTGATCGCATCCTGCGCACGCCGCTCCAGCCCGAGGCCGTGGATGTACTCGAGGGCTTGCAGCCGGGTAACGAGGTTCTCGCGGTTGGCCACCTTGATGTTGCCGGCAACGGCGGCCACCGACGGGTCCAGAAAATGGTGCACGCAGGCCCGCAACGCGTTGCTGCTGAGGCGGCTGTCGGCATCCATGTTCAGGATCAGCGAACCGCGCGCTTGCGCCAGCCCGTGGTTCAGCGCCGACGCCTTGCCTCCGTTGGCCTTGCGGATCACGCGCACTCGACTGAATCCGTGGCTGACCTGGAGCGCGCGAGCGTAGGTGTCGTCGGAAGAGCCGTCGTCCACCACCAAGACCTCGAAGCAGGGGTAGTCGATGCGCAGCAGCGAGCGGATCGACTGCTGGATCACCGGCCCTTCGTTATAGGCCGGCACGACGATCGTCACGAACGGCCAGGGGCGGCGCCGGGCCTCGGACAGCGTGGCAGCGAGCGCATTGCCGGAGGGGTCGTCCCGGTGCACGCCCAGCGCCGAACCGGCCAGGAAGGCGATGTAGCGCGCGATCAACAGCAGCACGTAGCCGCCCAGCAGCAGCATCGCCAGGTGCGAGTAGCCGCTGTCGCGGCTGTCCGTGTTGACCAGCACGTGCCACGACAGGATGGCACGCTCATTCAGCGCCGGCAACAGCAATGGCATCGGCGCAAGCACCAGCAGCACGGTCAGCGCCGTGCCGAGTGCCTGCAGGCGGTGGCGGGCCCTCGTCGCGGTGGGGGGCAGGTGCCGGTGGGCCGGCGGCCCGGCGGGATCTTCCATTCGCGACCTACCAGACGCGGTCGAGCGAGACGGCGACGGACTTGGCGCGGTAGGCCGAGTCGTCGCGCCGGGTCTCGATGTGAAAACCTTCGACGCGCAAGGCCCAGTCCCGGCTGAGCCAGCGCGTGCCGGTCAGGCCGACCGTCCAGCCCTGCGTGCCATCGCCGCCGATGCGCAGACTGCGCTTGAGTTCGGCGCCAAGGTCCCAGTCGGCGCCCGACCGGTTCAGCGACAAACCGATCTGTCCGACGTAGTACTGCGTCGGCGACCAATACCTCGGGTCGCGCCGCTCGGACTTGCGCCCGTAAACGCCCACCAGCGCGCGCAACCCGCTGGCCGCGGGGAAGGGCTGCCAGGCCGGCGTGTACTGGCCGTTGAACTCGTGCACACGGTTGCCGTCGGACACTGAAAAGTGCGCCGCACTGCCGCTGAAGGCGCCGATGCCAGCGTCGGCGCGGCCGGCCACGCCCAAGCGCCGCGCAGAGAGCCCGTCGCGACGGGCGTTCGGGTCGAACGCGAGCTCGCCCCAGTTCACGCGGCCGATCTCGACCGTCACCGCGCCCTCGGCGAGTTGCACGCCCAGCTTGCCGTAGACCGACGACTTCACGCCGGTGTCGCTGGTCAACTGAAGTTTCGGCGCTCCCGCCCAGCCCAGGTTCTGGTACCCGAACGACAGCTTGCGCGGCTGCAGATCCGGGCCGTCGGGTTCGCGACTCTCGTCGACGCGCTCGCCCGACACCTCGAAGATCTGCGCCAGCCCTGCGTCGCGCCAGCGGTGGCTGACCAACGCGGTGGAGCGGTCGGTCCGGCTCGAATCGTCCAGCCATTCGCCGCGCACGGTGGTTCGGGGCCGCAGTTGGCGCGCGGCGGCCGCCAGCCCTTGCAAGGCGTCGGCGTTGGTCGGATCTGCGTTCAGAGCACGTCGATACAGCGGGTCGGCCAAATGCGCTCGGCCACTCCACAGGTACACGTTGCCCAGACCGATGCTGGCCTGAGCCGCCAGCGGCGTGTCCGCCAGCGACTCGTACTGCCGAATGGCGGGCGCGTACTGGCCGGTCCAGGCCAGGCTGTTGGCCACCCGCAAGCGCAACTCCGGGTTGGCGGTGTCGCGCTGCAGTTCGGTCAGACCCAATCGGGCGGCCTCGGCGTAGTCGCCTCGTTCATAAGCTTGAGCGCTGGTGGCCGCCACGGTTGGCGACACCATGGCAGCCCCGCCCTGGCCCCCGCCCTGTCCCTGCGCAAGCGCTTCGCCCGCCGGCCATGCAAGCGCCGCCGCGACGGCGGCGAGCCAGGCGATGCTGACATGCCCGCGCGCTTGGCCGGCGCGGCCGGCAGCCGGCATGCTCACGACGTTGTTGGTGGTTTTGTCTTCCGGCTCGATGGCGAGCAGGGCTTCGGCATCCGCTTGCTGGCGCAGTTGCAGCAAACGATCGGCGATGGCCGACTCGCCGGTGTACAGATGGATGCGCCGGATCCGGTGCGCCAGTTCGTCCTCCATGCAGCGCGTGACCACGTGGACCACATCGCGACCGCGGCAGCCCTGCAGGAAGAAGAACTGGGCGCCGCCCGTTGCGGTCGTCAGGTCGCCCTTGCGGCCGGCCACCAGCGAGTTCTTGGCCGCGCTCGCTGCATCGAGCGCGGCGGGGCCCTCGAAGTCGACCTCGGCCAGCGCGCAAGGCACGCGGGACAACACGCCGGGACGCATGCGCCGCTCGACCTCGTCGACGAAGGCCGAGCCGCACAAGCAACCGGCGTCTTCACCAACAGGCGCCTCGAGTGCCCACGGCTCGGCGGTGTCGCTGTTGCCATTGCCGTCGACCCACTCGGCGACCGGCTCCATGCGTGGCTGCTTCAGCAGCGGCATCAGATCCTCCAGCGACTGCGATGTCGGCCAGATCGAGTCGACGCCAACGCGCAGAAGCAAACGCTTCTGGGTGTGCTCGCGCAGGCGGTAGCGCGACTCGCGCACGACGATCCGCGCCTGCCGGCCGACCGCCGCGCGCAACGCCGTCAGTTGCTCGACGAAGGCTGCGAACCGGTCCAGCGAGGTGAGCGTGACGATGATGCTCAGGCCTTCGCCCTCAGCGGCGCGCTTGCCGCAGCTGTCGTCGTTGCCAGCGTCGGCGTCGTCGCCGCGCCACGGCAGCAACTCGGCCAGCGAAGTCGCCGTGCGCACGTCGAACTCACGCCGCCAGTTTTCCAGATCGGCATCGCGCTGGCCGACGTACCACAGCGGCGGCAGCGCAGCCTCCGTGCGCCCGAACGGAGCCAGCAGCGGCCGCAGCGCCACCACCGAGCCGGTGCGCAGGCCCGACGCCGTTTCCCAGAAGTCGATCACCATGGCAAGGCCGTCGGCGTGCGACGTGACCCGCGCCATGCCTGCCAGGTACTGGGCGGCCGCCTGGTTGCCTTCCAGCAACGGCCGGTGCGCGCCAGTGCGAAGGTGCAGCTGGACCATCGTGTGCCCGCCTCGCTCGCACCAAGACTGGTAGGCCCGGGCCTGCTGAACCAGCGCGGCATGGTCGTGCGGCGTGTAGAGGTCGTCGGCCTCGTCGATCAGCAACAGCGAACCCGGCGCGATCTCGAACTGCTCGAGTTCCTGCAGGTAGCGCTCGGCACCATGGAGGAAGAGGTTGACCTCGTAGTCGCCGATCGCAGTGAAAACCTGCAAGCGCTCCGCGCCGCCGCCGCTGGCGGCGACCATCCGTAGTGCCTGGGCCAGCACATCAGCAAACGGCGCCTGCTGTGGGTCCAGTCGCGTGATCAGCACACAAGGCCGGCCGGCCCACAGCGCCGCCTGCAGGGGCACCAGCAGCAGAGGCAATCGGGCCGCGGCCGTCTCGATCCCCAGCGCGTACACCGCGCCGGCCTTGAGGTCAGCCTCCTGAAAGGGCGGCAGCTCAAAAACCCTTGGCTCACGATCAAACCCGCCACCTGCAGCGAAACCCGGCATTGTTCTCTCCCCTTTTTTTGCTTTTTTACCCGGATTGGGTCTACCCCGCATCCCCGGAATAGGCGCTCACGCTGTCATTCGAAGCACCGCGCGCGTGCCTTGGCCGGCGCGCGGCTGAGGATTGGATGCACCAGATCCTCCGGATGGTGAATATTCAGAGTGAATGTGACCGCGTCATTTGCCCCCCGGGTACTTGTGCCCGTGCCGCCCTAGCTACAAACCTCATAAATCTGACACAGCTTGTCACATTCGTCTGTTGGGTGGCACGCCTAAGCTTAGGGATAGACGGCTGCAACAGGAAAGTTACAAATCGCTGGTTGTTGAAGGGTTGACGGTGCCAATCGAGAGGGTCTGGCCATGCGCAGGAGTCCGCTGAACAAGGTTTGCGTGGGCTCCCTGAGTCGCGGGGTCGGCTCGGTACCGCGGCGGCGGTTCACTTTGCGACGAGCAGCCTCGCTGGCCGCCATCACCTTGGGCATGGTCAGCGCGGCAGGCATCGAAGGCGGGGTCGCGCTCGCCAACCCGCCGGAGCGTGTCGCGCGCCTGCTGCCGCTCGAACTCAGCGCGCCGCCGGCCGCGCGTGCAGGGCAGCCGCTCGTGGGGATCAGCGTGCGACTGCACAACCCTGGCGCCGACGCACCCGACGCGCGGCTGCGGCTGATCATCCACGAGAAAGATCGTGGCCGTGACGGGCATCGCGACCTGAGCCCCGACAACGTGAGGGTCGAGGTGTTGGAAGGCGGCACTTGGAAGCCGGTGCTGCTCGGCGTGATGGACGGCAGCGTCATGGGTGCGATCGGCGGGGAGTCGGCGGTGCTTCATGGCGAACGCCACAAGCGCGGTGGCTTCGAGATCCGCGAGGGCTTCAACCGGCGTTGGCCGTTGCGCGTGACGTTCGATGTGCCTGGCACCTATACGCTGGTCGTGGCGGTGTCGCCGAACAACGGGTCGCGGCACCTGGCGCAGCCTGCGCACTCGACCATCGAGGTGCAGTGACATGCATGCCAACGTGACGACGGCGTGTGCGATGCTGCGGCGCCGGGCTCTGAGCCTCTTCAACCTGGTGCTGGCAAGCGTGCTGGCAAACGTGCTGGCGGCTGCGATGCTGGCGGCGCCGGCCCACGCGGCAAGCCGGACCATCGTCTCGCTGACCTTCGACGACGGCCTGACGCAGTCGCCCGTGCGCGACATCCTGCGCAACCGCGGCGTGAAAGGCACGTTCTACGTCAATGCGAACCTGATCGGCACCGGTGGCGGTTATCTGACGAAGGCGGAGCTCGATGCGCTGTTCGCCGACGGCAACGAGATCGCCGGGCACACCACCAACCATGTCGACCTGGCCACCCTGTCCGACGCGGCGCAGCGCACCGCCATCTGCGGTGACCTGCAGACGCTCAATAGCTGGTACCCGAACCAGATCCGCTCGCTCGCGTACCCGTTCGCATCAACCGGGCCGAACACCCAGAGCATCGTGGCCAGCGGCTGCACGGGTGTCGGCGCCTACACGAATGCGCGCACGGTCGGAGGGCTGGTGAGCGGTGCACAGTGCTCGGGGTGCGCCACCGCTGAGAGCATTCCACCGGGCAACCCGTACTTCATCAACACGCCCGAGTCGATCCTGTCGACGACGACGCTGGACCAGATCAAGACCCTGGTGACGCAAGCCGAGAACAATGGCGGCGGCTGGGTGCCGCTGGTCTTCCACCAGGTATGCAGCGGCAGCGGGTGTAGCTCGTACTCGGTCACCCCGGCCACGTTGGACGCGTTCGTCGTGTGGCTGAAGGCGCGCGAGTCGAATTCCACCTACGTCAGGACGGTCCAGCAGGTCATCTCCGGAGACCTCCCGCCTGCCCCGCCACCGGCACCGCTCGGGCCCAACCTGCTGAGCAATCCGTCGCTGGAACTGGATCAGAACGCGGACGGCGTGGCGGACTGCTGGCAGCGCAACGGCTACGGGACCAACACCGTCAACTGGACGCGCACCAATGATGCACATTCAGGCTCGTTCGCCGAGCGGCTGCAGATCACCGCCTACAGCAGCGGCGATCGCAAGCTGATCCCGACGATGGACGCCGGGCAGGCTGCAGGGGGCTGCGCGCCGAACGTGGTGGCCGGCGCGTCGTACGAGCTCGGCGCCTGGTACAAGTCCACCACCGCGGTGACGCCAGTGTTGTTCCACGCCAACGCCAGCGGCACCTGGGTGTACTGGCGCGACGGCCCGCTGCTCCCCGCGACGGCAACTTGGGCCCAGATGACCTTCCTTTCCGGCGCCGTGCCGGCCGGCGCGCAGGCGATCAGTTTTGGCATTGCGCTGGATGCCGTCGGCACGCTGACGACCGACGACTATTCGGCGAAGCGCGTTCTGGATGGCCCAGCGGACGGCACCCCGCCAAGCATTGCCATCACCTCGCCGGGCACCGGTGCAGTGGTCGGCACCGTCACCGTCTTGGCCAGCGCGACCGACAACGTCGGCGTGACCGGCGTTCAGTTCCTTCTCGACGGCGCAAACCTGGGCCTCGAAGACACGGCAGCCCCCTTCTCGATTGCCTGGAACACCACCACCGCCACCAACGGCACGCACACCCTGACCGCCCGGGCGCGCGACGCGGCCGGCAACACCACCACCTCGGCTGCGGTTTCGGTGACGGTGAACAACGTGGTGACCGACACCACGCCGCCGACGGTCTCGATCAGCGCGCCGGCCACCGGCACGGTGACCGGCAGCGTCACCATCTCGGCCACCGCGGCGGACAACATCGGCGTGCTAGGTGTGCAGTTCAAGCTCGACGGCGTGAACCTGGGCACCGAGGACACGACGGCGCCGTATTCGATTTCGTGGAACAGCGTCGGCACCACCAACGGCGCCCACTCGCTGACGGCGGTCGCGCGCGACGCGGCCGGCAATACCACGACGTCGGCCGTGCGCAGCGTGACCGTGAGCAATGCGGTGGCCGACACCACGCCACCGACGGTCTCGATCAGCGCACCGGCCACCGGTACGGTGACGGGCAGCGCAGTCACGGTCTCGGCCACCGCGGCCGATAACGTGGGTGTGGTCGGTGTGCAGTTCAAGCTCGACGGCGTGAACCTGGGCACCGAGGACACCACGGCGCCGTATTCGATCGTGTGGAACAGCGTCGGCGCCACCAACGGCACTCACCCGCTGACCGCCGTCGCGCGCGACGCCGCCGGCAACAGCACGACGTCGGCCGCTCTGAGCGTGACCGTGAGCAATACCTTGCCCGACACCACACCCCCCACCGTGTCGATCAGCGCACCGGCCGCCGGCACCGTGGCCGGCACCCTCACCGTCTCGGCTACCGCGGTCGACGCCGTTGGCGTGGTCGGTGTGCAGTTCAGGCTCGACGGCGCAAACCTGGGCGTCGAGGACACCACGTCGCCTTACTCGGTCTCGTGGATCACCACCACCACGAGCAACGGCGCGCACACGCTGACGGCGGTGGCGCGTGATGCGGCCGGCAACAGCACCACGTCGACCGCCGTGGTGGTGACAGTGAACAACGTGGTGGCGCCGAGCGCGATCCAGAACGCCTCACTCGAAACCGATGCAAACAGCGACGGCGTGCCCGACTGCTGGCTGTTGGGTGGCTACGGCACCAACACCGCGACCTGGTCGCGCGTGGCAGGCCGGACTGGCAGTTTTGCCGAGTCGCTGCAGGTGACCGCGCGCAGCAGCGGTGACCGCAAGCTGGTGCAGATGCAGGACGCCGGCACCTGCGCGCCCGCGGCCACACCGGGAACGCGCTACACGATCAGTGCCTGGTACAAGTCGACCGTTGCGACCGGCTTCGTCGCGTACTACCGAACCAGCGCTGGCGCCTGGGTGTACTGGACCTCGGGGCCCACCGTGGCGAGCGCCGCCAACTGGACCCAGGCGACCTTCACCACGCCGGCCCTGCCGGCCGGTGCCACGCACATCAGCTTCGGCCTGTACCTGGCGGCCGTGGGCACCCTGGTGACCGACGACTACGCGATGACACCAGCGCCGTGAGGGGCGACCTGAGGCGCACCCTCACGAGAGGCGCTCAAGCCACCCGGCACACCTTCAACATGTTGGTGCCGCCGGGGTAGCCCATCGGTTCGCCGCAGGTGATGGCGTAAGTGTCGCCGGGTTTGAGCACGCCGCGCGACACCAGCAGCGCCTCGGCGCTGGCCAGCGCCTCGTCGCGGTCGCGGAACGAGGGCATCAGCAGCGGGCGCACGTTGCGGTACAGGGTCATCTTGCGCTGCGAGAACACCTGCGAGGTCAGCCCGTAGATCGGCACCTTGATGTTGTGCCGGCTCATCCACAGCGCCGTCGAGCCCGACTCGGTGAGCGCCAGGATCGCCTTGCAGCCCAGGTGGTGCGCGGTGAACAGCGCGCCCATCGCGATCGACTGGTCGATGCGGCCGAACTTCTTGTTGGTGAAGTCGGTTTCCAGCGTCACGTCGTCGGCAATCTCGGCTTCGAGCGCGATCGCGGCCATCTGCGTGATCGTCTCGACCGGGTACTTGCCGGCCGCCGTCTCGGCGCTCAGCATCACCGCGTCGGTGCCGTCGAGCACGGCGTTGGCCACATCGCTGACTTCGGCGCGCGTGGGCACCGGGTTGACGATCATCGACTCCATCATCTGCGTCGCGGTGATGACCACCTTGTCCATCTCGCGCGCCATGCGGATCATGCGTTTCTGCAGCGCCGGCACCGAGGCATTGCCGACCTCCACCGCCAGGTCACCGCGCGCGACCATGATGCCGTCTGACGCGCGCAGGATCTGGTCGAGCACGGGGATCGCCTCGCTGCGCTCGATCTTGGCGATGAGTGCCGGCTTGTGGCGCCACTGCTCGCCCGCCACGTTGGC
>JANMYQ010000220.1:0-3313 GCA_031382215.1 Methylibium sp.
GGCGGGCCCTTAAGTTGGCCGTCGGCGTGCTGACCCGCCCCCCGTCGCGCCCCCCCCACGACGCCTGCGCGACCACCGTGCCGGTCTTGAGCTCGGTGAGCGCCAGGTTGATCTGGAACGGTGCGCGCGCACCGGCTGCACCGGCCGCACCTGTTTTCTGATCCTGCAGGCGCGTCATCGTGCCGGTCAGCACGTACTGCGAGCGGTTCAGGTTCGCAAGCTGGAACGGCAGCACCGGCAGTTGCGCGTGGTTGCTGGCCAGGCGCGCCGTGACCTTTTCTTCGAGCTGGCGCGTCGCTACCGTCTGCTGGCCGGAGGCGCTGTCGATCATCGGGTCGATCACGAGCGCACGTTTGTCGAGTGTCTCTTTGGCGAGAGACTCGATCTTGGCCATGAACGCAGGCAGCTTCTGCGTCTGCGCCGCCAGGCTGTCGGTGGCCTCGGCCACGGCCTGGTCGAACGAGGCGATTTCGGTGCTGGCGGTCTGCTTCGGCGTGGCGCAGCCGGTGGTGGCCAGCAGCACCGCGGTCCAGGCCAGCAGGCCGGCCAGGGCCAGGGCACAGCGGTGGGGTCGGTGGTGGTGTGGGGTCGGGTTCATCGTCCGCACTCCTGTTTCAGGAAGGTCTTGTCAGCATCGCTCGGCTCCTCGCCGATCGACGCACGGTGAATGATGTCAGCGCAGCGCCCGTTGGACAATGCCCGCCCGCTCTTTGGTGCCGCGGGCGCCGCGTCGGGTGGCGCAGCGCGGGGCGCGCGCGGAGTGGTGGCCTGGGGGGTCGGGCGCGCCGGTTCGGCAGCTCGAACAGGCGCAACGGCAGGCGCTGCCGGTTGGAGCTGCGGCACTTGCTTTGGTGGCGGGTTCGGCGGCGGAGCCGGCGCAGGGGTCTCGACGACCGGAGGTTGCAGCGCTGCGGGTGCAGGTGCAGGCTCGGCCAGCGGTGCGGGCGACGCCTCGGGCGCGGCGCGCGGGCTGCGCTGCAGGGTCCACCAGGCATAGCCTGCCACCGCCAGCGCAAGCAACGCAGCGCTGCCGGCGAACAGCTTGCGCCGATCGGTGTGTCTTGCCGTGGGGAGTGGCGCGGGCGCGTCTGTCGAATCCGGAAAGTCCAGCGCGATGTCGGTGTCTGCTGCGGGCGGCGCGGCCGATGTGCGCTGGGTGAGTTGCGTGCGTTGGTTGAGTTGGGTGGCTTGGATCGGCGCCGCGCTGCCCCCGTCGGGCAGGGCCGGCGCCGGGTTGTCTTGCACTGGTGGCGGCGCAGCATCGGTCGCCAGCCAATTGCCCATCAGCGCGCGCAGCTCCGCCACGCTCTGCGGCCGGTTCTTCGGCAGCACGGCCAGCGCCTGGTCCACGGCGTTCAGGAAGGTCGCGCTGTAGCGCCCGGCGCCTGCGACGGCCAGCGGCTCGCGCCGGTCGTCCATGTAGCGCGTCAGGGCCTGCGGCGGCGTGCGGCCGGTGATGGCGAATTGAACCACCGAGCCAAGCGCGTACAGGTCGGTCCACGCGCCCTGCGTCATCGCCGGGATGTCGCCGTATTGCTCGACCGGCGCGTAGCCGGTCTTCAGGATCACCGTCAACGCCTGCGTCATGTCGCCGATCACGCGGCGGGCGGCGCCGAAGTCCAGCAGCAGCGGCCGTCCGTCGGGCAGGATCAGGATGTTGTCGGGCGCGATGTCGCGGTGGAAACAGTGCGCCGCGTGCATCAGCTCCAGCGCGTCCAGCAGCGGGTGAAGCAGCGCCTTGAGCGTGGCCTCGTCGGGCGGGCCGGCCAGCCGGGCCAGCATTTTGCCGAGCGTGATGCCTTCGTAGAAGGGCATGGCCATGTAGGCGGTGCCATGGTCTTCCCAGAAGCGGTGCACCTTCAGCAGCGACGGGTGGTCGAACCGGGCCAGCAGGCGCGCTTCGTTGACGAAGCTGCGCAGCCCGGCCGCAAACGCCTCGGCGTGCTGGGCCGAATGCACCGCCACGGTCATCGCCTGCGTGCCTGACGCTTGGGTGCGAGAAGCCAAGGTGCTGGGCATGTATTCCTTGATCGCGACCTTGCGGTCCAGGCTCAGGTCGTGAGCCAGGTAGACGATCCCGAACCCACCCTGGCCGATGACCGACAGGATCTCGAACTCATGCAAGCGGGTCGTCGGCGCCAGCGCGTTGCCGAATTCGCCGAACTGCGCCATTCCGAGCGTCGCAACGCCGCCACCCGAGCCGCGGTCGTGTTTGTCCAGCCCTGTCATGACAATGCACTGTATGCCAGGCCGGGTTGAACTGGAGGTGACCTTCGGCCACACCCCTCAACCCGGTGGCGCGTTTCAGTGGCCAAATAGCGGCCTTCAGCGAACTGCAAACAGCGCCAATGCAAAACTTGTTCCGTGGACCCCTGGCAGCCGCCCGAGCCAAGGCCGCGCTGATGGGCCTGGCGATCGTGCTGAGCCTCGCAGCGGCCGGTTCGGCGCGGGCGGCCAACCGGCTCGCCCTGGTGATCGGCAACGACAACTACCGCTCCGTCGAACGGCTGCAGACCGCCCGCGCCGACGCGCAGTCGATGGCCAAGGCGCTCGCGGATGTGGGCTTCAAGGTGATCCTCAAGCTCGACGTGGACGACCGGGCACTGAAGGCCGCGGTGCGCCAGTTCAAGGGCGAGCTCAGCGCGGGCGACGAAGCGGTGTTCTTCTACGCCGGCCACGGCGTGCAGTTCGGCGCCGAGAACTACCTGGTGCCCGTCAACGTGGGGCTCGATGACGAGGAGCAGATCAAGGACGAGTCGATTCCGTTGCGCCGCGTGCTCGAAGACATGGAGGACGTGAAAGCGCGTTTTTCGCTGGCCATCATCGACGCTTGCCGCAACAACCCGTTTCGCACCCGCTCGCGTGCCGGTGCGGCGCGCGGGCTGATCCCGATGCCGGCCGCCACCGGGCAGATGGTGATTTATTCGGCCGGCGCCGGGCAGCTCGCGATCGACCGCCTGGGCGTGAGCGACCGCGACCCGAACGGCGTGTTCACGCGCGTGCTGCTGAGCGAGATCAAGGCGCCCGGCGTGTCGGTGGACCGCGTGGTGCGCAAGGTGCGTGACCGGGTGGTGGAGCTGGCCCGCGGCGTCGGGCACCAACAGGTGCCGGCGATCTACGACCAGTCCATCGGAGACTTCTTCTTTGTGCCGGCGCTGGCGAAGACTGCGGCCGTGCCGGCACCCGGGCCTGCGCCAGTGCCCGCACCGCCACCCACGGCAGCGCGCCAACCACCCGCAGCGGCCGAGGCCGCGCGGCCCGCCGCCACGCAAGCGCCGCCGGTGGTGGCGGCTGCGGCGCCACCGGCGGCGGT
>JANMYQ010000358.1:0-25085 GCA_031382215.1 Methylibium sp.
GGTGCACCACCTGACGACGGTCGATGGCCCGAATGGGCCAACGCGGCAGATCGACCACGCCAAGCTCAAGCGAACCATCGCCACCGCGATGCGCATGCTCGACAACGTGATCGACATCAACTACTACGCCGTCAAGAAGGCGCGCGACTCGAACCTGCGCCATCGCCCGGTGGGCCTGGGCATCATGGGCTTCCAGGACGCGCTCTACGAGTTGGGCGTTCCCTACGCGTCGGACGCAGCAGTGGACTTTGCCGACCGTTCGATGGAAGCCGTGTGCTACCACGCCTACTGGGCCTCGACCGAACTGGCGGCTGAGCGTGGCCGCTACTCGAGCTACCGCGGTTCGCTGTGGGACCGCGGCATCCTGCCGATCGATTCGCTCGACCTGCTGGCCGAAGCGCGCGGCGGCTACGTCGAGGTGGACCGCAGCACCACGCTCGACTGGGACGCCCTGCGCCAGCGCATCGGCCAGCACGGCATGCGCAATTCCAACTGCGTCGCCATCGCGCCCACCGCCACCATCTCCAACATCATCGGCGTCAGCGCGTCGATCGAACCCTCGTTCGGCAACCTGTCGGTCAAGTCCAACCTGTCGGGCGAGTTCACCATCGTCAACGAATACCTGGTGCGCGACCTGAAGAAGCTCGGCCTGTGGGACGATGTGATGGTCATGGACCTCAAGCACTTCGACGGTTCGCTGCGCCGCATCGACCGCGTGCCCGAGGAACTGAAGGCGCTCTACGCCACCGCATTCGAGATCGAAACGCAATGGCTCGTGGAGGCCGCGGCGCGGCGCCAGAAGTGGATCGACCAGGCCCAGTCGCTCAACATCTACATGGCAGGCGCGTCTGGCAAGAAGCTCGACGAAACCTACAAGCTGGCTTGGCTGCGTGGCTTGAAGACGACCTACTACCTGCGCACCGTGGGCGCTACGCACGCAGAGAAGTCGACCGTGAAAGCGGGCCACATGAATGCGGTGTCGCACAGCGGCAGCGCTGCAACGAAGAGCGCAGCACCGGCACTTTCGCCGATGCTCGTCGACGCGGAAGTCGAAGTGGGATCGGACATCAAGTTCTGCGCGATCGACGACCCGACCTGCGAAGCGTGTCAGTGATTTGCGTGCCGCATCAACGGGTCATCACGTGATGAGTCGATGCAATATGGCAACAGGAAAGACGCCCAAAAGTCAATAAACGCTTGGTGTTCTATCGCAACACTCCGATAATTCAAACGCACAGGAAATCGCCATGCTGGTTTGGGAAGAAGAAGTCAAATCCTCGACATTCACACAAGCGGGTCTCGCGCTGGGTCAAGCGCTTGTTCACCCGTCCATGGCTCGCATGGAGAGTCTTTCTTCAGTGCCCGCAACTTCGCAAGCAGCGCCGCATACCGCGCCGGCAATTGCTGCCAAAGTTCCTGCAGTCGCTCCCAGCGCACGTCGCGTGAACGCGGCCGACAAGCGCATCATCAACGGCCAGACCGACGTCAACCAGCTCGTCCCGTTCAAGTACAAATGGGCCTGGGAAAAGTACCTTGCCAGTTGCGCCAATCACTGGATGCCGCAAGAGGTCAACATGTCGCGCGACATCGCCACATGGAAAGACCCGAACGGCCTGACCGACGACGAGCGCCGCATCATCAAGCGCAATCTCGGCTTCTTCGTCACGGCCGATTCGCTCGCAGCCAACAACATTGTGCTGGGCAGCTACCGCCACATCACTGCGCCCGAATGCCGCCAGTTCCTGCTGCGCCAGGCCTTCGAAGAAGCGATCCACACCCATGCCTACCAATACATCGTCGAATCCCTGGGCCTGGACGAAAGCGAGATCTTCAACGCCTACAACGAAGTTGCCTCCATCCGCGACAAGGACGAGTTCCTGCTGCCCTTCATCGGGCAGATCATGGACCCGAACTTCCACACCGGCACGGTCGAGAACGACCGCACCTTGCTCAAGTCGCTCATCGTCTTTGCCTGCCTGATGGAAGGCCTGTTCTTCTACGTCGGCTTCACGCAGATTCTGGCGCTGGGCCGCCAGAACAAGATGACCGGTGCGGCCGAGCAGTACCAGTACATCTTGCGCGACGAGTCGATGCACTGCAACTTCGGCATCGACCTGATCAACCAGATCAAGCTCGAGAACCCGCAACTCTGGACGGCCGAGTTCAAGGCTGAGATCAAGGCCCTGTTCCACAAGGCCGTCGAACTGGAATACCGCTACGCCGAAGACACCATGCCGCGTGGTGTGCTCGGCATGAATGCGTCAATGTTCAAGGGCTATCTGCGCTACATCGCCAACCGGCGTGCAACGCAGATCGGACTGGAAGAGCTCTTCCCGAACGAGGAAAATCCTTTCCCGTGGATGAGCGAAATGATCGACCTGAAGAAGGAGCGCAATTTCTTCGAGACCCGCGTCATCGAATACCAATCCGGTGGCGCGCTTTCGTGGGACTGATGCTTAGCTCTTGCGACACAGCAACAGGTCATGTGTGAGAGATCAAGATTCGTGGAGCGAAACGCGACGACGCAGAAGCGGCGCATTCGGTCCACACCCCGATTCATCGTACGGGGGCGCCCCTCCTGGGCAGACCTCCGGCGATGAATAGCTGTCGGGCATCGAAAAACGTCGATGCAAGACAGTTTTTTTCAACTTGATCAAGGAGAAATGTAATGGCAACTGCAAAGAAAGCTCCGGCGAAAAAGGCCGCTGTGAAGAAGGCTCCGGCGAAGAAGGCCGCAGCGAAGAAGCCCGTGGCCAAGAAGGCTGCAGCGAAGAAAGCTCCGGCGAAGAAGGCCGCAGCGAAGAAGGCTCCGGCGAAGAAGGCCGCGGTCAAGAAGGCTCCGGCGAAGAAGGCCGCAGCCAAGAAGCCAGCGGCGAAGAAGGCCGCAGCGAAGAAGGCTCCGGCGAAAAAGGCCGCTGCGAAGAAGGCCCCGGCCAAGAAGGCAGCTGCGAAGAAGCCTGCGGCCAAGAAGCCCGCCGCGAAGAAAGCCGCGAAAAAGCCGGCCGCCAAGGCTCCGGCTGCGGCTCCGGCTGCTGCTGCGCCCCCCGCGAAGACGGCTCTCAGCCCTCAGGCTGCATGGCCATTTCCGACAGGGACCAAGCCCTAATCGGCTTAGCTCTGACTCTTGAAAACCCGGCCTCGGCCGGGTTTTTTCATGGTCGCGAACATGTTCGTGCCCTCCCCACTCGCGAGGGAGTGAGACGCTCGGATCAATACAATCGCGAGGAGTCGAGGAATGATTCGCCGCTCAATCGAGGTCAGCAAAGTCCGCCCACCTTTCGACGCAATTCACCATGTCCATGACACTGTTTGAAACCGACTTAACGTCACTTCCCCTGCTTGCTCGGGGCAAGGTGCGTGACAACTATGAGGTGGGAGGCGATCGACTCCTGATGGTCGCAACAGACCGACTTAGTGCCTTTGATGTCGTCATGGGAGAGCCAATTCCCGGCAAAGGAAAGGTCTTGACCCAGATCGCGCTCTACTGGTTCTCCCGCCTGGGGGCCATCGTTCCGAATCACCTTACGGGTGATGATCCCGAGTCCGTGGTCCGCTCGGATGAGCGACACCAGGTACGAGGCCGTTCCATGTTGGTCAAGCGGCTACGCCCGCTGCCGATTGAAGCTGTGGTGCGTGGCTATCTCGCCGGTAGCGGTTGGAAGGAGTACGAGCGCAGTCAGTCGATCTGTGGCGTTCCTTTGCCATCAGGGCTTGTGAATGCAAGCAAACTGCCGCAGCCAATCTTTACCCCCGCGACAAAGGCAGACGCGGGCGCCCATGATGAGAACATCACGTTTGAGCAACTGTCCGAGGTGGTCGGCGATGATCTGGCGATCCGTGTACGAGACATTTCGATAAGGCTTTACGCTGCGGCCGCAGCTATGGCTCAAAGCAAGGGAATGATCATCGCGGACACAAAGTTTGAGTTTGGGCTGGACGCGAATGGAACGTTGACGCTGATGGACGAAATATTGACTCCGGACTCCTCAAGATATTGGCCAATTGAGGCCTATAGGGAAGGTGCAAACCCACCAAGTTTCGATAAGCAGTTTGTGCGCGATTGGCTGGAACGTGCAGTGATCAATGGACAACCTTGGAACAAGCGTGCACCGGCGCCAGCGCTACCAGCGGAAGTGATCGCGCGAACTGCGGCCAAGTACCGCGAAGCATCAGACCGGTTATTGGCATGAGTGCGGCGACTTCCCGACTGCTCAAGCGACTCGACGCGGGAATTGAATCGGCGACAACACAGCTCGCTGCTGATTGCCTGCGAGCGGAGCGTGCGTGCTATTTGGCGCGACAGGGACGCACCGATGAGGCGAAGACTGTGGTCGTAGGGTTGCGCAAGCAGTACGGCTCGGCACCAAACGTCGCGATGAGCGCGTGGCTCAGTCTCGCCGAAGGGCTGGAAATCTACTTCCGGAACCTCGGGGCAGGAGCCCACGACAAGGTCCTAAGGGCGCATGCACTCAGTGCGGCCGCTGGCCTCACGCCATTGCAAGCGCTGGCCGCGGGTTGGCTTTCGCAGTTGGACTTCACGAGGCTTGATATCGAGTCAATGGCTCGACATGTGAAGGAGGCGCTTAGGTTGGCGGCACCAACTGACAGTCGGGCTCGCGGCCGTGCAAGCTTGGTTCTTGGGCAGGCGTTGCATTTTGCGCAGCGCTTTGATCTGGCTTTGCCCTGGTATCGCCGAGCACATGGCTACGCGACCGAGCAAGGAGACGACTCGGCCATTAGCGCATTCATGCACAACATGGCGTGCATGCGGTTGGACAACTTGCGGCAAAGCAAGCTCACTGGCATCGCGGATGACGACGAAGCAGGCATTTCTATGACTGGCGCGGAATCGACCAGCAGATTTGATCAGCTAGTAGGCGCTTCCAGTCTCAAGGCACTAAGTCCGCTCATGATCGCCAGAGTCCACTCGCTGCAAGGTCGACCCGAAGAAGCGCTGGCCCTATACGAGGATCATCTGGCCATTGACGTGGACCAAGGATTTTTGCGGATGAGATCCGACTTGCTTTCGGACATGGCTTGGTGCCGCATTCGACTCGGACAGCACGCGGTAGCCGTCTCTTTGGCTGCGCAGGCAGAGGCAAGCATCACACCGGAAACCCAACTGGACGATAGGGCAGCCACTTATACGCGGCTTGGCTGGCTAAGCGCTGCGATCGGAGATGGCGAGGCAACAAAACGGTACGAGGCTCATGCGAAGGCGGCATGGGATGATTTCGTCCAACTCCAAGGTCGAATAGTTGAGCTTCTGAGTGCCGTCACAGAAGGCCCCTGATTGCGCGAAGGCAGTTCTGATCGCCCCTCAAAACAACGCCATACTCAACTTCCTCCGATAAGCATCCACCACCGGATCCGCCGGGGCAGCGTTCACCTTGCCGGCAATCTCCAAGGCGCCTTTGGGCGCCGCGGCCTCGGGTTTGGCGGTGGACGGTTTGCTCATCACTTCCAGGATCGCGACATAGGTCTTCCTGGCGAGTTCGTTGTTCCAGGCCTTGTCGCGCATCACGATTTCCAGCAGTTCGTCCATCGCCTCGGTGAACCTGCCTGAAGCAAAGTGCACCTGGGCCAATTCGAAGCGGGTGTCGAAGTCGCGTTTGTTGGTGGCCAGTGCGGCTGCCAGGACCTCCAGTGATCGCGCGCTGGGGGCGCGCTCGCAGGCGGCCAACCAGTGGCCGCAGGCGGTCAGGCGGGCATCGAGCATCACCTTGGTCGCCACCGGATCGAAGGCCCGGCGCGCTTCGGTTATTCGGCCGGCGCCCAGCAGTGCGCGCAGATAGTCGCAACGCGCGACGTCGTTGCTGGGGTTGATGGCCACGGCTTCCTGGAGCTTTTCCAGCGCGGTGTCCACGTCGCCGACGGCGAGCAGTTCTTCGGCCTCCTGAACCTCTTCGCCGGCTGCCACCTCTTCGGCGCTGGGCACGTGTTTGTCGAGGAACTTGCGGATCTCGGCTTCGGGCAGTGCGCCGACGAACCCATCGACCGGCTGGCCGCCCTTGAACATCACGCAGAACGGAATGCTGCGCACGCCGAACATCTGCGAGAGCTGGCCGGCGATGTCAGGCTGGTCGTCGGAGTTGAGCTTGGCCAGTTTGAAGCGCCCGGCGTACGCCACTTCAAGCTTCTCGAGCACCGGCCCGAGCGACTTGCAGGGGCCGCACCACGGCGCCCAGATGTCGAGCAGCACCGGCTGTTCGACCGAGGCGTTGATGAGTTCGGCTTCGAAGTTCTGAATCGAAATGTCCAGCATGTTCACGGGTCCGCGGTGAGTGTTTGGCTTGTGTTGGCTTCAAGGGATGATGGAGCCGGCCGGCCTACAATTCAAGGCTGATCCGACACTTGGAGCCGTTCGAATGAACCACGCGCCCGTGGTGGTCGGCGTGGTCATGGGTTCCAGCAGCGACTGGGACACCCTGCGCGCCGCCACCGAGATTCTCGCCGAGTTCGGCGTGCCGCATGAAGCGCTCGTCGTCTCTGCGCACCGCATGCCCGACGACATGTTTGCCTACGCGCAAGCTGCGGCCGGGCGCGGGCTCAAGGCCATCATCGCCGGCGCCGGCGGCGCGGCTCATCTGCCGGGCATGCTGGCGGCCAAGACCACGGTGCCTGTGCTGGGCGTGCCGGTGGCCAGCCGGCACCTGCAGGGGGTCGACTCGCTGCACTCGATCGTGCAGATGCCCAAGGGCATTCCGGTGGCCACTTTTGCGATCGGCCTGCCGGGTGCGGCCAACGCGGCGCTGTTCGCGGTGGCGATGCTGGCCAATGAAGATGCGGCGCTGCGCAGCAAGCTCGACGCCTATCGTTTGCGCCAGACCGAGGCCGCGCGCGCCATGACGGCGGAGCTGAAGTGAGCCGCTTCATCGCGCCGGGCGCGACCCTGGGGGTGATGGGCGGCGGCCAGCTCGGCCGCATGTTCGTGCACGCCGCGCAGCAGATGGGCTACTTCACAGCGGTGCTCGATGCCGACCCGGCCAGCCCCGCCGGTGGCGTGGCCAACTACCACATCCAGGCCGGCTACCTCGACGAGCAGGGCCTGGCGCAGCTGATGCAGCGCAGCGTGGCCATCACCACCGAGTTCGAAAACGTGCCGGCAGCGGCGCTGGTCACCCTGGGCGCGCAGCGCCAGGTCGCGCCGGGGGCCGATGCGGTGGCCATCTGCCAGGACCGGGCCGCAGAGAAAGCCTATTTCGTGCGCAGCGGCGTGCCCTGCGCGCCGCACGCGCTGATCGCCACGGCCGACGCGCTCGCCGCTGTGGGCGACGACCTGCTGCCCGGCATCTTGAAGACTGCAAGGCTGGGCTACGACGGCAAGGGCCAGGCCCGCGTGAGCACGCGCGCCGAGCTCGATGCGGCGTGGGCGGCGCTGGGCAGTGTGCCCTGCGTGCTGGAGCGCCTGCTGCCACTGGCGCTCGAAATCAGCGTGATCGTGGCGCGCGGTGCCGACGGGCAAGTCGTGCACTTGCCGGTGCAGCAGAACCTGCACCGCGGTGGCATTCTGGCCGTCACCCAGGCGCCGGCGGCAGAGGTGTCGGCCGAGTTGCAGCGCGCGGCGGTACAAGCCGCGCAACGTTTGGCCGAGGCGATGGAGTACATCGGCGTGCTGTGCGTCGAGTTCTTCGTGCTGCGAGACGGCTCGCTGGTGGCCAATGACATGGCACCGCGCCCGCACAACTCGGGTCACCACAGCATCGACTCTTGCGACGTTTCGCAGTTCGACCTGCAGGTGCGCACGCTCACTGGCGCGCCGTTGGTGGCGTCGCGCCAGCATTCGCCGTGCGTGATGCTCAACCTGATGGGCGATCTGTGGTTTCGCCAGGGCGAACGTGAAGTCGCGCCCGACTGGGCCGCAGTGCTGGCCTTGCCCGGTACGCACCTGCACCTGTACGGCAAGGCCACGGCCCGACCGGGGCGCAAGATGGGCCACCTGACCGTCACCGCGGCCAGCGCTGCGGCGGCTCGTGCCGTGGCGCTGCAGGCCGCGCAGGTGCTGGGGATCGAGGCGTTCTGACCCGTGCTGTTTGACGGACACGATGCCGCGGCCATCGCCCAGGCCGCCGCCGCACTGGCTGCAGGCGACCTGGTGGCCTTTCCGACCGAGACGGTCTATGGGCTGGGCGCGCGAGCCGACGACGATGCCGCCGTCGCGAAGATCTTTGCCGCCAAGGGCCGCCCGGCCGAACACCCGCTGATCGTGCACGTGGCCGACGCCGCCGACGCGATGGCGTTTGCCGCCGCCATGCCGGCGGTGGCGCAGCGCCTGATCGACGAACTCTGGCCCGGGCCGCTGACGATCATCGTCGAACGCGCTGCTGGCGTGGCCGCGGCCGCGGCGGGCGGGCAGGGCAGCATCGGCCTGCGCTGCCCGGCGCACCCTGTGGCCAAGGCCTTGCTGGCGGCGGCGCGTGAACTCGGGGTGCCCGGTGTGGCGGGGCCGAGCGCCAACCGCTTCGGCCGCATCAGCCCTACGCGTGCCGCGCACGTTGCCGAGGAGTTCGGTGACGCGCTGCGGGTGCTCGACGGCGGGGCCTGCCGGGTCGGCATCGAATCCAGCATCGTCGACTGTTCGCGTGGCCGGCCGGTGCTGTTGCGCCCGGGCGTGCTGACGCGTGCACGGCTCGAGGCCGCTGCCGGTGAGCCGCTGCACGAGCCCGACGCCGACTCGCCGCGCGCCGCGGGAACGCTGGCCGCGCACTACGCTCCGCGCGCCAAGCTTCGGCTGATGCCCACAGCGATGCTGAACACCGCGCTCGACCTGCTCGGCGCCCAGCCGCCGAAGCTGGCGGTATATTCGCGCAGCCTTCCGGCCAATGCCGGCCGGGGCGTACTGCACCGGCGCATGCCGGCGCGCCCCGAGGCGGCGGCGCATGAGTTGTTTCAGGTCTTGCGCGAACTCGACGCCCAGGGCGTGCCGCTCATCTGGGTGGAAGAGCCGCCGCCCGACCCCGAATGGGACGGCGTGCGCGACCGCCTTCAACGCGCCGCGGCATCCTGAACCGCCGGCCCCGACTGATCTTTTGGAGTACTGAATGAGACTGATGAACAGGGCTGCGCAGGCCGCGGCGTGGAGCACAGGCGTGTTGCTGTGCGGCCTGCTGGCCTCGTGCGGCGGCAGCACCCAGGTGGAGAAGTTCGTTCCGACCCGGCTGATCGTGCTGGGCGACGAGACCAGCGTGATCAACACCGACGGCACCAAGTACAGCATCAACGGCCCTGCCTCGGCGACCGACCCCACGCTCGACTGCCGCACCAACCGGACCTGGGTGCAGGTGCTGGCCGGCGCGTACGGCATGGTGTTCGCGCAATGCAACCCGGATGCGATCACGGTCCGCGCGCTGACCCTGTCGGCGCCCGGCGCCAAGGTGGCCGACGTTGCCGCCCAGGCGGCCCAGGTGGGGCCGCTCACGGGCTCCGAGCTGATCACGGTGCTGGCCGGGGCGAACGACATCCTGGCGCAGTACGCGCGCTACCCCGGGGTCGGCGTGGACCAACTCAGCGCCGAACTCGAAGCGACCGGTGCCGCGCTGGCGGCGCAGATCAATGCCCTGGCCGACGCCGGCGGCAAGGTGCTCGTGGCCACGGTGCCCGACCTGGGCCTGTCGCCGTTTGCCTACGCCGAACGGGCTGCCCACACCGACACCGACCGGGCCGCGCTGCTGTCGCGCCTGACCTTGCGGCTGAACGCCAAGCTGCGTGCCAACATCGTCAACGACGGGCGCCGCATCGGCTTGCTGCTGGCCGACGAACTGGTGCAGACCGTCGTCAAGTTCCCGGCCAGCTACGGCTACACGAACGTCGTCGCAGCCGCCTGTCTGAGCACAGCGGTGCTGCCGGGCTGCAACACCACGACGCTTCAGCCGGCCGACGGCACGGTGGCGGCGGCCGGCTCGTTCACCTGGTTGTGGGCCGACGCCACCCACCTGAGCCCGGGCGGCCACAACCAGATCGGTGCGCTGGCGGCCTCGCGCGCAGCGGGCAACCCGTTCTGAAGATCAGTTCAGATAGTCCGGCGGCGGCAGCGTGTCGTTGAAGGTCCACTGCACCAGCGCGTCCAGCGCCGGCCGGGCGGCGTTGGCATTGGGGTGGTTGACCATCGCCACCAGCACATAGCGGCGTCCGGAGTTGGCCAGCACATAGCCCGCAAGCGCGGCCACGTCGCGCAGGGAGCCGGTCTTCAGGTGGGCTCGGCCCACCGCGGTTCGGGAGCGGCGCAGCGTGCCGTCCACCCCGTTGAGCGGCAGCGAGCTCAGCAGCTCGGGCATCACCGGGCTGGCCCACGCCACCTGCAGCAGCCGCGTGATCGCCTGTGCGCTGGCGCGCGAATCGCGCGACAGGCCCGAGCCGTTGTCGATGATCACGCCGGCCGCCGCCGGCCCGAGCCGCTGCGCCATCCACTGCTTGAGCACCTGGCGCGCGGCCGCGGGCGTGCCGGCGCCGCCCTGCGTCAGCCCCAGGGTCAGGAACAACTGCTGCGCCATCACGTTGTTGCTGAACTTGTTGATGTCGCGCACCACCTCGGCCAGGGCCGGGGAGCTGAGCTCGAAGCTCGGCGGGCCGGCCGGCGCCGCGCCGTCGCGTACCGTGCCGGTCAGCGTGCCACCCATCTCGCGCCACAGGCCGGTGAGCGCGCGTTCGTTGTAGGCGCGTGCGTCGCCGTGCGCCAGGGTCCACTGCTTTTCGCCACAGGCCACCGGGAAGCTGCCGTTGAACTGAATGTGCAAAGGGTTGGCCACGTCGGCCTTCAGCGCACCGCGCCAGTCGTTGCAGGCGCCTTCGACCAGCGGGATGTTCGGCTGTTCGAGCCGCATGCCGGCCAGGCTCGGGTCTACGCCGACCCAGGCCACCCCGCGCGCCGGGTCGGGCGTGAAGCTGAACACCACCGACTTGTAGCTCAGCAGCAGCGCGTCGGCGCCCACGTTGTAGGGGCGCAGCGGCTCGCCGTCGAAGTCGCCCGGGTTCTGGTCGGGCGCGGCGAAGGCGCTGCGGTCGAGCACGATGTCGCCACGGATCTGGGTCACGCCGAGCTGCTGCACCCGGCGCATCAGCAACCACATGCGTTCGAGCACGAGCTTGGGGTCGCCGTTGCCCTTGATGACGAGGTTGCCGTCGAGCACGCCGTCTTTCACGCTGCCCTGCAGCCACACCGGGGTGTTCCAGGCCCAGGCCGGGCCCAGCATTTCCAGCGCGGCGTAAGTGGTGAACAGCTTCATCACCGAGGCTGGGTTCGACGGCTGCTCGGCCTGCCAGGCCAGCCGGGGCCGGCGCGCGCCCACTTCCTGCACGCTGAACACCAGCGCTTCGGGCGGCACCTTGGCGCGTTCCAGCGCGGCTTCCACTTCCAGCGGCAAGGCACGCGGGGCCGCCCGGAGCAGCGCATGCAGGCCCGTGGAAAGTACCAGAGCGAGGACCGGAGCGACTAGCGCGAATGCCTTGTTGAACACGCGACCATGATCGCACGCCCGCTAAACTGTGCCGATGCGTCCCATGCGCCATAGGCAGCCATCCCAAGCAATATGAACGCCCTGCTGGCCTTTGACACCGCCACCGAACAGATGAGCATTGCGCTGGCCGTGGGCGAGCATCTCTGGCAGCGCGAAGCCGCTGGTGGCGCGCTGGCTTCGGCGGCACTGATCCCTGCCATCCTGGGGCTGTTGAGCCAGGCCGGCGTGAGCTTGCGCGATGTCGATGCCATTGCCTTCGGCCGCGGCCCCGGCGCCTTCACCGGCCTGCGCACGGCCTGTTCTGTGGCGCAGGGCCTGGCCTTCGGCGCGAACAAGCCGGTGTTGCCGATCGATAGCTTGCTGGCCGTGGCCGAAGACGCCCGCGCTGGCCTTGCGGCTTGGCATGGCTGGGTCACCATGGATGCGCGCATGGACGAGGTCTATGCCGGCCACTACCGCTTTGCGGCCGGGCAGTGGGAGGTGCTCGGTGCGCCGCGGCTCACCACGCCGCAGGCCTTGAACGCCCAGTGGCGCGAGGCACCGCCCGACGCGGTCGCGGGCAACGCGCTGGGGGTTTTTGGCGACCGTCTGCAGGCGGGCGCGGCGCGCCGCTTCGACGCCGCCATGCCGCGCGCCGCCGCCATGCTGCCGCTCGCGCGCCGCCTGTGGGCGCAGGGCGGTGCCGTCGATGCCGCGCAGGCCCTGCCCACCTATCTGCGGGACAAGGTGGCGTTGACCACCGCCGAGCGCGAAGCGGCGCAGGCTGCCAAGGTGGCGATCGGCTGATGAGCGCCGTGCTGCAGGAGCCCGTGCTGCTGCCGATGACGGCGCCGCACCTTGATGCCGTGCTCGCCATCGAGGCCGTGGCGTACGAATTTCCGTGGAGCCGCGGCAACTTCGTCGACTCGCTGGCTGCGGGCCACGTGGCGCAGATGTTGTGCGGCCCGCGCGGCGAACTGCTCGGCTACCTGGTAGCGCTGCCGGGTTTCGAGGAAATGCACCTATTGAACCTGACCGTCGCTCCGGCCGCGCAGAGCCGTGGCCACGCGCGTTGCATGCTGGCCTGGTTGGTGGCCCTGTGCCGGCGCCAGGATGCCCGGCAACTCTGGCTCGAAGTGCGCGAGAGCAATGCGCGCGCCCGGCGCATCTACGAATCCTTCGGCTTCGCTGAGATCGGCGTACGCAAGGGCTACTACCCTGCGCCCGGCGGCCGGCGTGAAGATGCCGTGGTGATGGGCTTGCCGGTCATGGAGGTGCCCGGTGCGCTGGACTGAACGACAGCGCTCCCTGCTGATGGAGATCGGCGTGCGCCTGTGGCCCGAGGTGGCGGACGCGGAGCCAGTGCTCGTGGACGTGGCGCCGCCGCCTGCAGCAAAGCCGCAGGTCTCGACGTCGGTTGCACCAACACCCGCCGCACCGGCGCAGTTTGCACCGGCGCCGCTTGCACCCGCGCAGGCCGCAACCGCGCAGGCCGCAACCGCGCCGCGCCAGCCGGCCTCCGCCATCGCCGCGATGGACTGGCCCGAACTTCGCGACACCGTGGCCGCCTGCACTGCCTGCAAGCTGTGCCAGGGCCGCAAGCAGACGGTGTTCGGCGTCGGCCACCCGCAGGCGCACTGGATGATCGTCGGCGAAGCGCCGGGCGAACAGGAAGACCAGCAGGGCGAGCCCTTCGTCGGCAAGTCGGGCCAGCTGCTCGACAACATGCTGCGTGCCATCGGCCTGACGCGCCAGCCGGCCGCAGCGCCGCAACAGGTCTACATCGCCAACACCCTCAAGTGCCGCCCGCCCGGCAACCGCAACCCGCAGCCCGACGAGCTGGCGCAGTGCGAGCCTTTCCTGATCCGCCAGGTCGAGCTGGTGCGGCCGAAGATCATTGTGGCGATGGGCCGCTTTGCGGTGCAGAGCCTGCTGCGCAGCAGCGAGCCGATCGGCCGCCTGAGAGGCCGTGTGCATGACTACCACGGTGTGCCGTTGATCGTGACCTACCACCCTGCCTATCTGCTGCGCAGCCTGGAAGAAAAGGCGCGTGCCTGGGACGACCTGTGCCTGGCCGTCGAGACCGCGAGCAGACCTTGAATCGACCGTGAATGGACCGTGAATGGACCGTGAAGGTCTGCACGGCGCGGTGACACACTGCCGCAACGTGTGGCTTGTCGTGCACAAACGCGCGACTATGATCGTTGCGGCAGGCCAGCCGACGAGCACCCCACACAGCACTTGATGACCACCGCTCCACCCTCGCGCACCGGCGAACGGTCCCCCTGGGACGAACTGCCCGGCATGGTGCAGTTGCTGGAGCCGGACGGCGCGGCGCGCTACGTCAATGCCACACTGGCCGCCTTCATGGGCATGAGCGTCGAGCAGGCCCTGGGCCACGGCTGGCATGCGGCGCTGAGCGCCGAATCGCACCAGGCCTTGCTGGCCGCGCTGGGCAACGAGCGCGACTTCACGATGCCGCTGCAGTGGCGCCAGGCCGACGGCCAGACGCGCTGGGTCGAGTGCCTGGCGCGCTGGTCTCCCGAGCGTGGCGACTTCTTGTGCCTGTTGCGCGACGAAACCCTCGGCAGGCGTGTGCTGAGCCACGCGCAGGACCAGGCCGACCTGTTCCGCCTGATGACGGACAACGTGCCGGTGATGATCGCTTACTACCGGGCCGGCGACTTTCAGTGCCAGTTTGCCAACCTGGGTTACGCGCGCACCTTCGGGCACGACGAGAAGTCGATCTTGGGGCAGACCCTCGCGCAAATCATCGGCGACGACGCGGCGCACCAGATCGACCCCGAACTGCAGGCGGTGCTGGACCAACGCCGGCCGGTGGCCTACGAACGCACCTTGCTCAACGCCGACGGCAGCACACGCTGGATCGAGGTCAACCTGCTGCCGCACCTGAACCCGCAGACCGAGGTGATCGGCGTGTTCGTGCTGATCTCCGACATCACCAAGCACCGCCTGGCCGAGCAGGCGGTGCGCGACTCGGAGGGGCGGCTGGCGCAGTTCATGCAGGCCAGCACCGAGGGCATCGTGTTCCACAAAGACGGCATCGTGGTCGACGCCAACCCGCCGATGTGCGAGTTGATCGGCCTCTCGCTCGACGAGATGCGCGGCCGCCCGACGATCGACTTCATTGCCCACGAACAGGTGGCCAAGGTCGCCGCGGTGATGGCCTCGGGCCAGGAGACCGCCTACGAGAGCGTGCTCGTCGACAAGGCCGGCCAGCGCATTCCGGTCGAGTTCATCGTGCGCACCATGCTGCGCAATGGCGAGCGCATGCGCATGACCATCGTGCGCGACCTGCGCGACCGGCATGCCGCGCAGGCGCGCATCCACCACCTGGCGCACCACGACACGCTGACCGGACTGCCCAACCGCATGTCGTTCATGGAGCAGCTCGACCACCTGCTGCTCGGGGCCCGCAAGAACGGTTCGCGCCTGGCGCTGTTGTTCATCGACCTGGACCACTTCAAGCGAGTCAACGACTCGCTCGGCCATCTGGTGGGCGACACCCTGCTGCGTACTGTCGCCGCGCGCATCACCTCCAGCCTGCGCGCCACCGACATCGTGGCGCGTTTCGGCGGCGATGAGTTCATGGTGCTGCTGCCCGGCCTGCCAATTTCGCAAGGTCTGCAAAGCGAGCGCGGCACCGATGTGGAAGAGGTGGCGCAGAAGCTGCTTGCCGCCATCGAGGTGCCGCTGATCGCCGAAGGGCGGCCGATCTCGGTCACGCCGTCGGTGGGCATTGCGATGTTCCCCGACGATGGCGATTCGCCGCACGAACTCGTCAAACATGCCGACACCGCGATGTACCTGGCCAAGTCGCGCGGGCGCGCCAACTCCAGTTCTTCGACCGCGGCATGGCCAGCGCCGCTTACGCCGCGCTGGTGATGGAGGGGCAGCTCGCGCAGGCGCTCGAGCGCGGCGAGTTCGAGCTGTACTTCCAGCCGCAGGTCACCTCGCACGGCGGCGCGCTGGTCGGCGCCGAGGCGCTGATCCGCTGGAACCACCCCGAGCGCGGCTTGCTGCTGCCCAACGAGTTCATCCACCTGGCCGAGCGCCAGCGCCTGATGCTGCGCATCGGCCAATGGGTGCTGCAAGAGGCGGCGCGCTGCATCAAGCGCTGGCACACGATCGAGCTGGGCGTGCCGACGGTGGCGGTGAATCTGTCGACCTTGCAATTCCTGTCGCCCGGCTTCATCGACGCAGTGGCGCAGGTGCTGCCGGCCGACGGGCTGGACAGCGGCATGCTCGAGCTCGAACTCACCGAGCGCATGCTGATGGACGACATGAGCGAAGTGAAGCAGCGGCTGATGCGACTGCGCGCGATGGGCCTGAGCATCTCGGTCGACGATTTCGGCACCGGTTATTCGTCGCTCGGCCACCTGAAGCACCTGCCGATCGACAAGCTCAAGATCGACCGCTCGTTCATCCGCGATTTGCCGGATGCGCGTGATTCGGTGGCCATTGCGTCGGCCATCATCCAGATGGGGCGCAGCCTGGGCATGACTGTCATTGCCGAAGGTGTTGAAACGGCGGCTCAGGGCGAGTTCCTGGCCGCCCAGGGCTGCGACGAGTTGCAGGGCTTCCTGATCAGCCCGGCGCTGCCGCTGGTGCAGTTCGAGGCCTGGGTGCTGGAGCGGCGGGCGCGGCGCGAGGCCGGCTGACCCACCCGATCGCCCGGTCACTTTTTCTTGACCGGCCGGCTCCAACCCTCGATCGACATCTGCTTGGCGCGCACCACGGTCAGTTGCCCGGCCGGTGCGTCCTTGGTCACCGTCGAGCCGCCGCCGATGGTGGCCCCCGCGCCGAGTTTCACGGGCGCGACCAGCACGCAGTTGCTTCCCACGTGCACATCGGCTTCGATGATGGTGCGGTGCTTGTTCGCACCGTCGTAGTTGGCGGTGATGCTGCCGGCGCCGTAGTTCACTCTTTCGCCCACCGTCGCGTCGCCCAGGTAGGCCAGGTGGTTGGCCTTGGCGCCGCGCGCGAGGGTGGAATTCTTGACCTCGACGAAGTTGCCGATGTGCACGTCTTCGGCCAGGTCGGCGCCCGGGCGCAGGCGCGCGAACGGGCCGATCAGCGCACCGGCGCCGACCTTCACGCCGAGCGCTTCACCGTCGATGTGCGTGAACGGGTGGATCACTGCACCGGCGGCGATGATCGCGTTGCGGATGCAGCAGTTGGCGCCGATGCGCACGCTGTCGCCGAGCGTCACGCAGCCTTCGAAGACGCAGTTGACGTCGATCTCGACATCGGTGCCTGTGAGCAGCTCGCCGCGCACGTCGAAACGTGCCGGGTCGGCCAGGCGCACACCGGCTTCCATGAACTGTTCGGCCAGGCGGCGTTGAAAACGGCGCTCCAGTTCGGCCAGTTGCAGCGGGCTGTTGACGCCCAGCACCTCGGTCTCGTCGGCGGCCAGCGCGGTGGTCACCGGCACACCGTCGGCCACCGCGGCGGCAACGATGTCGGTCAGGTAGTACTCGCCCTGGGCGTTGTCGTTCTTCAGCGCGGCGAGCCAGCGCTTGAGGTGCGCGGTGGGTACGGCCATCATGCCGGTGTAACCCTCGCGGATCGTGCGTTGCTGCGGCGTGGCGTCTTTGTGTTCGACGATCGCGCGCACGGCGTCGCCCTCTTTGCCACCCGCTTCACGCACGATGCGGCCGTAGCCGCTCGGGTCGTCGAGCATCACCGTCAGCAGCGCCAGGCGCGTGCCGCCGCAGGCCTGCACGAGCGCGCGCATGGTTTCGGCGCGGATCAGCGGCACATCACCGTTGAGGATCAACGTGGTGCCTTCGTCGTGCAGCGCGGGCACCGCCTGCTGAACCGCGTGGCCAGTGCCGAGCTGCGGCATCTGGCGGACGAATTGCAGGTTCGGCGCCGTAACGGCAGCTTCAACCCTGTCGGCACCATGGCCAGTGATCGTGACGATGCGGTCGGCGCCCAGCCCGGCAGCGGTGCTCAGAACGTGCTGCAACAGGCTAAGCCCTGCGAGTCTGTGCAACACTTTGGGCAAGGCCGACTTCATGCGGGTGCCTTTGCCCGCCGCCATGATCACGATGTCCAACGCTCTCTCTTGCCCTGCCACTTGCGTCATCACCTGCTCCGATCGCCGATCGATTTTTCGATGGCCGATTATCGTGGCCGTGTGCCTGGCGCTGACCCTGACCGGGGGCTGCAGTGCGTTACGATTTGGCTATAACCAGGCGGCTGATCTGGCCTACTGGTGGCTCGACGGTTTCGTCGATTTCGACGACGCCCAGACCCTGACGGTGCGTGACGGGCTGGCCAACTGGTTCGCCTGGCACCGCAACACGCAACTGCCCGACTACGCGCAACTGCTGGTGCGCGCCCAGACCGAAGTGCTGGGCGACAGCACGCCGGCGCGGGTGTGCGAATGGTGGGCCACGCTCAACGGGCGCATGGACAGCGCCTTCGAGCGCGCCGTGCCGACCGGCGCCGAACTGATGCTGAGCATCGGCCCGAAGCAGATCCAGCACATGGAGCGCCGCTACGCGAAAGCGAACGACGAGTTCCGTGACGATTTTCTGCAGGCCGACCCGGCCAAGCGGCGCAAGGTCTCGACCGACCGCGCCATCGAACGCGCCGAGCTGCTGTACGGCAAGCTCGACGATGCGCAGCGCGAGCAGGTGGCGCGCAGCATCGCGCAGTCGCCCTTCGATCCCGAGCTGTGGTTCAGCGAGCGCAAGCGGCGCCAGCAGGATGCATTGCAGATACTTCGCCGCATGAGCGCCGCCGGGGCGCGCCGCGACACTGCCGAGGCCGCGCTGCGCTCCTACATCGAGCGCTGGGGCCGCTCGCCGCGCGAAGAGTACCGGCGCTACTCGGAGGCGCTTCAGGCCTTCAACTGCAGTTTTGCCGCCAACCTGCACAACACCACCAGCCCCGCGCAACGCCAGACCGCGTTGCAACGGCTCAAGGGCTGGGAAGGCGATGTGCGGGCCCTGGCGGCCGAAGCTGGCAAGTGAGCGGCGGCCAGGTGAGTGGCCCAGTGAGCCGCAACCTGGCGCCAGCGTCTCAGCGCGTGATTTCCACGCTCACGTTGCGCGGGTTGATGCCTCCGGTCGGGAAGTCTTTCAGCGCCGCTTCGAACATCGCCGGCATCAGCGAGTTGATGGCCGACGAGGCACCGTCGTTGCTGGCGCGCGCTTCGTACAGTGGCTGGCCGGTCTTGCGGTCGCGGATCAGCAGCGCCACTTCGCGCTCGTAGGTGGGCGTGCTGAACTGCAAGCCGATGCCCGGCCCCCAGAAGCCGCGCCCGAAGCGCGCGTGGTGCGAGTAGTACAGGCCGCCGCGCCACCAGAACGGGTCGTCGTAAGGCGAGCGGTCGCCAGCGCTCACGCGCGCACCGAGCTGAATGCTGACGTCGGCGGTCTTCTCGTCGGCCGCGGGTGTGAACCCTGCGGCTTCGACCGCGCGCCGGGCCGCGTCTTCGAGCAGCTTCTGTTGTTCCGGGCGGGCCTGCTGTGATGGCAGGCGCTCGAAAACGTAACTGCTGGGCTTGCGGTCGGCCGGCCACTGGCCATAACTCGACACCTCGCTGTTGAGGGTGCGAAACGCCGCGCAGCCGGTCAGGGCCAGCGCGGCGGCAACGCAGGTAAACAGTTTCATCATGACGAGCCTCCTGCCCTGTGAGCGAATTGTTCAGTCATCGGGGTGCAGCCGGATCGTCGGCCGGATCGTCGTCAGGCCGGCTGCTTCGATCGTCGTGCCGCAGGGCTCGTCATCGTCGTCGAAGGCCTTGTCGCCCAGCGGCTGGGGCACACCAGTCGCTTGGAGCCCGGCGAACGGGTAGAGGTTCCGGTCCATCAGGTGCGAGGGCACGACGTTGCCCATCGCGCTGAACAGGTTGTGAATGCGCCCCGGGTAGCGGCGCTCCCAGTCGCGCAGCATCAGTCGGGTCTGCACGCGCTGCAGGTTTTCCTGGTTGCCGCACAAGGTGCACGGGATGATGGGGAACTGCCGGTGGCGCGCCCAGCGCTCCAGGTCTGCCTCGGGCACATAGGCCAGCGGCCGGATCACGATGTGCCTGCCGTCGTCGCTGACCAGCTTGGGCGGCATGCCCTTCATGCGGCCGCCGAAGAACATGTTCATGAACAGGGTCTGCAGCATGTCGTCACGGTGGTGGCCGAGTGCGATCTTGGTGGCGCCCAGTTCGCTGGCCACGCGGTACAGAACACCGCGGCGCAAGCGCGAGCACAGGCTGCACATCGTCTTGCCCTCGGGGATGAGGCGCTTGACGATCGAGTAGGTGTCTTGTTCGGCAATGTGAAAGGGCACGCCACGGCTGGCCAGGTACTCGGGCAGCACGTGCGCGGGAAAGCCGGGTTGTTTCTGGTCAAGGTTGACAGCGACGATGTCGAACGGAATCGGCGCGCGCTGGCGCAAGCTGACCAGGATGTCGAGCAGGGCGTAACTGTCTTTGCCACCGGAGACGCACACCATCACCTTGTCGCCGGCCTCGATCATGTTGAAGTCGGCAATCGCCTGGCCGACCTGGCGATGCAAACGCTTGGACAGCTTGGCGATGCTGACCGGCAGGTCGGTGGTGATGCGCGGGTCGCCGAGCTCGACTTCGGGCCTTTCAACTCCAGACAGTTCGACTTCAGACATGGGCCCTCGCATCACAAGAACGGGAAGTCCCGTGCCATCGGCTGCAGGTGGTAACCGGCGTCGATCATCAGCGTGCTGCCGGTCATCGAGGAATTGCCGAGCGCGAATGCCACGGCGTCGGCAATGTCGGCCGGCTGCACCGTGGCACCGGTGAGCGACAGAGCGGCCATGCGCTGCAGCATCGCGTCGTCAATCAGCTCGCTGTCGGAGGCCAGCCCCGGCGCCACGCCGACCACCCGTACGTTCGGCGCGAGCGCCTTGGCGAGCACGCGCGTCAGCATCTCCAGGCCGCTCTTGGACAGCGCGTACGAGAGGTAGTCCGGGTTCGGGTTCCACAGCCGCTGGTCGAGCATCAGCACGAGCGCGGCACGCGCGCTGCGGCTGCCAGAGCTCATGGCATGCGCGTGCAGCGCGCGCGCCAGCAGCACCGCCGAGCCGGTGTTGACACAGGCGTGCGCGCTGAGCGCGGCATAACTGAGGGTGGCCACGTCGTCGTAGACGAAGCGCGAGGCGCTGTGCACCACGCCATCCAGCTGGCCGAATTGCTCCAGTACTGCCGGCACAAGAGCGGCGGTGGCGGCCTCGTCCGCCAGGTCGGCCTGGAATGCGTGGGCGGTCACGCCGAGGGCGCGCAACTCGGCCAGCGTCGCCGCCGCTGCGTCGGCCGAGTGGTGGAAGTGCAGCGCGATGTGGTTGCCTCGGCGTGCCAGCTCGAGCGCGATGACTCTGCCCAGGCGCTGGGCGGCGCCGGTGACCAATACGACAGGACGGGCGGACATGGTTCCTACAATGCGGCGATGCATCAAGATCAAGGCGCCAGTGTATCGGCGGCACTGGCGCGGCTGGTCCGCGAGGCGATAACCCGCAACGGCGGCTGGTTGCCGTTCGACCGCTTCATGGCAATGGTGGTGTACGCGCCGGGTCTGGGCTACTACGCCAGCAGCAGCCGCCAGTTCGGCTTGATGCCGGCCTCGGGCAGCGACTTCGTCACCGCGCCCGAGTTGTCGCCGCTGTTCGGCCAGGCCCTGGCGCGCCAGGTGGCGCAGGCGCTGCAGGCCACCGGCACCGACGGGGTGTGGGAATTCGGTGCCGGCTCCGGGGCGCTCGCCGAACAGTTGCTGGCGGCGCTGGGGCCCGAGGTGCGGCGCTACACCATCGTCGACTTGTCCGGCAGCCTGCGCGAGCGCCAGCGTGAACGCTTGCGGCCCCATGCAGACCGCGTGGCGTGGGTCGATGCCTTGCCTGAGTTGATGCAGGGCGTGGTGGTCGGCAACGAGGTGCTCGACGCGATGCCGGTGCAGTTGCTGCACTTCGGCGCTGCCGGCTGGCAGGAGCGTGGTGTGGTGGTGCGCGGCGACGGCCTGGCTTGGGGGGACAGGCCGACGGCGCTGTCGGCACCGTTCGACGCGGCACCGCCACACGGCACCGTGACCGAAGTCCACCCGCAGGCCGAAGCCTTCATCGCGACCTTGGCCGACCGCTTGGACCGCGGCGCCGCGTTCTTCATCGACTACGGCTTTCCGCAGGCCGAGTACTACCACCCGCAGCGCACCGGTGGCACGCTGATGTGCCACCGGGCGCACCAGGTCGACGCCGACCCGCTGGTCGAGTTGGGCTTGAAGGACATCACCGCGCACGTCAACTTCACCGGCATCGCGCTGGCCGGGCAGAGCGCCGGGTTCGATGTGCTGGGTTACACCAGCCAGGCGCGCTTTCTGTTGAACTGCGGCTTCGGCGACCTGCTGCAGGCGGCCGACACGCGAACCGCGGTACCCGCGCAGAAGCTGCTGATGGAGCACGAGATGGGCGAACTGTTCAAGGTGATCGGCTTTGCCAAAGGTGGAGAGTTCGACGCGCTCGGCTTCACCAGTGGCGACCGGTCGCACACGCTGTGATCCGTTGGCTGATCGTCATCTTCCTGTCGCTGCTGATCTTCAGCGGCCTGCACCGCTGGCTCGAGAAGATCGGCCTGGGCAGGCTGCCGGGCGACTTCCGCTTCAGGCTGTTCGGGCGCGAGTTCTTCGTACCACTCACCAGCAGCGTGCTGCTGAGCTTCGTGGCGTTGCTGATCGGGCAGTTTTTCTAGCCAGGCGGGCTTCGCTCGGTTGCATGGAGTGGACGGCTGGCTAGTGCGAAATCGGCCACTCGTGCTGGCACTTCTTGCAGCGCACCTTCACCTGGCTGGCAACCCGGTCCTCTTCAACCAGGCTGAAGCGGCCGTAGGTCTCGCACTGCTTGCACACCGCCTGGTTGGCCACCTGTTCGGCGTGCATCAGCAGGTACAGATAGCGCCGCAGCGACCAGACGCCGACGGCGGTGAACAGGATCACCGCCAGCACGTCGATCATCTGGTCCACCGTCGATGCGCTCTTGCTGTACACCTCGAAGGCGGCCAGCAGCCCGATGGTGCACAGAAACAGCAAAAGCATGTGCGCGTGGCTGCTGAACAGCTCGCGCTCATACCACTTGCGGAAGCTGTGCTTGCGCAGGCCGTCGGGCAGGGTCATCGGCGCGGTCCCGCGGCGGCGTCGAGGGCCGGCGTTGCAGCTGGGTGCCGCGCCTTCGGGTCAGCGCAGCGTCTGCTTGGCCTGGGCGAGCAGGGTGGCGGCGTCGCTCACCTCGAACTTGCCCGGCGCTTCGACGTTGAGCGTCTTCACCACGCCGTCCACCACCAACATGGAATAGCGGTTCGAGCGCAGGCCCATGCCGCGGGCGGTCAGGTCCAGGGTCAAGCCGGTGGCCTTGGCAAATTCGGCGCTGCCGTCGGCCATCATGCGCACCTTTTCAGCAGTTTTCTGGTCGCGGCCCCAGGCGCCCATCACGAATGCGTCGTTGACGGAAACGCACCAGATCTCGTCGACACCGGCGGCCTTGAAGGCGGCAGCGTTCTCGACGTAACCGGGCACGTGCTTGGCCGAGCAGGTCGGCGTGTAAGCGCCGGGCAGGGCGAAGATCGCCACCGTCTTGCCGGCGGTGATCTTGTCGACCGCGAAGCTGTTAGGCCCCAGCGAGCAGCCGTTGCCTTCGACTTCGATGAATTCCTGCAGGGTGCCCGAGGGCAGCTTGTCGCCAACTTTCAGCATGTGCGTCTCCTGAAAAACGGGAATGAACGGTTGAATGGAAAACGGCCGGCCGCCAGTATCCCAGCGTTCCGACCGTCGTGCTGCCAAGCCCCTCAAAAGGCCACGGCAAGGGCTCGGTGCGTCGTCAGACGACGTTGCCCTTTTCGACCAAACGGGTCACGACCCACGACTTGGTCTTCGAGATCGGGCGGCTTTCGGCGATCTCGACCACGTCGCCGGTCTTGTACTCGCCCTTTTCGTCGTGGGCGTGGTACTTGCTGGAACGGGCCACGATCTTGCCGTACAGCTCGTGCTTGGTGCGGCGCTCGATCAGCACGGTCACGGTCTTGCTGCGCTTGTCGCTGACGACCTTGCCCACCAGGGTGCGGGTGTTCTTGGGCTTGGCAACGCTTGCCGCGCCAGTCGTGGCTTCAGTCATTTCGCAGCCTCTTTCTTTTTCTGCGCAAGCACGGTCTTGGCGCGCGCGATGTCGCGGCGGGTCTTGCCCAGCTGCGAATGATTGGTCAGCTGCTGGGTGGCCTTTTGCATGCGCAGGCCGAAGTGGGCCTTCAGCAGATCACCGACTTCCTTTTGCAGGCCGGCGACGTCTTTGGAACGCAGTTCGGATGGTTTCATCTTGGGTATCTCCGATGGGTGCTGCCGGCGCGTCAGGCGCCGACCTGACGGGCCACGAACGTGGTGCGCAGCGGCAACTTGGCGGCGGCCAAGGTGAACGCTTCGCGGGCCAGTTGCTCGGGCACGCCGTTGATTTCGTACAGCACCTTGCCAGGCTGGATTTCAGCCACGTAGTACTCGGGGTTGCCCTTGCCGTTGCCCATGCGGACTTCGGCCGGCTTCTGCGAGATCGGCTTGTCCGGAAAGATGCGGATCCAGATGCGACCGCCGCGCTTCACGTGGCGCGAAATGGCGCGACGTGCGGCTTCGATCTGGCGGGCAGTCAAGCGACCGCGGTCGATCGCCTTCAGGCCGAAGTCGCCGAACGACACCTTGGCGCCACGCGTGGCGACGCCGGTGTTGCGGCCTTTCTGTTCTTTGCGGTATTTTCTGCGTGCAGGTTGCAGCATTCTTATTCTCCTTTGGCCTCTGGCGTGCCCGGGGGCACCGCCTTGCGCACCCGCTTGACGGCGGGCGTCTTGGGCGCATCACCCGGCGTGGCCGGTCTGTCGGCACCCGCCGCACCCACACCTGGTGTGGCGGACGGTGCCTGGCGCGGCGCACCCCGATCGAAACCACCACCGCCCGGGCGGCCGCGGCCATCCGGTGCGCCGGGGCGCGCGGGGCGACGCGGACGGCGATCGTCCTCGGTCTCGGGCTTCGCGGCAGGCGCCACTTCACCCTTGCCCAGGCGGTCGCCACGGTAGACCCAGCACTTCACGCCGATCACGCCGTAGGTCGTCTTGGCTTCGGAGAAACCGTAGTCGATGTCGGCCTTGAGGGTGTGAAGCGGCACGCGGCCTTCGCGGTACCACTCGCAGCGTGCGATCTCGATGCCGTTCAAGCGGCCCGACGACATGATCTTGATGCCCTGCGCACCCAGGCGCATCGCGTTCTGCATCGCGCGCTTCATCGCGCGGCGGAACATGATGCGCTTCTCCAGCTGCTGGGTGATGCTGTCGGCAATCAGCTGCGCATCGATTTCGGGCTTGCGCACTTCTTCGATGTTCACGGCCACCGGCACGCCCAGGCGGCGCGTCAGTTCGGCCTTCAGGTTCTCGATGTCCTCGCCCTTCTTGCCGATCACCACACCCGGGCGCGCCGAGTAGATGGTGATGCGGGCGTTCTTGGCCGGGCGCTCGATCAGGATGCGCGACACGGCGGCGCTCTTCAGGCGAGCTTTCAGGTACTCACGAACGCGCAGATCTTCAGCAAGCATCGTGGCGAAGTTCTTGTTCGATGCGTACCAGCGCGACGCCCAATTGCG
>JANMYQ010000366.1:0-9727 GCA_031382215.1 Methylibium sp.
CGACTTTGGCTTCACCGATGTGGACGCGGGCGACAGCCTGAGCGCGGTCCGGATCGACACTTTGCCCGCGGTCGGCACGTTCACCTTGTCGGGCGTGGCCGTCACGGCCGGGCAGGTCATCACCGCCGCCAATATCGGCAATCTCGTTTTCACCCCGGCGGCGAATGCGAACGGTGCCGGGTACGCGAGCTTCACCTTCAGCGTGCGCGACCAGGCGAGCGCGTTCGACGCAGCGCCGAAGGCCATGACGATCAACGTCACGGCGGTCAACGATGCGCCAGTCGGCACGGCCAACACCATCACGACGAACGAAGACACACCGTTGACGTTCGGTGCAGGCGACTTCGGCTTCACCGATGTGGATGTGGGCGACAGCCTCAGCGCCGTGCGGATCGACACGCTACCGGGTGCCGGCACGCTCACCTTGTCAGGTGTGGCCGCCACGGCCGGGCAGGTGATCACGGCTGCCAACATTGGCAACCTCGTCTTCATCCCTGCGCTCAACGCGAACGGTGCGGGTTACGCCAGTTTTACCTTCAGCGTGCGCGACCAGGCGAGCGCGTACGACGCAGCGCCGAAGGCGATGACGATCAACGTCGCGGCGGTCAACGACCTGCCGGTTGGCACGTCCAGCACAGTCACCACGAACGAAGACACGTCGTTGACCTTCGGCGCAGCCGACTTTGGCTTCACCGATGTGGACGCGGGCGATAGCCTGAGCGCGGTTCGGATTGATACCTTGCCTGGCGCCGGCACGTTCACCTTGTCCGGCGTGGCGGTCACGGCCGGGCAGGTGATCACGATTGCCAACATCGGCAACCTCGTGTTCACCCCCGCGGCGAATGCGAACGGTGCCGGCTACGCGAGCTTCACCTTCAGCGTGCGCGACCAGACGAACGCATTCGACGCAACGTCGAAGACCATGACGGTCAACGTGACCGCGGTCAACGATGCGCCGGTCGGCACGGTCAACACGGTCACCACAAATGAAGACACACCGTTGACGTTCGGCGCAGCCGACTTTGGCTTCACCGATGTGGACGCGGGCGATAGCCTGGGCGCCGTGCGCATCGACACACTGCCTGGTGCCGGCACGTTCACCTTGTCGGGCGTGGCCGTCACGGCCAGTCAGGTGATCACCGCTGCCAACCTGGGCAACCTGGTCTTCACGCCAGCAGCCAACGCGACCGGCGCTGGCTACGCGGGCTTCACTTTCAGCGTGCGTGATCAGGCGAGCGCGTACGACGCGGCGCCGAGGGCGATGACGGTCAACGTCACGGCGGTCAACGATGCGCCGATCGGCACGAACAACACCGTTACAACCGACGAAGACACACCGTTGACCTTCGCCGCGGCTGACTTCGGCTTCACCGACATCGACGCTGGCGACAGCCTGAGCGCAGTTCGCATCGACACTTTGCCCGGGGCCGGCACGTTCACCTTGTCGGGCGTGGCGGTCACTGCCGGGCAGGTCATCACGACCGCCAACATTGGCAACCTCGTGTTCACACCAGCGCTCAACGCAAACGGCGCCAGCTACGCCGGGTTCACCTTCAGCGTACGCGATCAGGCTGGTGCGTACGACGCCACGCCGAAGACGATGACCGTCGATGTCACGGCGGTCAACGATGCGCCGGCCGGCACGGCCAACACGGTCACGACCAACGATGACACGCCGTTGACGTTCGCCGCAGCCCACTTCGGCTTCAGCGATATCGACGCAGGCGACAGCCTGAGCGCCGTGCGCATCGACACACTGCCGGGTGCCGGAAGCCTGACGCTGTCAGGTGTGGCCGTCACGGCCGGGCAGGTGATCACGGCGGCCAACCTGGGCAACCTGGTCTTCACGCCAGCAGCCAACGCGACCGGCGCTGGCTACGCGGGCTTCACTTTCAGCGTGCGTGATCAGGCGAGCGCGTACGACGCAGCGCCGAAGGCCATGACGATCAACGTCACGGCCGTCAACGATGCGCCGGTCGGCACGAGCAGCACCGTCACGACCAACGAAGACACACCGTTGACCTTCGGCGCAGCCGACTTCGGTTTCACCGACGTGGACGCGGGCGACAGCCTGAGCGCGGTCCGCATCGACACACTGGCCGGTGCCGGAAGCCTGACGCTGTCGGGCGTGGCCGTCACGGCCGGGCAGGTGATCACGACCGCCAACCTGGGCAACCTGGTCTTTACGCCAGCGCTCAACGCGAACGGCGCCGGGTACGCGGGTTTCACCTTCAGCGTGCGCGATCAGGCGGGTACGTACGACGCAGCGCCAAAGGCGATGACGATCAACGTCACGGCCGTCAACGATGCGCCGGTCGGCACGGCCAGCACGGTCACGACCATCGAAGACAACGGCTGGCCATTTGCTTCGGGAGACTTCGGCTTCACCGACGTGGACGCTGGCGACAGCATGAGCGCCTTGCGCATCGACACTTTGCCCGGCGCCGGCACATTGACCTTGTCAGGCGTGGCTGTCACGGCCGGGCAGGTGATCACGACTGCGAACAACAGCAACCTGGTCTTCACCCCGGCGGCGGACGCGAACGGTGCCGGCTACGCGGGCTTCACCTTCAGCGTGCGCGACCAGGCGGGCGCGTACGACGCAGCACCGAAGGCGATGACGATGAACGTCACGGCCGTCAGCGATGCGCCGGTCGGAACGTCCAACACCGTCACCACGAACGAAGACACGCCGTTGACTTTCGCCGCAGCCGACTTCGGCTTCACCGATGCGGATGTGGGCGACAGCCTGAGCGCGGTGCGAATCGACACCGTGCCCGGAGCCGGCACACTGAGCCTGTCGGGCGTGGCGGTTAGCGCCGGGCAGGTGATCACAGCGGCCAGCATTGGCAGCCTCGTGTTCACCCCGGCCACCAACGCGAATGGCGCTGGCTACACGGGCTTCACCTTCAGCGTGCGCGACCCGTCCGGCGCGTACGACGCGGCGCCGAAAGCGATGACCGTCAACGTCACGGCCGTCAACGATGCCCCGGTCGGCACGGCCAACACCGTGACCACGACCGAGGACGCCCTGTTCACGTTCGCAGCAGGCAACTTCGGCTTCACTGATATCAACGCGGGCGACAGCCTGAGCGCTGTGCGCATCGACACCCTGCCGGGTGCCGGCACGCTGACCTTGTCAGGCGTGGCCGTTACGGCCGGGCAAGTGGTCACGGTGGCCAACCTGGGCAACCTGGTCTTCACGCCAGCAGCCGACGCGAATGGCACTGGCTATGCGAGCTTCAGCTTCAGCGTGCGCGACCAGGCGGGTGCGTTCGACGCGGCGCCGAAGACGATGACCATCGATGTCACGGCGGTCAGCGATGCGCCGGTCGGCACGGCCAACACCGTCACCACGAACGAAGACACGCCGATGACCTTCGGCGCGGCCGACTTCGGCTTCACCGACACAGACCCGGGCGACAGCCTCAGCGCGGTGCGCATCGACACCTTGCCGGGTGCCGGAAGCCTGACTCTGTCGGGCCTGGCCGTCACGGCCGGCCAAGTGATCACGACTGCCAACCTCGGCAACCTTGTCTTTACGCCGGCGCTCAACGCAAACGGTGCCGGCTTCGCCGGTTTCGCCTTCAGCGTGCGGGATCAGGGCGGCGCTTACGACTCGGCTCCGAAAGCCATGACGATCAACGTCACGGCCGTCAACGACACGCCAGCCGGCGCGGCCAACACCGTCAGCGCCAACGAAGACACCCCCTGGCCCTTCGCCGCAGCCGACTTCGGCTTCACCGATATCGACGCAGGCGACAGCCTCAGCGCCGTGCGCATCGACACCTTGCCCGGCGCCGGAAGCCTGACGCTTTCGGGCGTGGCCGTCACTGCCGGGCAGGTGATCACGGCGGCCAACCTGGGCAACCTGGTCTTCACGCCAGCCGCCGACGCGAGTGGCAGCGGCTACGCCAGCTTCAGTTTCAGCGTGCGCGACCAGGCCGGCGCTGCCGACCCGGCACCCAAGACCTTGGTCATCGATGTGGCCGCCGTCAACGACGCGCCGATGATCGCGAGCGACGGCGGCGGTGCCACTGCGGCACGCGCAGTGGACGAAAACACCACGCTGGTGACGACCGTCGCCGCGACCGATCGCGATGCTTCGCTCGTGTCGTACACGATCGTCGGTGGGGCCGACGCCGCGCGCTTCATCATCGACCCCGCGACCGGCCTGCTGCGCTTCGTCACCGCGCCCGATTTCGAGGCGCCGGCCGATGCCGACGGCAACAACGTCTATCAAGTGATCGTACGCGCCAGCGACGGCAACCTGGCCGACACGCAGACGATCAGCGTCTCGGTGCTGCCGGTCAACGACATCGCACCGGTCATCGGCAACAACGGCGGCGTTGCCAGTGCGCAACTCACTGTGCCCGGCGGCGCGCTGCAGGTGGCGGCTCGTCGGGGGCGACGCCGATGCGCCGGCCCAGACGCTCGTCTTCACCATCGTCGGCGGTGCCGATGCGGCGCGTTTCACGCTCAACGCTGCGGGCGTGCTGAACTTCGTCTCGACCGGCGGCGCCGAGCTGGCACCGAGCGCCGCGGGTGACCGGCGTTACGAGGTGGTGGTGCAGGTCAGCGATGGCCAGTTCACGCGCACCCAGCAGTTGATGGTGACGGTCGGCAGCACACCCGTGGCGGCGCCCGAACCCGAGCCCGCCCGGCAGGAGCCTCTGGAGCCGCCCGCCGCGCCGGCCCCATCGCCACCGCCACCGCCGGCCCCATCGCCATCGCCATCGTCATCGCCCCAAGCCAAACCAGCGGTGCCCACCGCGCCGGCCGGGCCCACCGTGGCACTGGCGGCAGAAGCACCGCTCCTGTTCACGCTGGAGCCGGCTATCGACGCCAGCCCTGCCGGTGACGGCATTTCGATCGGCGTGCCGGCGAGCCCCGCGCGCCTGGGCAGCCCCACCGCCGGCAGCGGCGGCGTGGCCGTGCAGGTCCATGCGGCCGCTTCGCTGCCTGGCCAGCCGACCGAGTGGGTCGACGCCGACCTGACCACTCTGACGCAGCTGCGCAGCCTCGCCGAGGCCGCCGCCCAGGAGCGTGGCAGCCGCTCGTTCGAGAGCGCCGCTCCGGACCTCCCGCTCCAGGCCGCCGAGCAAGCTGCCAGCCACGTGCACAGCACCGCCGCAGTCACCGTCGTGTTGTCGCTCGGCGCCGTCGGCTGGGCCGCGCGCGGCGCGATGCTGGCCAGCAGCGTGCTCATTTCGGGCCCGGCCTGGCGCAGCTTTGACCTGCTGCCGGTGCTGCAGCGCCGCCGAGAAGACGCCGACTGGGGCGACGGCGACGGCGACGAGCCTGCGCCGCTGGGCGACCTCGACACCTTGCGCTCGGGCAGACGTGACCAATCTCCCCGGGAGCTGCTGTGAAACTCATCTTGCCGAAGTTGCTGAAGTTTCCGAATCTGCTGAATGCGCTGCGCGCCAGCCCGGCCAGCCGCGTGGCCCTCGGCCTGGTGGGGCTGATGCTGGCTTTGCTGCTGCTGATCGACGTGTTCGTCAGCGGCTTCCTGCCGCAGCGCGGCGACGCCGAGCGCCGCCACCGGCTGTTGACCGCCGAGCTGATCGGCAGCCAGGTCGGCCAGGCCCTGCAGCGCAACGACGTGGGCGCGCTGCGCACGCTGCTCGGCGCGGCAGCGCGGCGCGAGCCGCAACTGCGCTCGGCCGCGGTGCTGACCGACGGCGAGCCGCGCGCAGGCATCGGCCCCCATGCACAGCATTGGCGGCTCGGGCCCGACGCCGCATCGACCCTGGACAACCTGCGCGTGCCGCTGCTCGTGGATGGGCGCCGCTCGGGCGAGCTGCAGCTCGCCTTCGAGCCGCACGCGCCGAGCTCGCTGGCCGGCTGGCTGGCCGAGCCGGTGGTGCTGGGCATGGCGCTGGTGGCCGTGCTCGGCTTCGTCGCCTTTCAGCTCTACCTGCGCCGCGCGATGCGCTACCTGGACCCGAGTGCGGCCGTGCCCGAACGGGTGCGCACTGCGTTCGACACCCTCACCGAGGGCGTGCTGGTGCTCGACGTGAAGGGCCGCATCATGCTTGCCAACAAGGCCTTCGTGGCGCTCGGCGGCCCGCAGGCCACGGCGCCGACCGGCGCGCTCGCCACCGAACTGGCCTGGCTGATGCGCGCTTTGCCTGGCGACGGTGCTGGCGTGCCCTGGCAACTGGCGACGCAGCGCAACCAGGCGCTGCTGGGCATCCAGATGCGCGTGGACGCCGACCCGGCGCGGCGCCGCGAGGTGGTTGCCAACTGCTCGCCGATCAACGACGGCTTCAAGCGCGCGCGCGGTTGCCTGGTGAGCTTCTCCGACGTGACCGAACTGCACGAGCGCACCGAACGGCTGCGCGAAGCGATGGCCGAGCTGCACAGCTCGCGCGAGGAGATCCGCGCCAAGAACGACGAGCTGGTTCAACTGGCCACGCGCGACTCGCTGACCGGCTGCCTGAACCGGCGCGCGCTGCTGCAAGACAGCGACCGCGCCATCGCGGCGGCTGCCGCGGCGGGCACGCCGCTGAGCTGCATCATGTGCGACATCGACCACTTCAAGTCGATCAACGACCGCTTCGGCCACGGTGGTGGCGACGAGGTGCTGAAGGCGGTGGCCAAGGCGCTGGGCCGCGGCCTGCGCACCGGCGACCTGCTGGGGCGCTACGGCGGCGAGGAGTTCTGCATCATCCTGCCCGACGCCGACCTCGACCAGGCGCTGGTGGTGGCCGAACGGCTGCGCGCTGACGTGGAAGCGAATGCCGGCGGTTCGGTGCGGCACACTGCCGAGGTGAAGGTGACGATGAGCTTCGGCGTCGAACAGCTCGGCGCCGGCTGGTCCCGATTCGCTGCGCTGGTGGATCGCGCCGACCAGGCGCTGTACCACTCGAAGAAGACCGGCCGCAACCGCGTGACCGATGCGCGCGCGCTGCCGGCCGCCGAGGCGAGCGAGGCCGTGGCGGCGCACTGAAGCGCACCGACGCGCATCGACGCGCGCCGGTGTGTGGGCCGCCTCAGCCAGAGCCGAGGTGCTCGGGGCCGAAGCTGTGCGGCAGCAACTGGTCGAGTGTGAATCGTGCCTGGACTGCTTCGCCGTTGGCCACGATCACCGGCGTGTCCGGCCCTGCGAACTCGCGCAGCTTCTGGCGGCAGCCGCCGCACGGCGTGACCCAGGCTGGCCCGGCGCCGACCACCAGCACCGCCCGCACCCGTGTGCTGCCGGCCAGCACCATCGCACTCAACGCGCCGGCCTCGGCGCACATACCCTGCGGGTAGGCGGCGTTCTCGACGTTGCAGCCGGCGTGCACGCGGCCCTGCTCGTCGAGCACCGCGGCGCCGACCCGGAACTTCGAGTACGGCGCGTAGGCGCGTTCGCGCGCGGCGCGCGCGGCGGCGAGCAGGCGTTGAAGATCGGCGGCGTTCAGGTCGGGTTCGTTCATCGCATCAGCGCTCTTTGAGATAGGGCTTGCCCAGCGCCTGCGGCGCCGTGGTCTTGCCGATGAAGCCGGCCAGCAGGATCACCGTCAGCAAATAGGGCAGGGCCTGGATGGCCTGCACCGGCACCTCGCCGATGCCGGGCAGGCGCACACCCTGCAGGCGGATCGCCACTGCGTCGAGAAAGCCGAACAGCAGGCAGGCCCAGAACGCGCCGACCGGATGCCACTTGCCGAAGATCATCGCCGCCAGCGCCATGAAGCCGCGCCCCGCCGTCATGTTGGGCACGAAGGACGCGTTCTGCGCCAGCACCAGGTAACTCCCGGCCAGGCTGCACAGCGCGCCGTTGAGCGTGAGCGCGGCGTAGCGCAGCTTGATCACCGAGACGCCGGCCGCATCGACCATGTGCGGGTTCTCGCCGACCGCGCGCAGGCGCAGCCCGAAGCGCGTGCGGTACAGCAGCCACCACACCGCGGGCACCAGCGCGATCGCGATGTAGACCATGATGTTGTGGCTGAGCAGCCCGTCGCCCAACAAGGGCCCGAGCCACGGCACGCCGCGCAGCGCGTCAGCGGCGCCCGGAAAGATGGCCTGCAGTCGCACGTCGGCCGTCACCGGCGGTGTCTGCCCGCCTTGCGCGAACCACGCGATGCCGAGCACGGCCGTGAGCCCGACCGCGATGATGTTGACGGCCACGCCAGAGACCACCTGGTCGCCGCGGTGGCTCACGCAGGCCCAGCCGTGCAGCCACGACAGCGCGATGGTCACGAGCATCGCCGTGCCGAGCGCCAGCGTGGTCGAGCCCCAGGCCGCGCCGGCCGCACCGGCGGCGAACGCGGCGAACAGCATCTTGCCTTCGAGGCCGATGTCGATCACGCCGGAGCGTTCGACGATCAAGCCCGCCAGCGCGCACAGGATCAGCGGTGTCGCCACGCGCAGGGTCGACGCCAGCAGCGCACCGAACAGCGCGTCATCCATGGGCGGCCCTTGCTGGTGCCGAGCGCGGTTGGGCGAGCCGCGCGACGAGCCGGCCCACGTGCGGCGCAATCACATACGCCATCGCGCCCGAGAACAGCACGATGAAGCCCTGCAGCATCACCACCATGTCGCGGCTGAAACCGCGCACCTCGAAACTCACCTCCGCGCCGCCCTGGAACAGCGCGCCGAACAGCACGCTGGACAGCACGATGCCCACCGGGTGGTTGCGCCCCATCAGCGCCACCGCGATGCCGGTGAAGCCGGCGCCGTTGATGAAGTCGAGCAGCAACTTGCCGTTGACGCCGGCGATCTCGTTCATGCCCACCATGCCGGCGAGCGCGCCCGACAGGCTCATCGAAAAAATGATCTGGCGCTGCGGGCTGATGCCGGCGTAGGCCGCAGCCCCGGGGCTGGAGCCGACCGCACGCAGCGCATAACCGGCGCGCGTGCGCCACAGCAGCAGGTACACGCCGAGCGCGGCGGCCAGCGCCAGCAGCAGGCTCAGGTTCAACGGTGAGTTGGGCCACGCGATCCCGAACCAGCCCAGCGCCTGCTGCGCGCCCGGCAGCAGCGCGCCGGGGCCGAACGGTTCGGTCTCCACCGCCATGAGCCCCGGCGGTTTCAACTGGTTGACCAGCAGGTACACGAGCAAACTGCTGGCCAGAAAATTGAACATGATCGTGGTGATGACGATGTGGCTGCCGCGGTACGCCTGCAAATAGGCCGGCACGGCAGCCCACACCATGCCGAACGCTGCGCCGGCCAGCAGCATCAGCGGCAGTACCACCCACGCGGGTTGCGTGTGCGACAACCACAAGCCCACGAGCCCGGTGCCCAACCCACCCAGGATGGCTTGGCCTTCGCCACCGATGTTGAACAGCCCGCCGTGAAACGCCACCGCCACCGCCAGCCCGGTGAAAATGAAGGTGGTGGCGTAATACAGCGTGTAGCTCAAGCCGCGCGGTGTGCCGAACGCACCTTGCACCAGCACCGTCAGCACCTGCAGCGGATTCTGGCCGACGAGTGCCACCACGATGGCGGCGGCCAGCATCGCGATCATCAGGTTGATGATCGGCAACAGCACCAGGTCGGCCCAGCGGGGCAGGGGTGGGGCGGAGGTCATGCTTGTTTCGTTGTGTCGCGCTGGTTGTGGCGTCGTTGACTGTTGCGGCTACTGTTGCGGTTGGGCCGGCTCGCGGCGGGCGGTGCCCGGCGGGGGCTCATGCTGGGGCGGTCTGCGCTGGCGCTCCGACTCCGCTGCGTGCCTTGGCGCTTGCAGGCGCCAAGGCGTGTGCCAGGCGAAGAACAGTCCGCAGGGACTGTTCTTCGT
>JANMYQ010000231.1:0-33584 GCA_031382215.1 Methylibium sp.
CAAGCACCACCGTCCCGATCCGAGCCACCGTATTGGCTTTTCGGCGATTCAAAGAGACCGTTGTAAGCCGAGGGCGTCGGGTGGGGGACATAGCGAAGTAAAGGGGGAGGGCCGAGTCTCTTCCGGCCCGGAGGAGCGAGCCCGGACACAAACAGTCCGGGGGACTGTTTGTGCCTGGCGAGCGCCCGGGGCTCTGTCCCCGGGCATGAGCGGTGTTCCCCACCCGATGGCCACGGCCCGCACTACCCGTCACCCAGTCAAGCCCGGAACCTGACATGCCCCGCATCGCAAGACAAACTCTCCTGACACGCTTCCGCGCCAAGATCGCCGCCGGCCAACCGTTGATCGGCGGTGGTGCCGGCACCGGCCTGTCGGCCAAGTGCGAAGAGGCCGGCGGCATCGACCTGATCGTGATCTACAACTCGGGCCGCTACCGCATGGCCGGGCGCGGCTCGCTGGCTGGCTTGCTGGCCTACGGCAACGCCAACGAGATCGTCTGCGAAATGGCGCACGAGGTGCTGCCGGTGGTGAAGCACACGCCGGTGCTGGCGGGCGTGAACGGCACCGACCCGTTCATGATTCAGGATGAGTTCCTGCAGCGCCTGATCACCTTGGGCTTTTCGGGCGTGCAGAATTTTCCGACGGTGGGCCTGATCGACGGCACCTTCCGCGCCAACCTCGAAGAGACCGGCATGGGCTACGGCCTGGAGGTCGAGATGATCGAACGCGCGCACGCGCTTGACTTGCTGACCACGCCCTACGTGTTCAATGAAGCCGAAGCGCGCGCCATGACGAAGGCCGGCGCCGACATCGTGGTCTGCCACTTCGGCTTGACCACCGGTGGCGCGATAGGCGCTGAGACCGCGCTGACGCTGGCCGACTGCGTGGCGCCTCTCAATGCCTGGGCCGCGGCGGCAAGGGCGGTCAACCCCGACGTGATCGTGCTGTGCCACGGCGGCCCCATTGCCACGCCTGATGACGCGCAATTCATCCTGCAGCAGTGCCCCAGATGCAACGGCTTTTACGGTGCCAGTTCGATGGAGCGGCTGCCAACCGAGGCGGCGCTGACCGAGACGACGCGGCGCTTCGTCCAGATCAAGAGATAAACAGGAAAGAACAAGGAGACACCCTCATGTCCGGCGCAGATTTCGGCAGATTCATTCTCGGCTTGATCGTGGTTGCGATCGTCGTGGCCATCGCGGTGTGGCTGCTGCACTGGCTCTACCTGCGCAGCAGCAAGGAGCGCGCGTTCGTGCGCACCGGGCTGGGCGGGCAGAAGGTGGTGCTCGACGGCGGAGCCTTCGTGCTGCCGATCGTGCACGACGTGATCCCGGTCAACATGAACACCTTGCGTCTGGAGGTGAGCCGCGGGCGCGACAAGGCGCTGATCACGAAAGACCGCATGCGCGTGGACGTGATCGCCGAGTTCTACGTGCGAGTGGCCGCCCACCCCGATGCGGTGGCCGCCGCCGCCCAGACCCTGGGCCTGCGCACGATGGAGCCCGAGCAGTTGAAGGAGCTGGTGGAAGGCAAGTTCGTCGACGCGCTGCGCACGGCAGCCGCCGAGATGACGATGGAGGAGCTGCACGAGAAGCGCGGCGCCTATGTGCGCAAGGTGCGCGAGACGGTTGCTGAAGACCTGACCAAGAACGGCCTGGAGCTCGAAGCCGCGTCGCTGACGCAACTCGACCAGACGGCGATGGAGTACTTCAACCCCAGCAACGCCTTCGACGCCGAAGGCTTGACGCGCCTGACCGAGCAGATCGAGCACCGCAAGAAGCAGCGCAACGACGTCGAGCAGGACACGCTGATCGCGATCCGCAACAAGAACCTCGAGGCCGAAAAGCTGTCGCTCGAAATCGACCGCGAAGGCGAGTACGCGCGCCTGAACCAGCAGCGCGAAGTCGAGATCGCACGCGCCCGCCAGCGCGCCGACGTGAGCACCGAACGCGCCCAGCGCGAGCAGGCCGCCGAAGGCGCGCAGATCACCGCCAAGCAGGCGATCGAACACGCGCGCATTCGCTCGGAGCAGAGCGTCGAGCAGGAGCGCATCGGCAAGGAGCGCGCAATCCAGGGGGCAGAGATCGAACGCCGCCTGTCGCTGGAGTTGGCCGAGCAGCAGCGCGCCATCGCCATCGCACGCGAGAGCAAGACGCAGAGTGAAGCGCAGGCCGAAGCTGAAGTGGCGCGCGCGCTGGCGGTGTCGGCCGAAGAGAAGGTGTTCACCGCGCGCGAGGTGGAGATGGCCGAACGCAAGAAGTCGATCGAGTTGATTGCCGCAGCACTGTCTGCCGAGCGCGAAGCATTGCGTCTCACGTCGGCCGCGCAGGCCGAGAAGCATGCCAGCGCCGACCGCGGCTTTGCCGTGCGCGCGCAGGCCGAGGCCGATGCCGACGCCGACAAGATCCGCAGCATGGCGATGCGCGTGCGCGCCGAGATCGAGGCCGAGGCGTTGAAGCTGATGAACCAGGCGCACAACATGCTTTCGCCCGAGGCGCGCATGTCTGCCCTGCGCATGAAGCTGGTCGAAAAGGCCGAGGGCATCATCCGCGAGTCGGTGCGGCCGATGGAGCGCATCGAAGGCATCAAGATCCTGCATGTCGACGGGCTGGGCGGCTCGAACGGTGGTGGCAGCGACGGTGGCGGTGGCGGCAACTTCGCCGACGGCGTGGTGAATTCGGCGCTGCGCTTCCGTGCGCAGGCGCCGCTGGTGGACCAGTTGTTGCGCGAGATCGGCATCGAGGGCGGCGACATACAGCGCCTGGTCGGTGGCGTCAGCGGCGCACAGGCTGCGCTGCCGCCGGCAACGCCGACGCCTTCGGCGAAGGAATAGCAACGTGATCAAGGTCTACGTCTCCAGCGTCATCGACGCCAGCGCCGACACCGTGTGGCAGCGCGTGCGTGACTTCAACGGCCTGCCGTTGTGGCACCCGGCCATCGCCGACAGCCGCATCGAGAACAACGAGCCGAGCGACCGGGTCGGCTGCATCCGCCACTTCCACACCCGTGATGGCGGTTTGATCCGCGAACGGCTGCTGGGGCTGAGCGACTACGACTTCACCTGCACCTACGAAATCCTCGAAAGCCCGATGGGGGTGGATAACTACGTCGCGACGTTGAAGCTCACGCCGATCACCGACGGCAACCGGAGCTTTGCGGAATGGAGCGCCGAGTTCGACTGCGCAGAAGGGCGGGAGCGGGAGTTGACCGAGACCATCGGCAATGGCGTGTTCCAGGGCGGGTTCGAGGCGTTGAAGCGGCATTTCGGGCGGCGTTGAGCGTGCTGCTGCTTTCACGGGTTGATTGCGGAGGGTGGGGCGGCAAAGGTGCGTCCGGGCAGGCCGGAGGGCTTCGCTTCGGCGGTCTGCGCTGGCGCTCCGACTGCCTTCCGTGCCTTGGCGCTTGCAGGCGCCAAGGCGTGTGCCCGGCGAAGAACAGTCCGCAGGGACTGTTCTTCGTCCGGGCACACTGCGTCAGTCTCGTGGCCCGTCGCCGAACTCGCTTCGCTTGCTTCGCGGCGCTACGCTCAAACAAGCGGCGACAAGTCAGTTCACGATGCGCGCTACGCGCGCGGGCCACGAGCCTTCCGCTCCTCAGCGCCTCAGAGGCGCCCTCCGACCTGCCCGAACGCTCCTTTGCGGCAGCGGCTTTTGTGTTTACGGCAAAGAGCGAAAACGGTTCCGCCCGCCGCGAGCCGCGCCACACCGCCGAAGCCAGAGCGAAGGAGTAGGCGCGGTGCTTCAAAAAGTCATCCGCTCCACCATCATCGACGCCCCCGTCGCCCGCGTGTGGGCGGTGCTGCGTGACTTCAACAGCCACGACCAGTGGCACACCGTGGTCGAGGCCAGCCGTATCGAGGCCAACGAGCGCAGCGACCAGGTGGGCTGTGTGCGCAGCTTCACGCTGAAAGACGGCAATCGCATCCGCGAGCAACTGCTCACGCTGAACGACACCGACTTCAAGAGCACCTACTGCATCGTCGAAGCCACCGTGCCGCTGCAGCGCTATGTGGCTACCGTCACGCTCAAACCCGTGACCGATGGCAACCGCACCTTCTGGCATTGGGAATCGACCTTCGCCACGCCGCCCGGCATGGAGCGCGAGTTGCACGACATGGTGGCCCAGGGCGTCTACGAAGCCGGCTTCGAAAACTTGCGCCGGCATCTGCGCGCCGGGGGCGACCTGCAACCCCGTGGCGCCGCGCCGATGCCACGCGCATTGCCGCTTCCGATGCGCCGCGTCGCGGTGAGCCGCTACGGTGACGCCGCCGTGCTGCAACCCGAAGATGGCGAAGCGCCCGCACCCGGACCGGGCGAAGTGCGCATCCGCCAGCGCGCGATCGGCGTGAACTTCATCGACGTCTACCTGCGCCGCGGCTGGATCCCGCCGATGCTCGGCTCCGGCGGCACCCCCGGCATGGAAGCGGCGGGCTCGGTGCTCGATGTGGGCGAGGGCGTTTCCGGTCTGCTGCCGGGCGACCGCGTGGCCTACCTCGGCCCGGTGCCCGGCGCCTACTGCAGCGTGCGCAGCGTGCCGGCCGACTGGGTCGTGCGCCTGCCGGCCGCAGTGGAAGACGACGTGGCCGCCGCGCTGCTGCTCAAGGGCCTGACCGCCGACTACCTGCTGCGCGACGTCGGCCGCGTGCGCCCCGGCGCGTGCTGGCTGGTGCATGCCGCTGCCGGTGGCGTGGGGCTGCTGCTGTGCGCCTGGGCTCGCAAGCTGGGCGCGCGCGTGATCGGCACGGTGTCGTCCGACGAGAAGGCGCGCATCGCGCGCGAACATGGCTGCGAGCATGTGGTGGTGACGCGCGAACACCGCTTTGCCGACGAAGTGCAGCGCCACTTCAAGGGCGGCGCCGACGTGATCGTCGACGGCCTGGGCGACGCTGCGCGCGAAGAGAACTTCAACGCGCTCGCGCCCTGCGGCCACTGGATCGGGCTGGGCAACGCCACCGGGGCGCTGCAGCCCATCGCCCCGGGCTGGCTGCTGCAGAAGTCGGCCACCTTCTCCAGCCCGGTGGTGTTCGCATACGTCGCCACGCCCGCGGCGCTGGCTGAGCGCGCGCAACGCGTGTGGGACGCGCTCGCTGACGGCACCCTGAAGCGGCCGACGATCGAACGCTTTTCGCTCGACGCCGCGGCGCAGGCGCACGCGCGGCTGGAGTCGCGCGGGACGGTGGGGGCGCTGGTGCTGGTGGCGTAGCCCGACGGCCAAGGCACTCAGCCCGGGCGGAGCTTGTGCTCGGCCAGCAGCGCCAGCAGGCTGGCACCCAGCGGCAGCGCCTGGTCGTTGAAGTCGTAGCCCGGGTGATGCACCTCGCAGGCGCCTGCCGCGCCGCCGTTGCCGATCAGCACGTAACAGCCCGGCACACGGTCGAGCATGAACGAGAAGTCGTCCGAGGCCATCACCGGCGGGGGCGCGCGGTCCAGGTTGGCCGCACCCACGAGTTCCTCGCAAAGCGCCGCCGCGAACGCCGCCTGTCCGGCATCGTTGACCAGCGGCGCGACGTCGGCGTGGAATTCGACATCGGCACGCGCCCCCAGGCCCGCAGCCAGATGCTCCACCGTGCGCCGCATGTGGTGTTCGATGGTGTGCAGCAGTTCCGTCCGGAAGGCGCGCACCGTGCCGCGCAACATTGCTGTCTGCGGGATCACGTTGTAGGCGTTACCGGCGTGAAACTGCGTGATCGACAGCACCGCACTGTCGACCGGCGCGATGTTGCGCGAGACGATCATCTGCAACGCGGTGGCCACGTGGGCGCCGACCATCAGTGCGTCGACGCCGGATTCGGGCCGCGCACCGTGCGCCCCGACCCCGGTGATCTCGATGTCGAAGCGCGCGCTGCCGGCCATCGCCGGCCCGCTGCGCAGCGCAAGGCGACCGAGCGCGAGCTTCGGCCGGTTGTGCAGGGCGAAGATCGTGTCGCACGGGAAACGCTCGAACAGGCCGTCGGCGAGCATGGCCCGGGCGCCACCCAGGCCCTCTTCGGCGGGCTGGAAGATCAGGTGCACGGTGCCGTCGAAGCGGCGCGTGCCGGCCAGATACTGCGCCGCGCCGAGCAGCATGGCGGTGTGGCCGTCGTGGCCGCAGGCGTGCATGCGCCCGTCGTGTACCGAGCGGTGGGCAAAGCGGTTGAGTTCGACGATCGGCAGCGCGTCCATGTCGGCACGCAGGCCGACGCTGCGCGTCTGTGTGCCGTGGCGCAGCACGCCCACCACGCCGGTCTTGCCGATGCCGCGGTGCACCTCGCAGCCGAAGGCCTCGAGCCGCTGGGCGACCCATTCGGCGGTTCGTGTTTCCTCGAAGCCGAGTTCCGGGTGGCGGTGCAGGTCGTGGCGCCAGGCCGTCATCTCGGCATGCCGGGCGGCGATCTCGGACGGTAGCGTGGGCGGCAGGCCCGGCGCGTTCATTCCTGCGGAATCGCGTAGTCGCTCACGAAGGTGCGCCAGGCCAGCGTGTCGCGTGCCACCACGGCCGAGAGCTGCTGCGGCGTCGACCCCTCGGGCTGGATCGCGAGCTTGTCGAACTGCGCCCGCAGGGAGGGGTCGGCCATGGCCGTCGCTACCTCGCGCGCCAACCGGGCGGCCACGGCAGGCGGCGTGTTCGGCGGCGCGAAGAGGGCCTGCCAGGTCGGCAGCGCGATCGATGCCAGGCCCGCCTCCCTGAGCGTGGGCACGTCGGGGGCGAGCGCGCTGCGCTGCGGCTGCAGCACCGCCAGCATGCGCAGCTTGCCGTCCTTCACGTGCGGCAGGCCACTGCTCACCGGCCCGAAGTTCAGTTGCACCCGGCCGCCGATCAGGTCGGGCATCAGCTGCGCGCCGCCCTTGTAGGGCACGCGCACGATCTTCGTCCCGGTCGCCTGCGTGAACTTGGTGGTCGCCATGTAGTCGCCGAGCGAGCCGGTGGCATAACTGAGCTGGTCCGGGTGGCCGCGTGCATGGTCGATCAACTCGGCCACCGACCGGGCCGGCACGTTGGCATGAACGAACAGCGCGTACTCCAGGTGCCCGACGATGGACACCGGCGTCAGCTCGGCGAGCGACTGGTACGGCGCCCCCTTCTGCACCAGCGCCAGACCCGACATCGAGGCCAGCGTCCACATCACCGTGTGGCCGTCCGGCGCGGCGGCCATCAGCGCCTGCGCCGCGAGCGCGCCGCTGGCACCCGGCTTGTTCTCGACCACGATCGCCTGCCCCATGGCCTTGGCCAACGCCTGGCCCAGCAAGCGCGCTGCCGCGTCCGAGGTGCCGCCGGCCGGCGTGGGCACGATCAGGTGGATCTCCTTGCTCGGGTAGGGCGACTGGGCCAGCGCCGGAGCCACGGCCAGCGCGGACCCGACCGCCGCCGAAACAAAACCGGCCGACAAGGTGTGCAGGAGGTGTCTCATGGTGCAAGCTCCATCAGTGGTCATGTGAATAGGGTGAACTGTGACCCCGACAGGCCTTTGGCGGAAGATGCCGGCTGGAAAGCCGAGCATGAACTTTCAGTTAACGAGCCGCCCCGCGGGGCAGAGGGCAACATGGACAAGCTTCGTGCCTTGCAGTACTTCGTGGCGGCCGCCGACGCAGGCAGCTTCACCGCCGCAGCGCGCCGGCTGGAGCTGAGCGTGCCGGCGGTCCAGAAGCTGGTCAGCGCGCTCGAGCGCAGCCTGGGCGTGACCTTGTTCGAGCGCAGCGCGCAGGGGCTCACCCTGACCCACAGTGGCGCAAGCTACCTCGACTCGTGCCAGCCGCTCCTGCAGGAACTGGCCGCCGCCGACGAGGCCCTCAGCCGCTCGGCCCTGCGCCCCGGCGGCACGCTGGTGGTGGGGGCGCATGCGCAGCTGGCGCACCACGTGCTGCTGCCTGCGCTGGCGCACTTTCATGCCCGCCACCCGGACATCCAGATCGACCTGCGGGTCATCCACCGGCTCAGCGACGCCGATGCGAGCGCGGCCGATGTCTTCGTGGTGCACGGCTGGCCCGAGGCGAACGAGTTCGTGCACCGGCCGATGGGGCTGGCCAAGTCGCTGATCGTTGCATCGCCGGAGTATTGGGCGGCCCACGGCGTGCCGCAACACCCGTCCGATCTGCAGCGCCATGTGTGCCTGCTGTTGCGCAACCCGGCCGGCACGCTGCTCGACCTGTGGGAATTCGAACGCGGCGACGAGAGGGTGGCGGTGCAGGCCAACGGCTGGTTGTGCAGCAACGCCCGCGAGGTGCTGCTGGACGCGCTGATCACCGGCGCCGGCGTGGCACGCTTCAACCAGGTCACGTCGAGCGCCCACCTGCAGAGCGGGCGGCTGGTGCCGGTGCTGCTCGACTGGGAGGTCACCGGCGGCGCGCCGGTGAACCTGCTGTACCGCCCGAACGTGCGCCGCACGCCGCGCGTGCGGCTGTTCATCGACTTCATGACGGCTCTGCTGCGCGACCTGGAAGCCGACGGCGCCAGCGTGGCCCGCTGGCCCTACGCCGAGGCGCCGCACTGGTACCGGCGCGGCTACGCGCGCGCATCGTCGGCGTTGCGGCGGCGCGGCTAAGGGCCTGTCTGCCGGCCTGCACTATCCTCGCCGCATGAACCGCCCCAAACCCTTCTCGATGATCCGGGAGTTCCACCTGGCCGACTGGTTCACCTTGGCCAACGCGGTCTGCGGCGTCGGCGCGCTGTTCTCGGTCATGACCTACCTGCAGACGGGCGACGTGCTGCACGTCTGGTTCGCCTGCGCGCTGGTGCCGCTGGCGCTGGTGTTCGACGTGCTCGACGGCCGCATCGCGCGCTGGCGCCAGCGCAGCTCGGCGATGGGGCGCGAGCTCGACTCGCTGGCCGACATCATCTCCTTCGGCGTCGCGCCTGCGGCCATCGCCTACGGCTGCGGCATGCAGGGGCTGTACGACCGCGTGGTGCTGGTGTTCTTCGTCGCCTGCGGGGTGTCGCGCCTGGCGCGTTACAACGTGACGGCCGAGGCGCTGTCCGAAGGCGGCGACAAGGTCAAGTATTTCGAGGGCACGCCCATCCCGACCTCGCTGGTGCTGGTGATGGTGCTGGCTGCGGCGGCCTGGCAAGGCGCGCTGGGGGACCGGCTGTGGTTCGGCGTCGTCGAGATCGCCGGCTTCAGGCTGCACCCGCTGGTGCTGCTGTTTGCGCTGTCGGGCTCGTTGATGGTCAGCCGCATTCGCGTTCCGAAGATGTAACGCAAGGTTGCGCCGGTCCTCCTGGACGGCACTGTCCTACAGACACCGATCCGATCGGGCGCTAACTTGGGGCGTCAGTCACTCCCGGTTCGCCCCGCCCATGAACGCAGACGCGCGAGCAGCGTCCTCCGGCACTTTGCCGCCTGCGCCGGCCGGGTTGCCCGACGGCCACCGGATCGGCAGCTTCGAGCTGCAGTCGGTGTGGCAACGCAGCGGCACGGCGGTGGTCTATCGCGCCTGGGACCATGCGCTGGTGCGGCCCGTGGCGATCAAGGAATACCTGCCCACGGCCTGGGCGCTGCGCGAGCCTGAGGGCGACGTGCGCGCCATCGGCCCGGGCACCGCGGCGGCGTTCGAGCGCGGCCGCCAGGCCTTCATCGACGAAGCGCGTACGCTGGCGCGCTGCGACCACCCTTCGTTGCTGCGTGTGCTCGAACTGCTGGAGCTGCGCGGCACGGCCTACCGCGTGATGCCCTGGTATTCGGGCCTGCCGCTGCAGGATGTGCGGCGCAGAGCAGCCGGCCCGTTTGGCGAGCCAGCGTTGCGCGGCCTGCTCGACAAGCTGCTCGGCGCGTTGCACGCCTACCAGCGCGCGGGCGGGGTGCACCGCGGCGTCAACCCGGCGCAGGTGCTGCTGCTGGAAGATGACCAGGTGCTGCTGATGGGCCCCGGTGCGGCCGGCAGCGCAGCGCTGGCGGGTGATGCCGGTGTGCCGGCGCGCCGCCAGCAAGCCGCCTACGCAGCGCCCGAGCAGACTCACCCGAATGCCCAGCCGCAAGGACCGTGGACCGACTTCTACGCACTGGCGGCGCTGGCGCGCTTTTGCATCACCGGGCTGCCACTGGCACCGCTCGTCGGCCACGCTGTACCGGAGCCGTTGGCCGCCGTGATCGAAACCCTGTTCCCTGGCCAGCCAGCGGTGCGCTACGCGGACGAACTGCTGCGCGCGCTTGACGCGGCGATGGCGCTCGACGTGAGATTGCGGCCGCAGACGGCAGCGCAGTTTCGCGAGCGGGTGCTGGGCGCACCGCCAGCCGAGCCGGGGGCTCTGGTGGCCCCGTCGGCCAACGCGTTTCACGGGGTCGACCCTGCCATGCAGGACGTGATCCGGCACGTGATCGACTCGATCGACGGGCCGATGGAGCCCTCGTCCGATGTGGCCCGGGCCAGCGCAGCGCTGCATGCCGACCCGGCGGACCGCCTTGGCCTGAACGGTGGTCTGGGGGAAACCCCGCGCAAGGCGCCGCCCGGGCGCAGCCGCACGCTGCTTCAGGCCGGCACTGCGTTGGCCGTGGTCGTGGCGCTGAGCTACGGCACGCTGGACTTCATCGGCCCGAACTGGCCGCCAATGGCCATGCTGCGAGTTCCGGCACTGTTTCCGTCGCCAGACGCTGCGCCGCCGGCCCCGCCCGTGGCCGCGGCGCCGCCGAACATTCCGGTGTCCGTGATCGCGGCTGCGCCATCGCCATCGCCATCGCCACCCGCGCTGGCCATGCCGGCGCCGCAGGCCGCTGCCGCCGCAACCGCACCCGCCGCGGCAACGGCGGCGACGGCGGCGCTCAGTCCACCGGCGCCGCCCGCGCCGAAACCGAACGCCGTCGCCACCGGCACGCCCACCGCAGGCCCGCGCCAGGCGTGCGGCGCCCGCAGCGCGTTTTCCCTCTACCGCTGCATGCAGCAGCAATGCGGCCTGGCCAAGTGGCGGCAGCACGCGCAATGCTTGGAGTTCGACGCGACGGACAGTGTCGATTGATCTGGGAAAACCCGGCCCTTGAACTGTAAAGCCGGCAACAGTTGCCACCCGGCCGGCGGCTCACACTCGCTGCGGTGCCGACATCACAACGAGGAGACAAACCCCATGACCACCACCCATCGAACTGCCTTGACACGCGGGGCGGCCAGCGCACTGTGCACCCTCTTCATCGCCGGCGCTGCGAGCGCTCACGATGACGAACGCAACGGCGGGCACGACTGGCATGGATGGAAGCACCACGCGGGCCGCTGCGAAGCCCTGGTGGGCAAGAACATCGGTGGCGCGACCCTGAGCGCTGCCGACGTGGTGTACGCCACCGCCACCGCACCCACCTACTGCCGCGTGCGCGGCCTCATCGAGCCCAAGCTGAACTTCGAGTTGCGCCTGCCGAGAAAGTGGAACCACAAACTCCACTACGGCGGCGGGGGTGGTTACAACGGCGCCATTCCAGCGGCCAACGATGCGGCCTTGATGCAGGGCTACGCCCAGGTCAGCAGCGACTCCGGCCACCAAGGCAGTTTTCTCGATGCCTCGTTCGCCGTTGACCCGCTCGCGGCGCAGCTGTTCGGTTCACTTTCGGTGCCTACCGTCACCGCGGCAGCGCACGAGATCGTGCGCGTGCACTACCGCCAGCGCGCCAAGCGCGCCTACTTCGAAGGCTGCTCCAACGGCGGCCGTGAGGCGTTGATGAACGTGCAGCGCTACCCGAGCCTGTTCGACGGCGTGATCTCGCGCGCGCCGGCCTACAACTGGGTCGGCATCATGGGCGCGTTCAACCGCACCGCCAAGGCGCTGGCCGCTCCCGGCGGCGCCATGAGCCCGGCCAAGGTGGCGACCGTTTCGAACGCCGTGCTCGCTGCCTGCGACGCGCTCGACGGCGTGGCCGACGGCGTGGTCTCCAACCCGCAAGCCTGCACCTTCAACCCGGCGAGCCTGCGCTGCACCGGCGGCGCCGATACCGGTGACGCCTGCCTGTCCGACCCGCAGCTCGCGGTCGTCACGTCTTGGACCACGGCGTCGTCATCGGGTGGCGGCGCGTACCACTACCCCGGCTGGCCGCTCAGCGGGAATGAGAACGTGCCCGGCGCGTGGGACGCCTGGACGAGCGGCGTGCCCGCGCTGCAGTTCCTGTTCCAGGACACCACGGTCAAACACTACCTGGCCAAGGACCCGGCCGCCAACTCGCTGCTCTACAACCTGGACAGCAACCCGACCGCACTGGCCGCCATGTCGGCACTGAACGACGCCACCAACGCCAACCTGCACCCCTTCATCGGGGCCGGCGGCAAGCTGATCCTATGGCACGGCGGCAACGACTCTGCGTTGAGTTACAGCGCGACGACCGAGTACTACCAGCAGGTCGTCAGTGCCGTGGGCGGCCAGGCCAACGCCGACCAGTTTTCGCGCTACTACATCGCCCCCGGTGTGAACCACTGCGCCGGCGGGCCGGGGGCCGATTCGTCCGACCTGCTGAGTGCGCTCGACAAGTGGGTGACCCAAGGCCACGCGCCGAAAGCGCTCAAGGCCAAACGCGTCGACGCCACCACCGGCGAGACGGTGCTGACCCGCCCCTTGTGCGTGTACCCGGCCTACCCGCGCTACGACGGCAAGGGCGATCCGAACCTGGCGCGCAACTACGACTGCGTTGCGCCCTGACGGCGCCCTGACAGCGCACCGCCGGCACCTCAGTGCAGGCTCCCCAGGCGCTGCAGCTCCTGGGGGTCGTGGATCAACACCGTTCCGTAGGCCACGCTCAGCACGCCGCGCCGCTCCAGGTCGTGCAGGGCGCGGTTCGCGGTCGGGCGCGAAATGCCGGCCAATTGCGCCACCTCGTCTTGCGACAACGGCAGGCGCCGCGTGGTGCGCGGGTAGAGCCGCTCGTCGAACAGCTCGCCCAGGCAACGCGCCACATGCTCGCCGGCTTCGCAAAAGCGCAGGTGTTCGCAGCGCTGCACGAATTGCCACAGCCGCGCATTCACCAGCCCGAGCAGGAAGCGGTTGAACGCCAGGCTGCTGCCCAGCAGCCACTCGAACGTGGCGCGCGGCAGCAGGCCCAGCGTGGTCTCCTGTGAAGCGATCACATCGAACGGCCAGTGCCCGCCGCGCAGCAGCGCCGCTTCGCCGAACCAGCCACCGGCGGTGATGCCCATCAAGGTGGTCTTGCGCCCATCGGCCGCTGCCGCCTCGACCTTGACCAGGCCGCCCACCACCACCATCCAGTACTCCACCGGGTCGCCCTTCCAGGCCACGTGCCCGCCGGCAACGAAGCTGCGCTCGTGCAGGTCATGCTCGACGCGTTCGAATTCGGCAGCGCTGAGCGCGCTCGAGAACGGCGCGGTTCGCACGAGGTTCGTCAGGCTCGACTCGCGTTCAGGCTCGGTGCTGCGGCGGACACGGTGCGTGGACATCTGGCGCTCCGGGAGGGTGGGGAGGGAAGGATAGTCCGGCGAGACTCGATAGTTCGGCGAGGCTCGAACAGGCTCGAAGGAGCGCTTCAACTACACTCGCCAAATCGGACCCCCGTTGAAGCAAAACCAGCCAGGGCATGCATCCATGACTGACAACATCGAACACCTGATGCTTGAGCAGTTTCGTGCACTTCGCGCCGAAGTTGCGTCAGTGAAAGACGACACACGCGAGATCAAAACTCGACTCGCTGTGGTCGAGGCTGGTATTGCGAGCTTGCGCGGGACAACGGCGACTTTGCCACCAGCATTGCAGCACAACATTTGAGCTACGACCGGTTGAGTGATCGCGTCGAGCGTATCGAGCAGCGATTGAATCTCGTCGATGCCGGCTGATCCGGCAGTCGGCGTGATTGACATCCATCGATTCGACGCTCACGCCTGCCACACCCCATACCCCGCCTCCCGCAACCCGATCGCCAGTTCCACCTCCATCTCGCGCGCCGCTTCGTAGGGCATCGGGTTGTAGACCTCGTACAGCGCGGGCAGCAGGCGCAGGCCGTATTCCTGGACGTAGCGGTTGGCCTGGATGCCGGCCTTGTGTTTGTCGAAGCGCAGGTCGGGGTCCAGGCCGGTCATGCCGACGTAGACGAAGGCTTTGCCAAGCTGGTACCCGGGGTTGGCGGCCCGAAAGCGAGGTTCGTTCCACACGCGGTCGTGCAGTTCGACCACGTAGACGTGGTGGTGGTGCCGTTGCCGGCGAGCTGGGGTCACAAGCGCACCGCCGTTCAACCCTTCGCCCGCGCCTTCAACTGAACCAGCAAGCGCACCATCTCCTCCGTCTCCGCGTCGCTCAGCCCCGCCGTCCACGCTTCCACGCTGGCAAAGTCGCCGGCGTTGCGCTCCTGCCAGAACGTGTGGTGGTGTTCGGTCAGGCGCAGGCGCCGGGCGCGGCGGTCGGCGGGGTCGGTGGCGATCTCGATGAAACCCTTGCGTTCCAGCGCCAACGCAATCTGCTTGACGTTCTGGTGCGTCATGCCCATTGCATGCGCCACGAACGAGATCGTCGGCGCCTCGGGTTGCGCTTCGATCAGCTGCAGCATCGCGGCCTGCTGGCTGGTGATGCCGGCCGGCGCCAGCGCGCGGTCCAGGCGCCCGCGCAGCACCGTCGCGGTGGCCAGCATCAGGCGCAGCAGGCGCACGCGTTGAGCGGTTTGGGGGGGCAGGGCGTCCAGGCCCAAGTCCAGCCAGCGGTCGTTGCGGGTTGTGTTGTGGGTTGACATGGGCAATATATTACCTTTTAATCCACCGCATCACCACGCCACGGAGGTCGAGATGATTGTCCTGATGCCGAATTGTGGTTTCTTGTCCGAAACCACGCGCATGCTGCACATCGCGCAGGCGCTCCAGAAGCGCGGCGAGAAAGTGGCCTTGGCCAGCCACGGCGGGCCGTACCTGCGGGTGCTGGCTGACGCGGGCATGCCTTGCACCTTGCTCGAACCGCACATGACCGACGCACGCTGCGCACGGTTCCTGAAAGACCTGATCCAGATCGGCCGCCCTGGCGTGCGCCTGCAGCCGCCCGACGAAGTGCGCCGCAGCGTGCAGGCCGAGGCGGCCTTCTTCCGCGCCACCGGTGCGCGCATGGCGGTCATCGGGTTCACGCTGACGGCCTACCTGTCGAAGCGCGTGGCCGGCATTCCGCTGGCGGCGTCGCACGGGGGTTCGTGGGTGCCGCCGGTGCTGCAGCGCGGCCTGGCGCCTGTGCCCACCACCATGCCCATTCCCGGCACCGAGTGGTTGCCGCGTTGGCTCAAGCGCCAGTTCGCCAACCGCAGCAGCCACCGCATGACGGACCCGGTGAAGTTCCTGAATGTCGTGGCCGCCGAACTCGGCGTGGAGCCAGTGCCCACGCTGGCCGCGCTGATGCTGGCCGAGCTGACCCTGGTGACCGACGTGCCCGAGATCCTGGGCGTGAGCGCGCACGACATGGACGCCTGGCGCCCGCACCCGGCGCGCGCCTACCGCGCCGGGACGCGGCTGACGTACGTCGGCCCGATGTTCGCGAAGCTCGACGTTCCGGTGCCACCGCCGGTGCAAGCCTTTCTCGACGGCAGCCGGCCTACCGCGTACGTCGTGCTGTCGTCGAGCGCGCCCGAGATGCTGCGCGCCGTCACGGCCCGCGTGCGCCAGGCTGGCCTGCGCGTGATCGTCGGCGCGACGATCCACGACTTCGGGCCGAATGACGACGCCGACGTGGTGGTCGCAGGCATCCTGCCGAGCCACCAGATCATGCCCAAGGTCGACGTCGTGGTCGTGATGGGCGGCCAGGGCAGCGTGCAGACCGCGATGGCCAGCGGCACGCCGCTGGTGGGCATTCCGCTGCACCCCGAACAGGAACTGAACGTCGACCTCGCAGTCCGCCAGGGCATGGCGCTGGCGATACCGCCGCGGCATGCGGCCGGCGAGCAGATGACCGCTGCCGTCCGCCGCCTGGTGGACGAACCTGAATTTCGCGCCCAGGCGCAGCGGGTGCGGCAGGTCTACGCGGGCAGCGACGGTGCCGGCCAGGCCGCCACCGCGATCACGCGCTACCTCGCCAGCATGGCCAAAGTGGCCACGGCACCGCCCGTGTTGCGAGAGGCGGCGGCTTGACGCTCAGCTTGCTCGCTCAGGCGCGTGCCCGAGCGTGCGCCCGAACAGGCTGAACAGCCGTTCCCAATGCCGCTCCGCCGCGGCCCGGTTGTAGATGCCGGCGCGCAGCGGAAACACGAAACCGTGCTCCACGCCGGGGTACCACTCGATTCGGTGCGGTGTGCCCGCCTGTTGCAGCCCGGCCTGCAGCTTGGCGACATCGGCGGGCGGCGCCCACTTGTCGGTCTCGGCGCAGGCAAAGTAGCTTTCACAGCGAATCTTCGGCGGCATGCGGTGCGGCGAATCGGGCTGCTCGGTGGCCATGTTGGCACCGTGGATCGATGCGATGCAGCGCAGCCGCGTTGGGAAGGCCGCCGCCGCCCACATCACGAACGGCCCGCTCATGCAGTAACCCACCGCACCGATGCGGCTGGCGTCGGCGGCGGCGTGGGTGTCGACAAATTCCAGCATCGCCAGCGTGTCTCTCTCGGTTGTGGTGCGGTCCAGCGAAGCCATGTGCTCGAACATCACCGCCATCGCCGGCTCAGTGCGCTCTTTCAACCAGAAGTCGCGCGTGCGGCGGTAATACAGGTTGGGCAGCACCACGAAGTAGCCGACCGAGGCCAGGCGCCGCGCCATATCGTGCAGCTCCTCGCGCTTGCCCGGCGCGTCCATGTAGAACAGCACGACCGGGAACGGGCCGCCCTCTTCAGGGTGCACGACGAAGCTGTTCATCGCGCCGTCAGCGGTGGGGATGTCGAGGTGGTGTTCGATCATGGTGTTCCTCCAGGGGGCCGAGCTTACCGCTGGCTCGGGTGGGCCCGGGGGCCTGATCAGCGGCGGCTGCACGGCGGCTGAACGGGCGCTCACGGCCGGCACCGTAACATGGCGCCGATGCAGCACCGACCCACCCCGTTCTCCCCCCGGTTCGTGGCCTCGCTGGTTGCGAGCTTGGTCGCCAGCTTCGGCGCCGGCTTGGCGCCCCCCGCGCTGGCGCAGGCCCAAGCGCCCACGCTCGAGCGCTGCGCCGCCATCGGTGCGCCGGCCGATCGGCTGGCCTGCTACGACGCGCTGGCAGGCCGCGCGCCGGCCACGGTCGAACCGGCGGGCGCGGGCCTCGAAGCCAGCGGCGCGCTGCCGGCCGCCACGGGGTTGGCCGCCGACGAACCCAGCTTCCTGTCCAAGTTCTGGGAGCTCGACTCGCGCGACAAACGCGGCACCTTCAACTTCGTCGGCTACCAGGGCAACTTCGTGCTGCCGATTCACCTGACCTCGCGCATCAACCGCGCGCCGCAGTCGCCCACGCAGGCCGCCGTGCCGCAGCCGGCCTACCGCATCGAAGAGGCAAAGTTCCAGCTGTCGCTGCGCACCAAGCTGGTCCAGAACATCGGCTTCGAGGGCGCCGACGTCTGGGCCGCGTTCACGCAGCAGGCCATGTGGCAGATCTTCAACGGCACCGACTCCAAACCGTTTCGCAACACCGACTACCAACCCGAACTGATCTACGTGGTGCCCACCGCGCCGGGGCTGCGCAAGCTGCCTTTCGAATGGCAGTGGCGCCACACGCAGCTCGGCCTGGCGCACCAGTCGAACGGCCAGGCGGACCCGCTGTCGCGGAGCTGGAACCGCGTCTACCTGGGCGGCGGTTTCGAGCGCAGCCCGTGGGTGCTGACGGCGCGTGTCAACAAGCGCCTGAACGAGTCGCTGTCATCCGACAACAACCCCGACCTCGTGGCGTTTCGCGGCCGTGGCGAGTTCCAGCTCGGCTGGTCCGGTGGCCTGCACACGCTGTCGCTGCAATACCGTTCGACCTTGAAGGACGTGAAGTACGGCTCGCTCCACCTGGAGTGGACCTACCCGTTCTACAACGACCAGCCCAATGGCCTGCGCTGGTTCGTGCAGGCCTTCAGCGGGTATGGCGAAACACTGACCGACTACAACTTCCGCCAAAACAGCATCGGCGCTGGCGTGACCTTTCTGCAGTTCTGAGCGCTTTTCGAAAAGGAGCCTTCATGCGGCTGACTTCTGACGCCCGTGGCGTCTACCCGATCGCCCCCACACCCTTCTTCGACGATGGCCGCATCGACACCGCGTCGATCGACCGGCTGGTGGACTTCTACCTCGGCATCGGCGCCACCGGCATCACCGTGCTGGGGCAACTGGGCGAGGCGCCCAAGCTGACACATGCCGAAAGCGTGGACGTGGCGCGCCGCATGATCCAGCGCGCGCCAAAGCTGCCGGTGATCGTCGGCGTGTCGGCCCCCGGCTTCGCGCCCATGCGCGAGTTGACACTGGAGGTGATGGCCGCTGGCGCTGCCGGTGTGATGATCGCGCCGCCCAACAGCCTGCGCACCGACGACCAGATCGTCACCTACTACCGCCAGGCGGTGCAGGCGCTCGGCGCCGACGTGCCCTTTGTGCTGCAGGACTACCCGCTGACCTTCTCGGTGCAGATGACACCTGGCGTGATCCGGCGCATCGTGCAGGAGCTGCCGTCTTGCGCGATGCTCAAGCACGAAGACTGGCCGGGGCTCGAGAAGATCTCGGCGCTGCGCGGCTTCGAGCGCGACGGCTCGATGCGCCACATCGCCATCCTGTGCGGCAACAACGGCCTGTTCCTCGACTACGAGATGGCACGCGGTGCCGACGGCGCCAACACCGGCTACGCCTTCCCTGACATGCTGTGCGACGTGGTGCGTCTGTGCACCACCGACCAGCGCGAGGCCGCGCACGACCTGTTCGACGCGCACCTGCCGCTGCTGCGCTACGAGCAGCAGCCCGGCGTTGGCCTGGCGGTGCGCAAGTACCTGCTGATGCGCCGCGGGCTGATGACGAGTGCGGCGCTGCGCCAGCCTGCCGCCGCGCTGACGCCGGCCGCGCGGGCGGAAGTCGAACACCTGCTCGGCCGCCTGGCGCGCCACGACGAACGCGCGCGGCTGGCGCCGGTCTGACTGCCGCGATGGCGCCGACGATCCGGCGACGGTGTGTCGATTTCGGCATGCTCCGTTCGTCGTGATTCACACCCCTGGAGAATCACCATGAAGTACGTTGATGGAGTCGTGTTCGCGGTACCCACCGCCCAACGCGAGGTGTACCGCCAATATGCCGAGGACATGGCGGTCCTGTTCCGGCAAGCGGGCGCATTGAGCGTCGTCGACGCCTGGGGCGACGACGTGCCCGAGGGCAAGCTCACCTCGTTCCCGATGGCCGTGCAGCGCAAGGACGACGAGACGGTGGTCTTCTCGTGGATCAGCTGGCCGTCGCGCGAGGCGCGCGATGAAGGCTGGAAGAAGGCGATGGCCGACCCGCGCATGCAGCGCGACACCCCAATGCCCTTCGACGGCCAGCGCATGATCTATGGGGGGTTCGAGGTGATCGTCAACGCGTAGCTGCTGCAGCGGCGGGGTCTTCAGCGGTCGAACATCTTCGCCATGCCCTCGCGGACTTGCTCGGGGCTGAGGTCGCGCTGGTGCGTGGCCACCGACCAGTGGTGGCCGAACGGGTCCACGAGCTGGCCGTAGCGGTCGCCCCAGAACATGTCTTGCGCCGGCATCTTGAGCGTGGCGCCGGCCGCCACCGCTTGGGCGATGGTCGCGTCCACGTCTTCGACGAACAGGTGGATCGTCACCGGCGAGCCCTTCAGCGCCTTCGGCCCGAACGAGCCCATGTCGGGGAACTCGTCGACGAGCATCAGCGTCGAGTCGCCGATGCGCACCGAGGCGTGCATCAGCCGGCCGCCCGGGCTCGGCAGCCGCGCGGTCTCGACGGCGTTGAACGCGCGCTTGTAGAACTCGATCGCATCGGCCGCGCCGGCGCACACCAGGTGCGGGGTCAGCGAATGCATGCCGTCCGGGATCGGCTTCACGGTGGGCTGGGTCATGGGTCGGGGCTCCTTGTGTCAAGAGGGACTCTCCTGGGGCGGTGGCGCCACGCGATGGCTCCCGACCCTAGAGGCTGTGTTCCGACGACGAACGGGACACGCCGAAATCGACAGGCCCGTGTTGTTCTCTGGTGCAGCCGTCAGCCGATCACCTCCGGCCACGCTGTGTGGAACCACTGCCCGGCTGGCTTGTCGGTGCGCTCGTAGGTGTGCGCGCCGAAGAAGTCGCGCTGCGCCTGCAGCAGGTTGGCACTCAGGCGCGCGGCGCGCAGGCTGTCGTAGTAGGCCAGCGAGGCGCTGAACGCCGGCACGGCAATGCCGTGGCTCACGGCCAGTGCCACCCCGTCGCGCCAGGCCTGCTGGTGGCGGTTGAGAACGTCCTTGAAGAAGGGCGCGAGCATCAGTTGCTGCAGCGTCGGGTCGGCGCGGTAGGCCTCGGTGATGTGGCTCAGGAAACGCGCGCGGATGATGCAGCCGCCGCGCCAGATGCCGGCGATCGCGCCGAGGTCCAGGTTCCAGCCCTTCTTTTCGCCCATCGTGCGCATCAGGTCCAGGCCCTGCGCATAGCTGACGATCTTGGACGCGTACAGCGCGTCGTGCACTTGCGCGATCAGGCGTTGGCGGTCGACCTTCAACGCACCGGCAGGCCCGTGCAACTGCGTGCTCGCCGCCACGCGCATCGCCTTCATCGACGACAGCACGCGCGCTTCGACCGCGGCGTTGATGGTGCTCACGACCACCGCGTTGTCGGCCGCGCTCATCAGGGTCCACTGGCCGGTGCCTTTCTGGCCGGCCTTGTCGAGGATCAGATCGACCACCGGCTTTCCGGTTTGCGGGTCGCGCTGGCGCAGCGCCTTGCCGGTGATCTGGATCAGGTAACTCTGCAGCTCGCCGTCGTTCCACTGGTCGAACACGTCGGCCATTTCATCGGCGCTCAAACCGGCGGCCTGGAACAGGCTGTAGGCCTCGCAGATCAACTGCATGTCGCCGTACTCGATGCCGTTGTGGATCATCTTCACGTAGTGGCCCGCGCCGCCCGGGCCAATGTGGATCACGCAGGGTTCGCCATTCACCTTGGCGGCGATGCTCTCGAAGATCGGCCGCATCACCTGCCAGGTCGAGGCCGGCCCGCCGGGCATGATGGCCGGGCCCTTGCGCGCGCCTTCTTCGCCGCCCGACACACCGGCGCCAATGAAGCGCAAGCCTTTGGCGGTGAGCAGTGCGTCGCGCCGTTCGGTGTCGGTGAACAGGCTGTTGCCGCCGTCGATCACGATGTCATCGGCCTCCAGCAGCGGGATCAGTTGTTCGATCACCGCATCCACCGGCGCGCCGGCCTTGACCATCAGCATCACCTTACGCGGCCGCGCCAGGCTTTGCACGAATTCGGCCAGGCTGTGCGCCGGCACCAGCTTCTTGGCCGGATGCGCTGCAACGAACGCATCGGTCGCATCGGCGGTGCGGTTGTAGACGCTGACCTGGAAGCCGCGGCTTTCGATGTTGAGCACCAGGTTCTGGCCCATCACGGCCAGGCCGATCAGGCCGATGTCGCTGAGAGTGTTCATGGGTGCGGGTGTCGGTTTGAGGATGTTGCCCATTGTGTGGCGTGCATCGACAATCCTTGATCAGGAGGCACCCGATGATCCATGGCATGAACCACTTCACCATCACGGCCGAAGACCGCGACAAGACGCTGGGCTTTTATTGCGGCCTGCTGGGCCTGAAGGAAGGCGCACGGCCCGACCTGGGTTTTCCGGGCGCGTGGTTGTACCCGCAGAGCGGTGGGCCGGCCGTGCTGCACATCTACTGGGACCGGCCGATGCCCGCGCAGCGCACCGGCGTGATCGACCACCTGGCGTTCACCAGCAGTGACCTGAAGGCGGTCAAGGCGCGCTTCGACGCGAGTGGGGTGAAGTACGACTTGCGCCAGCAGGCCGGTGCCGGCACATGGCAGTTGTTCAGCTACGACCCGAACGGCGCCAAGGTGGAGCTGGACTTCGACCCGTCGGAAACCTTGTAGCCCAGGCCGACGCCGACGCCGACGCCGACAAGGAACGGCACCATGCCCCGCCGCCGCGGCAAGCCGAATCCGCCCGACCCGGGTGATGCATTGCTGGCCGGCCTGGCGCGGGCCTTGCGCGCCGTCCCGTCGCCCGACGCCGCGGTGGCGCAGGCCCTGGCCACGCTGGCTTCGACCCCGTTCGAAGGCGCCGACGCTGAAGGCACGCGCCTGCGCACCACGCTGGCCGTGCACGGCTTGAGCGCCGTCTGGCACTGGCGGCACGCCGATGGCCTGCGCGACGAGCAAGACCCCGCCGTGCTGGCGCTGTGCAGCCTGCAGCAACAGCTCGAGCAGGGCGGCCTGAACGGCGTGTGGGTCGAAGCGGCCGGTGCCGCCGCCCGGGGTGTGTACTCGCTGGACGACAAGCACCGGGCCCTCGCCCGGGCGACGCTGCTGCTGGCCCTGCTCGGCGTGGCGGTGGACCACGCGCTCGCAGCGCCGCCGACGCTGCAGCCGCTGTGCGCGTTGTTCGCCGAGGCGCTGACGGTCTCGGCCCAGCCGGACGATGCCGCCCCCAGCGGCACGCCCGCCGACGAACCGGCAGCCGATGCGGGCCCCTCGGATGATTCGCGCGCCGAAGACCCCGAAGCCACCGAACCCGATCTGGCCACCCGCTGCAACACCATCCTGACCACGTTTGCGCAGCGCATCGACGCCGACGGTTTCAGCCAGTACACGATGGAGCAGGCGATCGCCGAACTGCGCGGCCTGCCACTGGCCGACGAAGCCGATGCCACGCTGCTGAACCAGGCCTTGGTGATCCTGGTGGACGTGGCGCTGCCGTTCGCGCCGCCCGACGGCCAGGCCGCGCTGCAGGCCGCCCGCGAGGCGCTGGTGCGCATGGCCGAGGCGCCCGCCACCCCGCTCGGTACGGCCGAGGTGCAGGCCGGGTGCGAGGCAATCGTCACGCAGCTCGAAGCCGCGCTGGCGGCCGGCGAAAGCCCGAGCGGCGCGGTGACGCGGGCGATCACCGACCTGCAAATGCTCGGGCAGCGCATCGCCGACGGTGACGACGACGCCGGCATGGCGGTGATGGCCGCGATGCCGCGCGTGCTCGCTGCCGCGGCCGGTGCCGCGCCACCGGAGCTGCGCGCGCAGGCCGAGCAGATGAGTGCGCATTTCGACGACGTGGTCGCCGCCGCACCGCGCATCATGGCCAGCGTTGGCGACGAACAGGCCATTGAAGCCCAGGCGGCGCAGGCCACGCTCGACCGCCTGGCCGCCACCACCGCCGACAACCTGGGCGCAGGGCCCGCCGACCCGCTGATGCGCCAGATCGCCGCCGTGTTGCGCTCCTGGACGCCGCGCCTGGCGGCACTGCACGACGAGCCCGCCGGCACGCACGACGAGACCGAAGCCCGCCGCCTCGCCAAACGCATCGCCGCTGCGCTGCGGCCGGCCGGTGCCGCCTCCACCGAGGCGCAATTGATCGAGCAGATGCGGCACGCGCTGCGCCCGCTCGCCCTGGCGCTGCGGCGTTTCGAGCGGCGCCGCCACCTCACGTTGATCGCTCCGCCGTGGCCGACGCAGCCGGTGGTCGACGAGCCGAATGCCTTGTTCGCGAGTGCCGGCCCGGCGGTGCAGGCGCTGGTCGATGCGGCTGCGGCTCGCTTGGGCATGACGGCGCCGCCCGTGATCGCGCTGGACGACCCGACCCACGCGCGCTGGCTGCAACTGCGCGCCGCGGCGGTGGCGGTGTTCGACTTCAGCGCCTACGACCGCGCGCGCCGACCCCTCGGGTGCGCTGCCGCACGAGGCTGCAGCGCAGACGGCCATCCTGCAAGCCGCCGCGCCGGTGGCGGCGGTGGCTTTCGAGGCCGGGTGGGCGCTGCTGCTCGGCGTGCCGATGGTGATCGTGGCGCATGAAGGGCAGGCAGTGCCCTTCGACATCGACATCGCGCCGGTGCGGCTGCAGGGGGATGAGGACGACGCAGTGCGGCTGGCCCAGGCCGTCGTCAGGGCGCAGTTCGGCGCGCAGCGCAGTACCCAGCACAACGTGGCGGGTGATGGGCTGGTCCACACGCTGGAGGTGCTGCGCCACCACGTCGGCGCCGACGCGGAGGCCGCGTCGCTGCTGAACGCCGTGGCCGACAGCGGCGACGCGATGCGCGTGCAGTTTGCCGCGCAGGCCGTGCTCGACCGGCCGGGCATCGCGCCGGGCCTGCTGGTGTGCCCGGCCTTTGCCGCGCAAGCGCCAGCGGCCGAGGCGACGCTGTTCCATGTGAGCGGATTTCGCGATTGGTCGCTGCCGGTGCAGCAGGCGGTGCGCGCGGCTTGCGAGCGCGCCGGCATTCACTACCGCATCGGCCACGAAGACCTGGACCCGGCGATCCTGCGGGCGGTCTGGGCCGGCCTGGCGCAAGCCTCGTTCGTGGTGGCCGACCTGACGACCTTGAACCCGAACGCGGTGCTCGAGTTGGCCATCGCGCAGGCCATGGGGCGGCCCACACTGATCCTGTCGCGCCACGCCGACACGGCGCAGGCCCTGCCCGCACTCGCCAAGCTGCGCATTCACACCTACGACGTTGACGCCTCGGGCCTGCAGGCGCTGGGTCGTTTGCTGGATCGCTTTCTGAGTGGGCACTGGCGTTAACATTTGCCGGATGGCACCGAATGAACCGAACGAGGCCGCCCCACCCGAGGCCGTGAAAGAGCCGCGCCTGTGGATCGACAACGGCTGGACCGCCCGCGTCATCAAGAACGAAGACGACGACGGCTGGGCGGTCGAGATGATCCGGGACGGTGAACCCGAGCCCGCACTCGTCGGCCCCTGGACGATGGGGCGCGACAAGAAGAACCCGAAGCCGCTCGACACGGCGGCTTTCAACACGCTGGTGAAGACCGCCTCGGAGGTGATCCGCCGCCACGAGCAGCACCTGCATGCGCTGCACCACAAGAACGTGCTGGTCAGCGCACCGGCCGGGCGCATCAGCGTCACGCTCGACATCGTGGCCGACGAGGACGATCCGCATGCGCTGCTGGGGGCGCACGACGCGCTGGGCGAGCGGCTCGCGCAGGTGCGCGTCGGCGCAGGCTTCAAGCTGAACGTGGCGAGCGCGAGCGCCTGGATCGCCGATGAATTCCGCCGCCCCGGTTGAGGGCGTGGCGGCCGGAGCGTTGCCCGTGAGCCACTGGCGCATTGCGCTGGCCGGCGCGGTGGCACTGGCGGTGGCGATGGGCATCGGCCGCTTCGCGTTCACGCCGCTGCTGCCGATGATGTTGCACGACGGCGTGATCGACCTGCAGGCCGCGAGCTGGCTGGCGAGCATGAACTACCTGGGGTACCTGGCCGGCGCGCTGCTGTGTACCTTCCAGCCCTGGTTCTGGGCCCGGCTGAAAGGCTTGCCGCCGGTCAATGGCACGGCGGTGTTGCGCGGCGGCCTGGTCGCAACCGGCGTGCTGACCCTTGCCATGGCGCTGCCGGTGGCTGCGCTGTGGCCGCTGTGGCGCTTTGCGGCCGGCGTGGCGAGCGCGCTGGTGTTCGTGTTCACGTCGGGTTGGTGCCTGGCGCAACTGGCCCGGCAGGGTGCGTCGGCGATGGGCGGCGTGATGTACGCCGGGCCGGGCGCGGGCATCGTGATCAGCGGCTTGCTGGCCAGCGGCATGGTGGCGCTGGACTGGCGCGCCGCCGCGGCCTGGGGCGTGTTCGGCGTGTTGGCCTGGGGGCTGACGGTGGCGGTCTGGCGCCGGTTCGATGCGGGTGCGGCAACGCAGCCAGCGCCGGTGGCGGCGGCTGCCATTACGGCCACCGCGACCAGCGTGGCCAACGCAGGAACTGCGGCCGCGCCCGGCGCCAAGACAAGCCCGCCCGCGCCACCAGCCCACGGCGCCACCGAGATCGCGCTGCTGGCGCTTGCCTACGGTTTGGCTGGCTTCGGCTACATCGTCACCGCCACCTTCCTGCCGGTGATCGCGCGCGCCGCCTTGCCCGGCTCGCCCTGGCTCGACCTGTTCTGGCCGCTGTTCGGCGCCGCTGTCATGGGGGGCGCGCTGCTGTCCACCCGCTTGCGCATGACGCGTGATCTGCGCCTGCTGCTCGCCGCCAGCTACTTCGTGCAGGCCGTGGGCGTGGCACTGAGCGTCTGGCTGCCCAGCCTGGTGGGCTTTGCGCTGAGCAGCGTGCTGCTCGGCCTGCCGTTCACCGCCATCACCTTCTTCGCGATGCAGGAGGTGCGGCGCGTGCGCCCCGCCACGGTGGCCAGCACCATGGGCTTGATGACGGCAATGTATGGCATCGGCCAGATCGTCGGCCCGCCGATGGCGGCGCTGCTGCTGCGCCGCAGTGGTGGCGCGGGCTTCAATCTGTCGCTGCAGGTCGCGACCGGCGCGTTGCTGGTGGGCGCGGCGATCTACTTGTGGATGGTGCGGGCCTGGCCCGACGTTTCGAGGGGAAGTTGATGAGCAGCCCACCGGGTGCCCCGCGCGCCGACACGCCACCGGCAGTCCCGCCAGGTTTTCTGCCGCTGGTCAGGATGGGTGAATTCATGAGCGTGAACGGCCCGCTGTACCTGCGCCATGAAGGCGATGTGGTGCAGATCGGCTTTCGCGTCGAGCCGCGCCACACCAACCCGTTCGGCATGTGCCACGGCGGCATGCTGGCGAGCTTTTGCGACATGCTGCTGCCGCTGTCGGTGCACCGCAAGAGCCCTGACGTCGGCGACCGCTTTCTGCCGACGATCAACCTGCAGATCGACTACCTCGCCCCGGCGCCGCTGGGCGCCTGGGTGCAGGGCGAAGCGCAGGTTCTGCGCGTCACGCGCACGATGGTGTTCGCGCAAGGGCTGGTCAGCGCCGACGGCACGAATGCGGTGCGCGTCAGCGGCATCTTCAAGTTGGGCGCACCGTTCGCCGGGATCCGGGCCGACCCCCCTTAGCTCGGTGCGGTCGGTGCGCCCAGTGCGCCCAGTGCGCCCGATGCGCCCGGCTGGGCGCGCCGCCACCCTACTTGCCCATGCCCTTGTCCCACACCGCGTGGGTCCAGGCGTCGGCGCCCGGGTCTTTCTTGATCACCGGGTCGCTGCCGCCGGCCAACAGCACCTTCACTGTGCGTTCGTAGGCCTTGGGGTCGAGCTTGCCCATGGTCGGGCCGGTGTTGGTGATGAGCTTGGCCACGTTCTCGAGCTGGCGCTTCTGCACCGCGGCGCTCGAGCCGCCCGAGGTGTCGGCGGCGAGCACGGCCTTCACCGCTTCGTTCTGGTTCTTCAGCGCGTACTCCCAGCCCTTCACGGTGGCCTTGACGAACTTGCCCATGCGCGCGACGAAGGCAGGGTCCTTCAGCTTGGGCGCCATGGCGTACAGGCCGTCTTCGAGCGTGGCCACGCCCTGGTCTTCGTACGGGAAGGTCACCAGGTCGGCCGGCTTCACGCCGGCGTCGATGATCTGCCAGTACTCGTTGTAGATCATGGTGGACACGCAGGCGGCCTGGTTCTGCAGCAGCGGGTCGACGTTGAAGCCCTGCTTGAGCACCTTCACGTCGGGCGTGGCACCGCCGGTCTTCAGCCCCAGGCTGCCCATCCAGCTCAGGAACGGGTATTCATTGCCGCCGAACCATACGCCCAGCGTCTTGCCCTTGAAGTCGGCCTTGGTCTTGACGCCGCTGGCGGTCTTGCAGGTGAGCATCATGCCGCTGCGGTTGAAGATCTGCGCCACGTTGACCATCGGCACGCCGGCTTCGCGCGCGGCCAGCGCGCTGGGCATCCAGTCCACCGTCAGGTCGGCGCCGTTGGCGGCCAGCACCTGGGCCGGGGCGATGTCGGGGCCGCCGGGCTTGATGGTCACGTCCAGCCCCGCCTCTTTGTAGAAGCCTTTCGCGGCGGCCATGTAGTAACCGGCGAACTGCGCTTGCGGCAGCCACTTGAGCTGCACGGTGACTTTTTCCTGCGCGGCGGCGGTGCCGGCCATGCCGGCCAGCGCCAGTGCCAACAGAAGAGATGTTTTGCGCATCAGAAGCTCCAGAGGTTGTGCCTTGCGGCGAGAGGGAAAAATGATGCCAGTCGCGGCTGGCATTGGAAGCATGGAAAGCACGGGTGTCGCCGGCAGGCCCCAGGCCAGCGCCGGGCCGCCCCAAGCGGCCTGGGTTCCCCCTGGGGGACGACGCCGCAGAAGGCTAGGGGCAGTCATTTCTGGCGTTCAGCCTCGTCGCACCGACGGGTGCCAGAACGTGGCGCGCCGCTCGACCCAGCCCAGCACGCCATATAGCAAGGAGCCTGCCAACGCCGCCACCACGATCGCGGCCCACACGAGGCCCATGTTCATGCGCGCCGCTTCGGTCGAGATGCGAAAGCCCAGCCCGGCGGTCGGCGAGCCGAAGAATTCGGCCACGATCGCGCCGATCATCGCCAGCGTCGAGTTGATCTTCAGCGCGTTGAACACGAACGGCAGCGCGACCGGAATGCGCAGCGAGAACAGGGTGCGCCAGTAACCGGCGCCATAACTGCGCATCAGGTCGCGCTCCATGTGGCCGGCCTCGGCCAGCCCGGCGAGCGTGTTGACGAGCATCGGGAAGAAGGTCATCAGCACCACGACCGCGGCCTTGGAGTGCCAGTCGAAGCCGAACCACATCACCATGATCGGCGCAATGCCCACCAGCGGCACGGTGCTGGCCAGCGCCGCCAGCGGCAGCAGGCCGCGTTGCAGGAAGGGGCTGCGGTCGATCAGCACGCCGGTGGCAAAGCCCAGCCCGCAGCCCAGCACCAGGCCGATCAGCACCGAATGCAGCACCGTCTGCACAAAGTCGCCGGCCAGCACGCCCCAGCCGGCCGCCAGCGATTGCGCGATCAGGCTTGGCGCGGGCAGCAACACACGCGGTACGTCGAAGGCCTGCGTCAGCAACTGCCAGAACAGCAGCACCCAGGCGCCGAACAGCAGCGGGGTGCCGTACTTTCCAAGCGCGTCGCCAACCAGGCTGTGTGCGTCGAATGCGGCGAGGCGGCGCACGCTCCAGACCGCGAGCGCGAGCAGCAACAGCAGGCCGGGGACCAGCCAGGCGAGGCCGATCTCGTTGAGATTCACTTCTTCATCCCCGGTGTCAGCCAGCGTTCTGCCAGCGCCACCGCGCCCGTCAGCGCCAACCCCAGCAGCGAGGCCATCACCAGCGCCGACCAGATCTGCACGGTGTTGCCGTAGTACGAACCAGTGAGCAGCCGCGCGCCCAGGCCGGCCTGCGCGCCGGTGGGCAGTTCACCGACGATCGCGCCGACCAGCCCGGCCGCGATGCCCACGCGCAACGCCGGGAACAGGAAGGGCAGCGACGCCGGCACGCGCAACTTCCAGAACGCTTGGGGCGCCGACGCGGCGTAGGTGTGCAGCAGCTCCAGCTCCAGCACGCCCGGCGAGCGCAGCCCCTTCACCAGCGCCACCGTGACCGGGAAGAAGCACAGGTAGGCCGAGATGATCGACTTGGGGAACAGCCCCGTGAGCCCCATGCTGCCCAGGATCACGATGATGATCGGCGCGATCGCCAGCACCGGCACCGTCTGCGAGGCGATGACCCACGGGAACAGGCTGCGGTCGAGGCTGCGCGAATGCACGATCGCCACCGCCAGCAACGCGCCCAGCACGCTGCCCATCACGAAGCCGAGCAAGGTGGCCGACGCGGTGACGTAGGTGTGGAACAGCAGGTTGCGCGGCGAGTCGACCGGCCAATCGACGAGAGAGCTGTAGAAGTCGAGCGCGATCTGGTGCGGCGCCGGCAGCACCGGCCGCTCCATGGCCCAGGTCAGCCGCATCAGGTCGGCCGCGCCCCAGCCGGGTTGGTTGGACAGCACACGCTCGATGACCTGCGGTGCGTTGAGCCACACCGCCGCGGCGTACCAGAGCATCAGCACGATGGCGAGCACCGTGACGATGGGCCCGAAGCGCTGCCACTGCGCGGCGGCGAACGAGGGCTCGGTCGGCGCGCGCCTGGCCATCAGCACATCAGCCATGACCGTCGTGAAGCGCCAGCCGCACCTGGTGCGCAATATCGATGAACTCCGGCGTTTCGCGCATCTCCAGCGTGCGCTCGGCCGGCAAGGTCGATTCGATCACCTCGACGATGCGCCCCGGCCGCGGCGACATCACGACGATGCGGGTGGACAGAAACACCGCTTCCGGAATCGAGTGGGTCACGAAGACGACCGTTCGGCGCGCCGTCGTGGCGTCACCGCGCCACAGCTTCAGCAACTGCTCGCCGAGCCGGTCGCGCGTGATCTCGTCGAGCGCACCGAACGGCTCGTCCATCATCAGCAATTGCGGCTCGAAACCGAGTGCGCGCGCGATCGACACACGCTGCTGCATGCCGCCCGACAACTGCCACGGGTACTTGCCTTCGAAGCCGCTCAGCCCGACGCGCGCGAGCTGCTCCATCGCGACCTTGCGGCTCTTGTCGGCGGCCAGGCCGTGGATCTCGAGCGGCAGGCGCACGTTGTCGAGCACGCTGCGCCACGGGAACAGCGCCGGCGCCTGGAACACGTAGCCATAAGCGCGCGCCAGCCGCGCGTCGTGCGAGCTCATGCCGTTGACCTGCACGCGGCCCGAGCTGGCCTGCTCCAGGTCGGCAATCACGCGCAACAAGGTGGTCTTGCCGCAGCCCGACGGGCCGATCAGCGAGATGAACTCGCCTTGCCGGATGTCGAGGCTGACCCGGTCCAGCGCAACAACGGGTTGTTCCTTGGCGGGGTAGATCACCGAAACGGATTCGACCTGCACGGTCGACGGAGGGGCGGGCGGGGAACTCATTCGCGGGTCTTGTGGCTCTCGGAACTCGGTTCTGCGGCGCGCTCGCCAGCGGCCTCGGCCAGATTCTTGGCCGCGGCGGCTTGCTGATCGCGCTTGATCGAACGCAGTTGCCACCAGCCGAACAGCAGCACGCCGCCAAAGGTCAGCACGAGCTCGATCACGATGATCGGAAGGTTGCTGTCCACGGGTCGTCCGAGTGCGCTGAAGTCGGTGATGAGGGCGCCGCAGTTTAGGCCAAGCCTATTGGTGCAGCTCGATCAGCACCACCCGGTTTTCGGCCACCGGCCAGGTGCGGCCGACGATGCGTTCGCCGTTGAATTCGGACACCACCGGCCGCGCCGGTGCAGCAGCCAACCGGAGTTTGGACTGCGCCACGCCCGCCACACCCGCCGGCACGCCCGGCGGCGGGCTGACACCGTCGAGGCTGAACGTGTCGCGGGGCACGCCGAAGTAGCCGCGCGGTCGGGTGAAGGTCAGCACCGAGCCGGCCGCCTTGTCGGCCTCCGCCAGCCGCTCGGCACGCAGGTTGACGATGTTCGACGAGCGCGCAAACGGCGCGCGGTAGATGTGCGTGGTGGCATAACCCGGCATGCCGATGACGAATTCGTACGTGGTCTTCCCGTCGGCAGTGAACGGGCCCCACAGGCCATCGGCACCGACAATCCGGCTGTGCACGGCAGGGCCCAGACGTTCACCCGTGTCGGCGTTGGTTGCGAACACCTCGACGCTGGCGCCGGCCAGCGGCAAGTTGTTCACGAAGTTGCCCGGGCCGCTGTTGTTCAGGCCCAGCCCGCTGACCTTGCCACTCAGCACCGGCCGGGCTTCGGGTGTGGCCGCCAGGGTGGCCGGCGCCTTGCCGGTGATGAAGCGGTGTGCCTGCTCGAAGGCCTGGGGGCTGAACGAGGTTTCGCGGTGGTCGATGCCTGCGATCACCACGTTCTGCGCGCCTTTCAGTTCGGGCCCGGCGAATGTGACGTTGGTGGCCGTGCCCTTGGCGCCGATCCACACCCCGTCGGGCTGCGCGAACTTGTCGTTGTTGTCGGAGCGGAGGGTCATCCACTTCACGCCCGGCGTCACCTCGTTGCCGCCCATCGCGGGTGCGTTGTTCAGTGCGGTCAGGAACGGACCGGTGCCGTTGAATTCGCTGTTGGGCAGGCGGGCCGGGTCGGCCCACACGCCGTGGTTGGGCGTGCCGCCGAGGATGGCGTGCGACACCTTGGCCGCGCCACCGCCGTTGGCAACGTAGTTGCGAATGGCGTTACCGCCGCGCGAGTTGCCATACAGCACCACCTTGGCGGCGCCGGTGGCCTTGAGCACCTGGTCGACCTGCGCCGACAGGAACTGCATCGCCTCGGTGGTGGAGGTGCGGCCGTCCTGCGGCTTGGTGTCGTCGTCGCGCGCAAGCGGGTAGGGCATGTCGATGGCGTGCAGGCGCTCGCGCGGCCAGCCGTTGGACTCGAAGCGCCAGACGGTCGTGAGCCACAGCGCAGCGGTGTCGCCATTGCCGTGCACGAAGACGATCGGTGGCTGGGCGGCGCTGGCGGTGCTGCTGATGGAAGGGTTGCCGGCGCAGGCGCTGAGCAGCAGGGCTCCGGCAGCGGCGAAGAGCCTGCGGCGAGGAATCGACATGACGAAGGGCTTCATCGGGGTTTGTCTCGGTCGATGTTCAATATCGGAGGATCACAGGCCGTCAGCGCTCGGCAGGTCGGGCAGCCCCGCCCCACTCAGGCGCGTGGCGGCGCGCACGGCGCGCAGCACGGCGGCGGCCATCACTTCGGCGGCGAGGGCGCCGATCAGGGTCACATTGCCCGGCACGCCGCTGGCGCCGGTGGCCAAGGCGAACAGGGTGTCGCCGTCGGTCATCGTGTGCACCGGGTTGATCGTGCGCGCCAGGCCGTCGTGCGCCATCTGCGCGACCTTGTTGGCCTGCGCCTTGTTCAGCACGGCGTCGGTGGCGACCACGCCGATCGTGGTGGCCATGCCGGCCTGCATGTGCGCCGGCAACTCGCCGCGCATCAGCGCCTGCATGCTGCCGAGCAACGCGCTGCCGTCGGCGGTGCGCGCGCCGGCCACCACGCGGCCGGTGGCGGGGTCGATCACGTCGCCGATGGCGTTGACGGCCACCAGCGCGCCGACCGTGATCGCGCCGACCTTGATGGATGCCGTGCCGATGCCGCCGCGCATCGCGCGATGGATGCCGAACAGCTTGCCGACCGAGGCGCCCGTGCCTGCGCCCACGTTGCCTTCGGCCGGTGCCTCGGTGCTCGCGGCCTGGCAGGCGGCGTAGCCCGACGCAGCGTCGGGGCGGATCGTTGGATCGCCGACCCACAGGTCGAACAGGATCGCGGCCGGCACGATCGGCACGCGCGCAGGGCCGACCTGCACGCCGATGCCGCGTTCGTCGAGCCAGCGCATCACGCCACCGGCCGCGTCGAGCCCGAACGCGCTGCCGCCGGCCAGCATCACCGCGTGGACCTTCTCGACCGCGTTCAGCGGCGACAGCAGTTCGGTCTCACGCGTGCCCGGCGCAGCGCCGCGCACATCGACGCCGCCGACCGCGCCCTCGCGCGCGAGGATCACCGTGCAGCCGGTCGGCCGGCGCGTCTCGGTGAAGTGGCCGACCTGCAGGCCGGCGACGTCGGTGATCGCGCCGTGCGCGTGCACCCTCACTTGCAGCGCGCGTTCGGGCTTGCAAGCCCGAACCGCTCGATGGGCTCGCCGCATGCGGCTCGAAAGCCCCATCTCGCCCCCAACCCTCTCCCCGCGGGAGAGGGAGTCAAGCGAACACTCCGGCCGTGGCCTGCATGCGCGCGCTGACCTCGCCCAGGTGGTGCAGGCTGTCGCCCCAGCTCATCTCCATCACCGTCAGGCGCTTGAAGTAGTGGCTCGCGATGTACTCGTCGGTCACGCCGATGCCGCCGTGCAACTGGATGCACTGCTGGCCGACGAAGCGCATCGACTGCCC
>JANMYQ010000377.1:0-2898 GCA_031382215.1 Methylibium sp.
CGCGCTAGACACAACCGCCGGCGAACGCGAGCGCGGCTCGCTCGAACCGCTCTTGATGAACCCGAGCGAACGCTGGGTGCTGGTGGTGGGCAAATGGGGCGCTGTCGCCAGCGTGGGCATGCTGATCGCGGTGCTGAGTTGTCTGAGCTTCCTGCCCGGCCAGTGGGTCTTGCGCAGCGACACGCTGGCGGCAATGTTCCAGTACGGGCCGCGCGAGGCGGCGCTGTTCCTCGTGGTGCTGCTGCCGTTCGCAGCGGCGGTGTCGGCCTTGCTGATGGCGGTGGCGATCCGCTGCAAGAGTTTCAAGGAAGCGCAGGCGAGCTCGACGGTGGTGCTGCTGGCGGCTTCGCTGCTGCCACTGGTCAACGTGTTCAGCCTGGGCGGCGATTCGGCCTGGCACCTGTGGGTGCCGGCGCTCGCACAAAACGTGTTGATGACCCGCGTGCTGAAGGGCGAATCGTTCGACACGGCGCAGGTGCTGGTGCCGCTCGGGGTGTGCGTTGTGTTGACTGCCGCGTGTGTGTGGTTCGTGGCGCGCACGCTGCGCAGCGCAGCGGTGCGCTGAGCCGGCACAATCTGCGCTCTTGCGAACGACGATTCTCATCCGTGATCGACACACCTCTTCCCCACTGGCACTGGTGCTCGTTCGACGCGCTGAGCGTGTTCGATCTGCAGGCGATCTACCGAGCGCGCCAGACGGTGTTTTCGATCGAGCAGGCCTGCGCCTATCTCGACGCCGACGGCTTCGATGACGCGTCGTTCCATCTGGCCGCGTGGTCGGCGGACCGCTCGATGCCGCTGGCCTATGCGCGCGTCGTGTTCCCCGGTCAGAAATACACCGAGCCTTCGATCGGCCGCGTGATCACGATCGCCGCAGCGCGCGGCACCGGGCTGGGCCGCGAACTCGTGCGCCGCGCCGTGGCGCATTGCCAAGCAGCGTTTACAGGCCAGGGCATTCGCATCTCGGCGCAGACGCGGCTCGAAGCTTTCTACGCCAGCTTCGGGTTTCAGCCCGTCGGCGAGCCGTACATGGAAGACGGCATTCCCCACACCGAGATGCTGCTGACCGCTTGAGTCAGAGGCTGAGAGTTTTTCGAGCGTGACCGAGCAGCGCGTCAAAAGGCGCTCGATCTAGGCGCAAAGCACAGCCATAGCTCGGGCTATGGCGCGCTTTTGCAACGACGAGCGAGCGGCTTTTGCCGTGATGAGCGGGCATGATTGAAAGACTCTCAGCCTCTTGTATCTTGACTTTGGTACTTCTTCAGACGCAAGATAGCGCGAGGCTGTGGAGCTTGTGGGCGAAGACGGGCGAAGTGGCTGCTTCGAGCGCCGAGATCCAGCGCACGGCCTGCTCGCGGCCCATGCCGCACATTTCCATCGACGGCTGCAGCCCCGAACAGCATGCCGGCCGCTCGGGCCGCCCGAAGAACGAACAGCGGTTCGCCGCGTCGAGCTGCACGCAGCGTTGACCCGCCGGCTTGCCGCGCGGCATGCCGGGGATCGGGCTCGAGATCGAAGGCGCGGTGCAGCAGGCGCCGCAGTGGGTTCGGCATTGCATCGCCCGAGCGTATCAAACCGGGTGCGCACGCGGCGCCCGAACCCTTCGGGTGACTTCCCCCGGCCCGCTGCCTACAATTCGCCTCTGCTCAAAAATCAGGCAATCCGATGTTGTTCCCGAAGTTTTTCGACGTGATCGTGGTCGGCGGCGGCCATGCCGGCACCGAAGCCGCGCTCGCCGCGGCACGCATGGGCGCGGCCACGCTGCTGCTCACACACAACATCGAGACGCTCGGGCAGATGAGCTGCAACCCGTCGATCGGCGGCATCGGCAAGGGGCATCTGGTCAAGGAAGTCGACGCGCTCGGTGGCGCAATGGCGGCGGCGACCGACGAAGCTGGCATCCAGTTCCGCATCCTGAACAGCTCGAAAGGCCCGGCCGTGCGCGCCACGCGTGCCCAGGCCGACCGGGTGCTGTACAAGGCGGCGATCCGAAAGCGCCTGGAAAACCAGCCGAACCTGTGGCTTTTTCAAGGCGCCTGCGATGATCTTATTTTGCAAGGTGGCCGCATTGCAGGGGCTATCACGCAAGTGGGCATACGCTTCTCTGCGCGTGCCGTGGTCTTGACCGCGGGCACTTTTCTCGACGGCAAGATCCACGTCGGCCTGGAAAGCCACAGTGCTGGCCGGGCGGGCGACCCGCCCGCCATCGCCTTGTCGGCGCGCCTGAAGGAGCTGAAGCTGCCACAAGGCCGGCTGAAAACTGGCACGCCGCCGCGGCTCGATGGCCGGTCCATCAACTTCGCGGTGTTGACGGCGCAACCGGGCGATGGCGTTCCGGGCGCTGTCGGCTCACCTGCTGCCGTGCCGATGCCGGTGTTCAGCTTCATGGGCAGCGCCGACCAGCACCCGCGGCAAGTGCCCTGCTGGATCACACACACCAACGAGCGCACGCACGCGATCATCCGCTCGGGCTTCGACCGCAGCCCGATGTTCACGGGGCTGATCGACGGCGTGGGGCCGCGTTATTGCCCGAGCATCGAAGACAAGGTGAACCGCTTTGCCGACAAGGATTCGCACCAGATCTTTCTGGAGCCCGAAGGCCTGACGACGCACGAGTTCTACCCGAACGGCATTTCCACCTCACTGCCTTTCGACATCCAGCTCGCCGCCGTGCGCAGCATGCTCGGGCTCGAAGAAGCGCACATCCTGCGGCCCGGCTACGCGATCGAGTACGACTACTTCGACCCGCGCGAGTTGAGGGCCAGTTTCGAGACAAGATCGATCGCCGGCCTGTTCTTCGCCGGCCAGATCAACGGCACGACCGGCTACGAAGAGGCGGGCGCCCAGGGTTTGTTCGCCGGCATCAACGCCGCGCTGCAAGTTCAAGGCAAAACCGCC
>JANMYQ010000025.1:0-47297 GCA_031382215.1 Methylibium sp.
CGACCAGTGGAAGATCGGTGGCGGCACGACCTGGGGCTGGTACAGCTACGACAAGGCGCTGAACACCATGTACTACGGCACGGGCAACCCGTCGACGTGGAACCCGGCCCAACGCCCTGGCGACAACAAGTGGTCCATGACCATCTTCGCCCGTGACGTGGACACCGGCATGGCCAAGTGGGTCTACCAGATGACCCCGTACGACGAGTGGGACTTCGACGGCATCAACGAGATGATCCTGGCCGACATCAACGTCAAGGGCAAGCCCACCAAGGCGCTCGTGCACTTCGACCGCAACGGCTTCGGCTACACGCTGGACCGTGTGACCGGCGCGCTGCTGGTGGCCGAGAAGTACGACCCGAAGGTGAACTGGGCCTCGCACGTCGACATGAAGACGGGCCGCCCGCAAGTGCTGAAGCAGTACTCCACCGCGCAAGCCGGCCCTGACGTCAACACCAAGGGCATCTGCCCGGCGGCGTTGGGCAGCAAGGACCAGCAGCCGGCCTCCTTCGACCCGAACACCAAGCTCTTCTACGTGCCGACGAACCACGTCTGCATGGACTACGAGCCGTTCAAGGTCGAGTACACCGCAGGCCAGCCGTACGTGGGCGCCACGCTGTCGATGTTCCCGGCTCCGGGCAGCCACGGCGGCATGGGCAACTTCATCACCTGGGACGCCGGCACCGGCAAGATCGTGCAGAGCAAGGCCGAGAAGTTCTCGGTCTGGAGCGGCGTGCTCAACACCGCTGGCGGCATCTCCTGCTACGGCACGCTTGAAGGCTACCTGAAGTGCGTCGATGCTAAGGACATCAAGGGCAAGGAACTGTTCAAGTTCAAGACTCCGTCCGGCATCATCGGCAACGTGTTCACCTATGAGCACAAGGGCAAGCAGTACCTGGGCACGTTCTCTGGCATTGGCGGCTGGGCCGGCATCGGCATGGCTGCAGGCCTGGAGAAAGACACCGACGGCCTCGGCGCCGTGGGCGGCTACAAGGAGTTGAATCAGTACACCGAACTCGGTGGCTCGCTGACGATCTTCGCGTTGCCCAACTGAAGACGTCCGGGCCGTGCGGGTTGGCGGCCTGGGCCTGACCCAGGGGATGGCTTCCGCAAGGATGCCATCCCTTTTTCTTGCTGACGGACGCAACCTTTGTGCGTGTGCCGTGTCTGAATTCATTCGCCGGCGTAAGGCCAGGTTGCCGATGTCAACTTCGACGTTGAACGGGTCGTTAGTGACCCACCTCTTTCTCATCAAGTGAGTTTTCATGAAGTTCAAGACTCTGATGTTGCCCCTGCTGTTGTGCATTGCAGGTGCGTCCCAGGCCCAGCCCAAGCTGTATACCGTGGTCGACGGCTACAAGGTCGATGCCGAAACCATGAAGGGATTTCGCGCCTGGCGTGCCGCCGCGTGCGACCGTTGCCACGGCGCCAACCAGGAAGGGCTGGTCGGCCCGTCGCTGGTGACCAGCCTGAAGACGCTGAGCAAGGAAGATTTCGTCAAGACCGTGACCAACGGCCGGCTCGAAAAAGGCATGCAAAGCTTCGGCAACAGCCCGCAGGTGATGGAGAACATGAACCAGCTCTACGCCTACCTGAAGGGCCGCTCCGATGGCGCCATCACCCGCGCCAAGGTGGAAGAAAACAAATGAGGCTTCGCGCGCGGGCCGCCGCCGCCCCTGTAGCCTGCCTCGTGGCAGCCCGGGCCGTCGCTGGCGCGGTGCTTTGCGCGGCGTCATGGGGAGCGGCGGCACAGGGAGCATCGGCACCCGCATCGGCGCCCGCATCGGCTCTTGAAGCGGCGTCGGCGCGCAAGGCCATCCGCGTCTGCCAGGACCCCAACAACATGCCGTTCTCGAACCTCGCCAGCGAGGGCATCGAGAACAAGCTGGCCGAGTTGTTCGGCAAGGCGCTCGGCCTGCCGGTCACCTACTACTCGTTTCCGCAGCGGCTGGCCTTCATCCGCAACACCTTGCGCTACAAGTTGCCTGGCGAAGACTTCCGCTGCGACATCGTGATGGGCGTGCCGGTGGGCTACGACCAGGTGTCGGTGACCAAGCCCTACTACCGCTCGACCTATGCGCTGGTGTTCGCCCAGGGCAAGGGGCTCGATCTGGTGAAGTCGTCGGAAGACTTCCTGAAGCTCGATCGAGCCCAGTTGGCCAAGCTGCGCATCGGCATCTACGACCGCTCACCGGCATCCGACTGGCTCAGCCGGCACCAGCTGACCGACAGCGGCGTGCCCTACCAGATCATGAACGCCGACCCGCAGCAGTACCCCGGCGAGATCATCGAAAAAGACCTGGCCGCGGGCAAGATCGACGCGGCCATCGTGTGGGGCCCGATCGCCGGCTACTTCGCGAAGCGGATCAAGTCGCCGGCCTTGCAGGTCGTTCCGCTGAAGTCCGAGCCCGGCATCAAGTTCGACTTCCAGATGGCCATGGGCGTGCGCTACGGCGAACGCGAGTGGAAGCAGCAGATCGAAGGCCTGCTCGAATCGCGCCAGGCCGAAATCCAGGACATCCTGAAGGAGTTCGGCGTGCCTGTGGTCGACGCTTCGTTCGAAGCGCGAAAGAACTGACCGGTTCGCTTCAGTGCGGCCCCGGCACGGCGTCTCGATGAAACATCTGCTGGCGCTGTGTGTCTTGGCCGGTCTGGCCTCGCAAGGCCACGCCGAGATCGACCGGGCCAGCGTCATCGGCCTGGGCGCCAGTGTGCTGAAGATCGAAGTGCTGCGGGCTCAGGGCGGCTATTCGCTCGGTTCGGGCGTGGTGGTGCGTCCCGGCAAGGTGGTGACCAACTGCCACGTCACGCGCGACGGGCGCCAGATCCATGTGCTGCGGGGCGGGTCGCGCTGGCTTGTCGAGTCGCAAGCGGTCGACATCGAGCATGACCTTTGCGTGTTGCACGCTCCGGGCATCCAGGCCGGCGTCGTGACGCTGGGCCGCAGTGCCGAGCTGAAGGTCGGCCAACCGGTCACGGCGCTGGGCTTCACCGGCGGGCTGGGAATTCAGAACAGCCCGGGCGATGTGGTGGCCCTGCACCGGCACGATGCCGGCAATGTGATCCAGAGCAGCAACTGGTTCAGCTCCGGCGCCAGCGGCGGCGGATTGTTCGACGGCGATCTGCGGCTCGTCGGCGTGCTGACCTATCGCCTGCGCGGCGGCGCGGCCCATTACTTCGCCGCCCCGGTGGACTGGCTGGAGCCCCTGCTCGACGACAGTGCGCGCTACGAACCGGTGGCGCCGATCGCGGCGAACCTGCTGCCGTATTGGCAACGGCCCGTCGCATTGCAGCCCAACTTTCTGCGCGCCGCGCTGCTCGAGCGCGACAACAACTGGGACGAGCTGGAGTCGCTGGCGTCGCGCTGGACAGTGTCCGACGCCGACAACGCCGAACCCTGGTACCTGCGCGGCGTGGCGCTGGCCCAACTGAACCGCTTGCCCGATGCGCAGCAAGCGCTCGAACGATCGGTGGGCATCGAGAAGGCGTTCAGCGAAGCCTGGTTCCGCCTCGGCCTGGTCTACCTTCGACAGGGCCGGCGCGAGTTGGCCGACTTTGCCCGTGCCAGGCTCGAAGCGCTCAAGCCCGACCTCGCGGTCAAGCTGGGTCAGGCGATCGACAAACTCTGACGCCGAGCCGCGCGCCGCCTGCCACCGCCACCTCTCTGCCATCCCTCTCAGACATATCTTCGACATCCTTTCCGACACCTCGCATGACCCACTCCGCCACAAGACACCTGTTCGCAGCGTTGGCAGCCACCCTGCTGGCATGGCTCGCCAGCCCTGCGCACGCGCAGGACAAAAAAGACTTCTCGCAGGCCGAGCGCCTGCTGTTCATGACCAACCAGCTCACCACGCTGAAACCGCCGCTGGTGCTGCGTTATTCGTTCCGCAAGAGCGGTAGTCTGGAAGAAGGCTTCGACGACAAGGTCAGCATCGCGCTGAGCAAGCAGGCCGACGGCAGTTGCTGCGCAGGCGTGGGTGAGTTCCTCACCGGCGCGCGCAAACTTAACCTGCCTGAAGTGCCGGCCGCCGAAGGCAACCCGGTGATCCTGTACTTTCTGGAACGCGACGTGCGCGAAATGCAGCGCCTGACCAAGGGCTCGCAGTTCCATTTCCGCAAGCGCATCCGCATGGCGGTGTACGAGGCAGCCAAGGTGCGGGAAGTGTCGCTGCAGTACCGCGGCAAGGCCGTCAAGGGCACTGAGGTGGAGATTTCACCGTACCTCGAAGACCCGAATCGCTCGCGCTACGAAAGGCTGGCCGTCAAACAGTACCTGTTCACGCTGTCCGACGCGGTACCCGGTGGTGTTTACGGCATTCGCAGCGAGATCGCCGACAAGTCGGCCGCAGCGCCGGCCCCGCTGATCGTCGAAGAGCTTTATGCCGAAGGCGCAGAACCCGCGCCGCGCAAGACCAACCCCTGACATCCGTCGCCCCCACACCCATGAACATCCTGCTTCGCCCTTTGCTGTGTGCAACCCTGGTGCTGTTCGGCGGCGCCGCATCGGCCAACGACTTCCCGACCGTCGAACGCGTGAACTACGTGCAGGAGTGCATGCGCACCCACCCCGGAGCGCACTTCGAGATGGTCAGCAAGTGCTCCTGCGCACTCGATGCGCTGGCCAAGGATGTGAAGTACGCCGACTACATCGAAATGAACACCGCCTTCAACGCCAACTCCATCGGCGGCGAGCGCGGCAACACCATCCGCGACACCGAGATGCTGCAGGGCAAGATCAAGCGCTACCGCGAAGTACAGGCGCGCGCGAAGAAGGGCTGCTTCATCAACCTGGACGCCAAGTAGGCGCCTACCTTCATGGCGACGGCACGCAATGGGTTGGAGGGCTGGCTGCACGGCGTGCATCGGACTCTGATCGCGTCGCTGATCGCCTCTCTGATCACGTTTGTGCTCGGTGGCGCCGGTATTGCCGGCGCGGCAACGCCTGACACGACACGCGACCCGACCCCCGCTTCCGCGACCAGCCCTGCCCCCCAAGCCATCGAACCGCTGGCCGTCTCGCAGATCGCAGCCGGCGTGTTCGTGCACCGCGGCGTGCTTGAGGAATGGCAAGCACGCAATGCAGGCGACGTGGCCAACCTCGGCTTCGTGGTCGGCACCCGCTGCGTGGCCGTCATCGACACCGGCGGCACGCCGCAACTCGGGCACCGGCTGCTCGCTGCGGTGCGGCGCGCCACGCCACTGCCGGTCTGTTACGTCATCAACACCCACGCCCACCCCGACCACGTGCTCGGCAACGTCGCGTTCGCAGCCCTGCCCGGCGAGCCCGTCAGTTTTGTCGGCAGCGCACGGCTCGGCGCGTCGCTGGCCGCGCGCGAGCGCCACACCTTGAACGCCCTGCAGCGCGACTTCGGCCTGAGCCTGCCGCGCGAGGCCATCGTGTACCCCACCCTGGTGGTGCCGCGCCAGCTCGACATCGACATCGGCGATCGCCAGCTGCAGCTCGACGCCTGGCCCACCGCGCACACCGACCACGACCTCACGGTGTACGACCGCCGGACCCGCACGCTGTTCCTGGCCGACCTGCTGTTCGACGGCCACCTGCCGGTGCTCGACGGCAACCTGCGCGGCTGGTTGCGCGTGATGGAGTCGCTCAAATCCTTCGACGTGGCGCGGGCCGTGCCGGGCCACGGCGCGGTCGGCACCGACTGGCCGGCCGCCCTGCTGCCGCAATCGATGTACTTGAACCGCCTTTTGACCGACACAAGAGCCGCCTTGCGCGCGAAAATGACCATTCAGCAGGCCGTCGACTCGATTGCCGCGCCGACCGGCTGGTTACTGACCGACGCCTTTCACCGTCGCAACGTCACCGCCGCCTACGCCGAGCTGGAATGGGAAGACTGATGCCGCCCCGATCCCCCCTGGAGGAAACGTCATGAACAAGATCCGTCGATTGACCACGATCGGTGGCCTGCTGCTGTGGGCCTTCAGCCCTGCATTCACCCCGATGGCCCAGGCCCAGCTCAAGTCGGGCGACAACCCGGAGGCCAACGAGATCTGGCAGAAGGTCCGCACCAGCCTGTTCGCGGCGCGGCCGATTGCCAACGTCGGTGACGACGTGATGCTGCTCGAAACGCCGAACCGCGCCGAAGACGCCGCGATCGTGCCGATCGCCATCAAGGTGCGTGCGCCGCAGACCGCCGGCCAGCACGTCCGCAAGCTGTACTTGCTGATCGACAACAACCCGTCACCGATCGCCGCGATCTTCAACTTCACGCCGAACAGCGGCCGCGCCGAAGTCGAGACGCGCGTGCGCGTGGACGAGTACACCCACGTGCGGGCCATTGCCGAAATGAACGACGGCAAGCTCCTCATGAGCACCAAATTCGTCAAGGCCTCGGGCGGCTGCTCGGCGCCCCCTGGCAAAGACCAGGCCGCCGCGCTGGCCACCCTGGGCAAGATGAAGTTCCGCGTCGAAGGCGACGTGTCCGCGCGCAAGCCGGTGCTGGCGCAGCTGATGATCAGCCACCCGAACAACTCCGGCCTGGCGATGGACCAGCTGACACGCCAGTTCACGCCGGCGCATTACGTTCGCACCGTCAACGTCAGTTATGCGGGCCAGCCGGTGATGTCGGCCGACGTCGACATCTCGATCAGCGAGAACCCGAGCTTCCGCTTCTGGTTCGTGCCGAACGGCGAAGGCGAACTGATGGCCGAGGTGGTCGATTCGAACCAGCAGCGCTTCCAGAGCGCGCTCAAGGTCCGGCCGGCGGATTGATGCAGGCGGGCCGTCGATCTTCGGTTGGCCCAGGGCTTCGCTGCTGCGCCGCCGCGCTGGTGCTGTGGGCGGGTTCGGCCCACGCCGCGCCGTTTGCCTACATCACCAACCAGGGCAGCCACGACGTGTCGGTGATCGACCTGGCCACGCAGCAGGTGATCGCCACCGTGCCCGTGGGCCGCTCGCCGGCCGGCGTGGTGGCCTCCAGCCGGGCGGGCAAGGTGTTCGTGTCCAACCCCGACAGCAAAAGCATCTCGGTGATCGACATGCGCACGCAGAAGGTGATCGCCACGCTGCCGGCGGGTGACGGGCCGGTGGGCATCGACGCCTCGCGCGATGGCACGCGCCTGTACGCGGCCGACTGGTTCAAGGACCGGTTGCTGGTGTTCGATACGGCGACGAATGCCCAGCTCGCCGCCATTGCGGTCGGCAAGGCACCGGCTGGCGTGGCTGCCAAGGACGACGATCCGAACACCGTCTTTGTTGCCGAGCGCGACGACGACAGCGTGGCCGTGCTCGACGTGGCGCAGCAGCGCGTGCGTTCACGCGTGCGCGTGGGCACGCACCCGTTCGCGCTGCTGTACGACTCGCCGCGCCAGCGCCTGTACGCGCTCAACGTGCAGAGCAACGACGTGTCGGTGATCGACGCGCGCGACACCCGCAACGCCGTTGGAAGTGGCACGCTCACCGTGATCAAGACCATCAAGGTCGGCAAGGCGCCTTATGGCGCGGCGCTGGCCGACGGCGGCGCGCTGCTTTATGTGACCAACCAGCACGACGACAGCGTCAGCGTCATCGACGCCGAAACACTGCAGGTGGTGCGCACGCTCACCGGCTTTGCCTACCCGGAAGGCATTGCGGCGCACGCCGACCGCGTCTACGTGGTGAACTGGATGGACGACAACGTGAGCGTGCGCAACGCCAAGACCGGCGGCCCGGTCTCGATCATTTCCACCGGCCAGAACAGCCGCGGCTTCGGCGCCTTCATCGGCGCGCCGATCGGGCCCTGAACAACTTCACCCGCAACCCCTGGAGACCACCCGCATGCTGCGTTCCCTGCTGAAACCGATGCTCGCCTTCTCGCTGCTCGCCGGCCTCGTCGGCGCGGCCCAGTCGCACGGCCCAACACGCCAGAAGGCGGCCGAGAAGATCACCATCAACGCGCCCGCCGACGTGGTGTGGGCCAAGATCAAGAACTTCGACGCGCTGAAGGACTGGCACCCCGCCGTGGCCGAAAGCCCGGCCGACAAGGGCAATGCCGAAGGCTCGGTGCGCCAGATCAAGCTCAAGGGCGGCGGCGCGCTGACCGAAACGCTGGAGAGCTTTGACGACGCCGGCAAGAAGTACAGCTACCGCGCGAAAGACGGCGGCGCGCTGCCGGTGACGAACTACACCTCGACGATCCGCGTGACGGCCGAAGGCAAGGGCTCGGTCGTCGAATGGCGCGGCGCCTTCTACCGCGGCTACCCTAACAACGACCCGCCGCCGGACCAGAACGACGAAGCCGCGGTGAAGGCGATCACCGGCGTCTACAAGGGCGGGCTCGAAAACCTGAAGAAGATCGTCGAGGCGAAGTAGGCCCTTCATGGCGCGATTCGTCGGAGCTCTTGCGGTGGCGCTCGCGATGCTGGTGGTGGGCTGTGCTGCGCCCACGGCGGCCGGCACGGCGCGCGAGCCGGTCGCGCAGAAGGTGGCCGACGGCGTGTACCTGCTGCGCGGCGTGCCCGGTGAGCCCGATGCCGACACGCTGGGGCGCGTGGGCAACGCCGGCTTCATCGTCGGCGAGTCGGGCGTGATCGCGATCGACCTGGGTGTGTCCTACCTGCACGGTGTGGCGCTGCTGAAAGCCATCCGCCGCGTCACCGCGCTGCCGGTGCGGCTGGCGCTGGTCACGCAGACGCACCAGGAGTTCCTGTTCGGCGCCGCGGCGTACCGCGAGGCCGGCATCCCGATCCACATGCAGCGCAAGGCCGCCGAGCTGATGGCGGCGCGTTGCGACAACTGCCTGAAGACGCTCAAACGCGTGCTCGGCGACGACGAGATGCGCGGCACCACCATGTTCAAGCCCGACCAGGTGTTCGACGAGCCGCCACTGCTCACGCTGATCGGCCGCCCGGTGCAGGTGCTGTACTTCGGCCTCAGCAGCGGCCCCGGCAACATTGCCGTGTTCGACCGCACGAGCGGCGTGCTGTTTGCCGGTGGCTTGGTGGACCACTTGCGCATCCCCGATGTGCAAGACGGCGAACTGCCCGCGTGGCACGCTGCATTGAAGCAACTGCGCGCCTTGCCGCTGCGCGCGGTCGTGCCTGGCCATGGCCCCGCAACGGGCGTCGACAGCATTCAAACCGTGCAGCGTTACCTCACCCGTTTGGAGGGTCGCGTGCTAGAGTTGATTCGCTCTGGTGCGGCCCTGAGCGACGTGCCCGACGCGGCGGACCTTCCCGAGTTCAAGGACTGGGACCAGTACGACATCATCCACCGCCGCAACGCCTCTGTGCTGTTCGTGCGCATGGAGCGTGATCAGATGTTCAAGTAGGCGGTATCAGGAGAGAACCGATGCGCAAATTGTTCCTCGCACTTCAGGTGATGTCCGTCACCGTGGCTTCGCTGCTGATGCTCGCCGCACCCACCGCCGCGCATGCTGCCGTCGGCGGCCTGCCGAGCAACGTCGGTCACACCGACTCGTCGCCCGAATGGGAGAAGCTCAAACCCAAGCTGTTCCAGTCCCGCCGAATCGAAGCCGGCCAGAGCCGCGTGCAGATCATCGTGCCGCTGCGAGCGGCCTATGGCGCGACGGTGCCTGTAAAGGTTGTCTCCAAGCTGCCGCAGCGGCCTGAGATGTACGTCAAGAAGCTCTACCTGGTGATCGACAAGAACCCCTCGCCGATCGCCGCCGTGCTCGACCTCACCACCGAGATCGGCCAGGCCGACTTCGAGACCCGCCTGCGCGTGGACGAATACAGCCACGTGCGCGTGATCACCGAATGGTCCAACGGCGAACTGCACATGGACTCGCGCTACGTCAAGGTCTCGGGCGGCTGCTCGGCCCCGCCCAACCGCGAGAACCTGGCCAACATGGGCAAGACTGCGTTCAAGCTGCCCGAAGGCGTGAAGCCGGGCCAGCCCACGCCCGCCGACGTGACCGTGGTGCACCCCAACGACACCGGCTTTGAGCTGAACAACATCACCGTCATGTTCATCCCGCCGCACTTCATTCGCTCGCTCAAGGTCACCTACGCAGGCCGCAAGCTGTTCGATGCCGAGCTCGACTTCTCGATCAGCGAGAACCCGAGCTTCCGCTTCAACTTCGTGCCGCAGGCCGAAGGCGAGTTGAAGGCCGAGGTCGAAGACTCGAAAGAAGGCCAGTTCGTCGGCCGCCTGCCCGTGCGCGCGAACGACTGACTCGGCCTGCTCCACCCCGCATGGTGCAACTCGTCAAGCGCCTGGGCCTGGCCGCGCTGTTGGCAGCGGCCTCGCTGGCAGCCTCGGCGACCGGCATTCCGGCCGCGTATGCACCGGTGGTCATCGAGCCCACCGGCGCCCCCGCGCACGCCGAGTTCGACCTCACTGCCGTGCAGGCCCGCGCCCGCAAAGAGAACAAGCGCCTGTACGTCTACCTCGGCGCCAACGACTGCCCGTACTGCCGCAAATACGAAGCCTTCCTCGCCCAGAACGCCGCCGAACTGGTGCCGCTGTTCCGCAGCCACAACTTCATCATCGTGGACCTTCGCAGTTCGCTCTCATTGCAGGCCAACAAGGTGCTGATCCGCGTCGGCGCCACGTCGCTTCCGTACGCCGACTTCCAGCGCTCTATCGGCGACGCGCGCGCGCGGCTGCTGGTCTACCCGAGCGTGTGGCTGTTCGATACCGACCTGAAGCCGCTGATGCAGATGCCGGCGGGGACCGGGACGTTTCAGACGGTGCCGGAGCAGTTGGAGATTTTGCGACTCGAGCAATAGCCTCGGCGAGTCACCGCTCCCGGACACCTACCTCGCTGACCCATGATTACTTCGTTATCTGAGCTACTAGAAGCCCTTAGGACCAAGGAAGCGGAGGTGCTGAAGCGGCATGACATCAAGCACGGCCCGACCATTGGAGATATGTACGAGGGACTTACTAGACACATCGTGGGCCGTGCAATTCCGGACGCACTTGGCCTCCAGGTTGTCGAAGGCTTCATCGAAGGGCTTGATGGATCCAAGAGCAATCAAGCCGATGTGCTGATCGTTAAGGGACACGGGCGCCAGATTCCGTTCACTGACAAGGTCGTCTGGCCAATACAGGACGTACTGGCCGTATTCGAAGTGAAGAAGACCCTCTATGGTGATTCACTTGCTGATGCGTTCGCCAAGATGGCAAGAGTCGCGCAGCTTCACAAGGACTATCAAGCGTCAGGTGGATACGGCAAAAAGAACGTCGAATTCGCCCATAAGAACTTTGCGAGGACGACTGGTTTCTATCCGGAGCTCTCCGATATTGACACCCTACCGGCGCCGCTTCCTCACATCAACTACATGATCGTGATGGAGCACATCGCGCCTGTTCGCGTCGTCCTCGGGTACGAAGGCTATGTGGATGAAGCAGCGCTCCGAAAGGGGATCAGTGACCTCCTGCTAAAGCAAGGTCCAGGCCCAAATCGTGGGCTGATGTCACTACCGTCCCTCGTGGTCTGCCGAAGCAATTCCGTTCTCAAGCTCAACGGTATGCCCTACTGCGATCGACTGCATGACCACGAGGGTTGGTGGAACATCATGGCGTCAAACGCCGAGAATCCCACGCGTCTCCTTCTTGAGTTGCTCTGGACAAAGATTGGTACCGAGCTAGAGGTCATGCTTCCCATGGATGATTCTTTGAACCAGGAGCGGCTCGCCCCATTTCTTCGCCAGAAGTACTTCGACGGGGAGATCGACGGCACGCGAAAAACGGGATTCATGATGGATGCAGTTGAGCAGCTTCCCGATGAGGGAGATGCGCCGGAATCTGCAACGTGGAAACCGCACGACGCCGATGTCGTGGAGTGGGTCGCTTTGATGCGAGCGGCAAAGGACGGAATCCTTCGGCAGGATGACCCGGAATTCGAGCGGTTTGTGTCCGAGCATGGCACCACCACGCTCGTTGTTCTTGAATCGTTAACGCGGAAGCGTGTCCTCGGATGGATGAACGCCGAAAGAACGGTCGCCAGGCTGATCGAAGACACAATTACGACCGTCTTTACACCGAGTGGAGCGACCGTTGTCTCAGACCAAGCCGGGATGCTGCAGCTTTGGACTCAGCAAGAGCTTGCGGCTCGTCGAGAGCAATCCAAGAGCTGACTCTCCACGAGATCCCTCTTGGTGGATGCGAGTCGTTGCCCCGGCCAATAGGCGGCAAATGAATTGGGCAGGTCCACGACGTCGCCAGCCGAGGGCGTCGGGTGACCGGCGTAGTGAAGTAAAGGAGGAGGGCCGGGTCTCTTTCCGGCCCGGGGGACATGAACGGAGCCGGTCGCCCGATGGCCTTGGCCCGCGCAAACCGTGGCGATTTCGAATCAGGTCTTCTGCAACGCAGGATCGCTCAGGCGCCGCGAATTGACCGGATCGCGAAACACCAGCGGATGCTCGGTGACAACGGTGCGAACAGCCGCCTGCGCCACCGCCTCCGTCACCAGCCCATGGTGCGGGCTCTTCACACACACCGGGTCCGCCACCGCCGGGTCGTTCGCCAGCATGTACGCCTGGCAGCGGCAACCACCCAGGTCCACTTCCTTGAACTCGCAACTCGAACACGGCTCCTTCATCCAGCCGGTGCCGCGGTAGCGGTTGAAGCCTTCGGACTCGAACCAGATGTCGCGCAGGCTCATGTGCTTTACATTCGGGAAGGCCAGCCCCGGCAGCATCTTGGCGGTGTGGCAGGGCAGCGCGGTGCCGTCGGGGGCGACGGTGAGGAACATGTTGCCCCAGCCGTTCACGCACTTCTTGGCCTTGCCTTCGTGGTAGTCGGGGGCGACGAAGAAGATGCGCATCTTGTTGCCGAGCTTTTCGCGCCAGGCATCGGTCACCTTCTCGGCGTGCTTCAACTGCTCGTGCGTGGGCAACAACTGCGCGCGGTTGACGTAGGCCCACGAGTAGTACTGCGTGTTGGCAATCTCCAGGTACTCGGCGCCGAGCTCGGCGGCCATGCCGATGATGCGGTCGATGTGGTCGATGTTCATGCGGTGGATCACCACATTCATCACCATCGGCCAGCCTTGGTCCTTGATGATCTTGGCGACCCGGTTCTTCAGCTCGAAGGTCTTGGTGTGCGACAGGAAGTCGTTCATCTCGCGCGTGGAGTCCTGGAACGACAACTGCACGTGTTCGAGGCCGGCCGCCTTCAACGCCGCGGCGCGCGGCGCGGTGAGGCCCACGCCCGAGGTGAGCAGGTTGGTGTAGTAGCCGAGCTGGCGCGCCTCGGTGACGATCGCCTCCAGGTCGTCGCGCACCAGCGGTTCGCCGCCCGACAGGCCGAGTTGCACCGCACCCATCTCGCGGCCCTGGCGCAGCACGCGGATCCAATCGTCGGTGCTCAGCTCTTCTTCCTGGCGCGCAAAGTCGACCGGGTTGTAGCAGAACACGCAGTGCAGCGGGCAGCGGTAGGTCAGCTCGGCCAGCAGCCACAGCGGCGGGCCGATGGTGGGCGTGGCCGGTGTGGGCGGCGCGGCAGGCGTGCCCGGGTGAACGGTCGAGGTCATCGCATCAGTCCCACGTCAACCAGTTCTGCTTCGCCGCCATATCGACAAAAGCGATCACGTCGGGCTGCAGGTTGCTGGTGGAAAACTCCTGCTCCAGTTCGGCGGCGATGATGGCCACGCTGCGCAGGCCGTCACAGCGCATCATGATTTGCCCGGCACTGCCGTTGAGTTTGACCATGCCCTCGGGGTAGAGCAGCACGTGGCAGTTCTGCACCGGCTCCCATTGCAGGCGGAAGCCGGCGCCGATGCGCGGGATGGTGGTGGGTGTGGCCGCGCTCATGCCGTGGAAGAACCGTACCTGACCATCAACGCATCACTCAAGGCCCACAAGATGTCGAGCTTGAACTGCAGGATCTCCAGCGCCCGCTCCTGCAGTGGCCGCGTAGTGAAGTGGTCCAGCGTGATCGCCAGCCCCTGGTCCACGTCGCGCCGCGCCTGGCTGATGCGGTTGCGGAAGTACATCAGCCCGTCCTGCGCGATCCACGGGTAATGTTCGGGCCACGTGGCCAGGCGCTGCTTGTGGATCTCGGGCGCGAACAGTTCGGTCAGCGACGAGCACACCGCCTCTTGCCACGGCGCACGGCGCGCGAAGTTCACGTAGGCGTCGACGGCGAAACGCACTGCAGGCACCACGTGGCGCAGGTCGAGCGTCTCTTCGCGCGTGAGGCCCACCGCCTGCGCAAGTCGCAACCACGCTTCAACGCCGCCCTCGTCCTTCACTCCCCCGATCTCGAACCCGTCGTGATCGAGGATGCGCTGCACCCAGCCGCGCCGCACCACCGCATCGGGGCAGTTGGAAAGCACCGCCGCATCCTTGATCGGAATTGCGATCTGGTAGTAGAAGCGGTTCGCCACCCAGCCGCGAATCTGCTCCGGCGTGGCGCGGCCGGTGTTCAGCATCACGTTGTACGGGTGGTGGATGTGATAGGCCTTGCCGCGTTCGCGCAGTTGCGCTTCGAACTCGGTGCGGGTCCACGCCGTGCCGCCTGCAGCCGCGTGGCGGGCTTCTTGAATCATGTCGGCGCGCATGTGGAACCTACAAGGAGATGTTCATGCCGTCTTCGCAGACTTCGATGCCGGCACGCGTCAAGGTGGCGCGCGCGGCAGAGTCTTCGTCGAGGATCGGGTTGGTGTTGTTGATGTGAATCAGCAGCCGGCGCGTGCTGCGCGGCAACTGGCCCAGCCACTCGATCATGCCGCCGGGGCCCGACTGCGCCAGGTGGCCGATGTCGCGCGCGGTCTTCTTGCTCAGGCCCATGCCGATCATCTCGTCATTGGTCCAGAAGGTGCCGTCCACCATCACCGCGTCGGCGGCACACATGGCCTCAAACACCGGCGGCGTGATCTCCCCCAGCCCCGGCGCGTAGAACAGGCGCTTGCCGCTGCGCTGGTCGGTCACAGTCATACCGATGTTGTCGCCCGGCACCGGGTTCTCGCGGTGCGGCGAGTACGGTGCGGCTTTGCTCGACAGCGGCAGCGGCGCAAAGCTCAGCGTCGCTACACCGGGCACCTCGAACGCTGTGCCGTCCAGCGCGATGCGGTGGCGCTGCACGCCGCAGTAGTGGCCCAGCACCCGCAGCACCGGGTTGCCTTGCGTCAGGTCTTCTTCCACCGGGTCGGTGCACCACAAGGGCAGCGCGCTGCTGCGCTCGCGCAGCATGAACAGGCCGGTGGCGTGGTCGATCTGGCCGTCCATCAGCACCACGCCGGCAATGGCCGAGTCGCGCACCGCGCGGGCCGGCTGCAACACCGGGTTGCTGCGGATCTGCTCCAGGATGTCGGGCGAGGCATTGAACAGCACGCCGTCAACACCCTCATCGGGACGCACGAAGATCGACGACTGCGTGCGTGCCTTGGCCTTCAGCGTACCGGCGCGCACGCCGCTGCAGTTGGCGCAATTGCAGTTCCACTGCGGAAAGCCGCCGCCCGCCGCCGAGCCGAGAACCGTGATGCGCATGCCGCTGACCTGATACCTAGAGTTTCAACGCCCTTGAAGACCAACGCCCTGGGGAGCACCCAGGGCGTTGACCGTTCGCGGACTGCTGAATTCAGCGCGCCGCGACGTACATCGTGATTTCGAAGCCGAAGCGGAAATCGACGGCGGTGGGGGTTTGCCAGGTCATTGGAGTTCTCCTTGGGTTGAACAGAGTGAACATGCACAGGGCCGGCTGGCACCTGAGGGGACAAGCTCTGTCCCGCAACGCATGTTCTCTCCGATGAGGCCTGCGCCCCAGCCCCCTGGCCATGAGTTGCGCCTCATGATTTTCATGAAACGCAGTTCTGATCGGTCGATACCATCGAGCCCCATGAGACACCAGCAGTCAACCTTTCAGCGGGCCGAGCGCTCGGCCGCTCCGGAGCCGGCCCGCATCCCCTCGGGGGATCGTCCGGCGTACTCGTCGGACGAGGGGTCGACATGAGCCTGCGCCTCAAAATCAACCTGATCGTCGGTGTTCTCACGCTGCTCTTCGTCGCGGTGGCGACCGTGCTGCACATCCGCGGCGTGCGCGATTCGGTGAACGAAGAAGTGGCCAGCGCCAACCGCGTGGCCATCCAGATGTTGAACCGCACCGTGTGGCGCTACGCGGCGCAGGGGCCGCAAGCGATGCTGTCGTTCCTGGAGGGCATGGGCCGGGTGCGCTCGAACGACATCACCTTGCTCGACGACGCGGGGGCCGAGTTGTACCGCTCGCCGCCCTCGCCCTACAAGGCCGGCCGCGAGGCGCCGGCCTGGTTCGACTCGCTGCTGGCGCCTCCGCCTTCGGTCAATTCCATCAAGTTCCCCGGCGGGCAGCTCGACGTGCGCGCCAACGCCTCGCGCGCCGTGCTCGACGCCTGGGACCACGCGGTGCTACTGGGCAGCGGCACGGCCGCGATCTTGTTGGCCGTTAACGCGCTGGTGTTCTGGCTGGTCGGGCGCACGGTGCGGCCGTTCGGGCAGATCGTGCAGGCGCTCAACCAGCTCCAGGGCGGGCGCTTCGACGTGGCCCTGCCGCCGCTGCCTGGCACTGAAGCGGCGGCGATGGGTGCGGCCTTCAACCGCATGGTCGGCGTGCTGCAGCAGAACATAGAGAACGAGCGCCGCGCCGGCCGCGCCGAACGTGAACTGTCGGACAGCCGCGAGCTGACGCGCTGGATCGACCACCACATCGAACAGGAGCGCTTGATGATCGCGCGCGAGTTGCACGACGAACTGGGCCAGTCGGTCACGGCGATGCGCAGCATGGCGCTGTCGATCGCGCAGCGCGTGGCCACGCTCGACCCGCAGGCAGAAACCGCGGCGCGCCTGATCGCCGACGAATCGTCGCGCCTGTACGACGCGATGCACGGCATCATCCCGCGCCTGACCCCGCTGGTGCTCGACAACTTCGGCCTGGCCGAAGCGCTGAACGACCTGGCCGAGCGCACCCGCCGCAGCCATGCCGAGGTCGGCATCAGCGTGCACGTCGATCTGGCGCATGCCAGGCTGCCGGCCGATGTGGCGCTGGCGCTGTACCGCGCCGCGCAAGAAGGCATCACCAACGCGCTGCGCCACGGCCAGGCCAGGCAGATTCAATTGCGCGTACACGGCGAGCCCGCCGAGGTGAAGCTGAGCCTGACCGACGACGGCCAGGGCCTGGCGCCCGACTGGGCCGAACGCACCGGCCACTACGGCCTGCGTTGGCTGACCGAGCGGGTCGAGAGCCTGGGCGGCCGCTTTCAGCTGGCCGCCGCAGCACCGCGCGGCGTCGCGCTCGACGTTTGCATCCCCCTGGCCGTGGAGCCCACCGCATGAGCCTGCCCGGCCGCCCGAAAGACGAATACCGGAGTGCGCAGCACGAAGGTACTCCAGTGAACCCCGCCCGGCCGCCCGAAGGGGCCCATTCCCGCTTGGCGGGACCGGCCGCAGGCCGTAGGGTGCACCAATGACCTCCATGATCCGCGTGATGCTCGTCGACGACCATGCGCTGGTGCGCATGGGTTTTCGCATGCTGCTCGGCGACGCAAAGGTCGAGGTGGTGGCCGAGTGCGGCAGCGGCGAACAAGCCTGCATGGACTACCCGCGCGTGAAGCCCGACGTGGTGGTGATGGACCTGTCGATGCCCGGCATGGGCGGGCTCGAAGCGGTGCGCCGCCTGCTCGCGCAAGACCCGAAGGCGCGTGTGCTGGCCTTGTCGGCGCATGAAGACACAGCCCACCCCCGGCGTGTGCTGCGCGCCGGCGCGCTGGGTTACCTGGCCAAGCGCAGCGCGCCGGAGGCGCTGATCGCGGCCGTCACCGCGGTGGCGCGCGGCGAACGTTACGTGGACGCCCAAACCGCACAGGCACTCGCGATGGCGCAGATTGACGGCCAGGACAGCCCGGCCGATGCGCTGAGCGAACGCGAGTTCTCGGTCTTCATTCAACTTGCGCGCGGCATGAGCGTGGCGCAGATCGCCGAAAACCTGAAGCTCTCGCCCAGCACGGTCGGCACGCACCTGTACCACGTAAAACAAAAGCTCGGCGCCGGCAACCAGTCGGAGCTGACCCTGGTGGCGCTGCGCTGGGGGTTGATCGACGCCTGATCGGCCCGCACCGCCGCCGCACTGCTCCGGGCACCCTTGCCCGTGTGCAGAGGCCGAACTGGCCGGCAATTCCGACACATTTCTTCCCTTCGGAAAGCGCCTGGCCAGCCGATAGTGCAGAACGCACCTTTGAAGTGCGCGAACTGTCTGTCCGGGTTTGGTTGAAAGCTAAGGGAAAACTGTCATGGAATGGGTGCGCAGAATCAGCCTGGTTCGACGGGTCATGATCGGCTTTGCCGGCATGCTCCTCGGCGTGGGCGTTGTCGGTGGATTTGCGGCGTGGGTTTCGCACGGCCACGTGCAGGAGCTTGAACAGATCATCGGCGCGGCCGCCAAAGGCAGCGACGTGGCAACACTGACCGCCCTCAAGGGCAAGCTGATCGTCGAGGGCTGGGCCATCGGCGGTGTGGCCGTGGCGATGGGCGTGCTCGCGCTGGTAACGGGCTGGCTGGTGGTGGGCAGCATCAAGGCCTCGGTCGAATCGACGATCCAGAGCGTGATTCGCATCGCTGGCGGCGACCTGGAAACCAAAATCGAATCGCCCGGCAAGGACGAGATCTCATGGCTGCGCAGCGAACTGAATTCGATGCGGAAGAAGCTGCGCAAGACGGTGATCGAAGTGCGCCAGACGGTGGACAGCGTGAACACCGCGTCCGACGAAATTGCCGCCGGCAATATCGACCTGTCGACGCGCACCGAAAGCCAGGCCAGCGCGCTCCAGGAAACGACCAACTCGATGCAGCAACTGGCCAACACCGTGCGCAGCAACGCGCAGAGCACGCACGAAGCGCGCAACGTGGTCACGCAATCGAGCGACGTGGCGGCGCTGGGCGCCAAGATGATGCGGGACGTGATCGCGCGCATGGGCGAGATCAACGCCAGCTCGTCGAAGATCTCCGAGATCATCGGCGTGATCGACGGCATTGCATTCCAGACCAACATCCTGGCGCTGAATGCCGCGGTCGAAGCGGCGCGTGCCGGCGAACACGGCCGCGGCTTTGCGGTGGTGGCGGCCGAAGTGCGCAGCCTGGCGCAGCGCAGTTCGGTGGCCGCACGCGAGATCAAGACGCTGATCGGCGATTCGACAGAGAAGGTCGATGCCGGCTCCAAGCTCGTCAACGACGCCGGCCGCACGATGCAGGACATTCTGGACAGCGTGACCAAGGTGTCGCGCCTGATCGTGGACATTGCGCAGGTGGGTGAGTCGCAAAGCGGCGACATCCAGCAGGTGCACCAGGCGATCGCGCAGATCGACACGATGACGCAGCAGAACTCGGCGCTGGTGGAAGAACTGGCGGCGGCGGCGCAGTCGCTTCGCGGTCAGTCGGGTCGGTTGACCGAGTCGATGAGTTCGTTCCGCGTCGTCGTCTGACAGGTTGCATGCTCCCTCGCCCCTTTGGGGAGAGGGTTGGGGTGAGGGGCTGCAGTGAAACCCCGCACCCGCCTCAATCGCCGCGCAGAAGAATGCGCCAGGCCGCGGCCTGCGCGTGCGCACGCAGCCGCTCGTCCGGGTTCACGGCCACCGGGTGCGACACCGCGTCGAGCAGCGGCAGGTCGCTGGCCGAGTCTGAGTAGAACCAGCTCCTTTCGAAATCGGTCAGCGCCACGCCACGCCGCGCCAGCCAGCGGTTCACATGCGTCAGCTTGTATTCGCGAAAACACGGTTCGCCTTCGATCTCGCCGGTAAATGCGGCGTCGGCGGCGCTGCCTTCCTGGGCCGCTTCGTTGGGGGCTTCAGTGGCCGCTTCGGTGGCCAGCACATCATCGATATCGAACAAGCGGCCGAACGGTTCAGCGATGAAGCGCGTCGTCGCAGTGACGATGGCGCACAAGTCACCGGCACGCCGATGCCGCGCCACGAGCGCGCGCATCGAGGCCGGAATGCGCCCGGCCATCTGCGCCTCGAAGCCGAGCGCCCACGCGACCACCTGCGCGCGCGTGAATTGCCGCAGCGGCGTCACGCTGGCACGGTGCATCGCGCGGATGTCCAGGCTTCCGGCCACGTACTGGTGGCAATAGGCCAGGTACTGCGCTTGCGCCCCAGGCGGCAATGCGCCTTGGGCGACCAGGAACTGCGTCCAGGCCATGCCACTGTCGAACGGGATCAGCGTGTGGTCCAGGTCGAACAGCGCCAGGTTCATGGCAGGCTCACAGCAGGCGCGCGGGCAGCGGGCCGCGCAGCGCGTTGCAGACCATCAACGCGTCGGCGTGGTGCAGATCATCGAGCGTGAGGCTGCGTTCGGTTGCGCTCCAGGCCGGGTCTTGCAGCAGCACGCCGCGCATCACGCCGGGCAGCGCGCCGTCGGCCAGCGGCGGCGTGAACCAGTGGCCGTCCAGGCGAACGAACACCGAACTGCGGCCGCCCTCGGCCAGGCGGCCGTCGGCGCTGAAGAACAAGCTGTCGAACCCGCCCGCGCGCTCGGCCGCGCTCACGCCCTCGTCGTAGTGACGGCGCAGCGTGGTCTTGTGCGCCGCCAGCGGGTTCGTGTCGGGCAGGCGATGTTCGGCGATCAGCAGGCCCGCCGGGCCGTCGGGCAGGGTCGCGAGCGGTGCGGCGACGGCGTGCAGCGTGCCGTCGTGAGCCAGGCTCAGGCGCAGCCGTGAGGGGCCATCGGGTGACAGCGGGCAGGCGTCGATCACGTCCCGCGCTGCGGCGGCGTCGAAAGCAAAACCCAGCACCTGCGCGCTGAGGGCCAGCCGCGCAAGGTGGCGGTCGAGGTGGTGCACCACGCCGTCGGGCTGGGCGAGCATGGTTTCGAACAACTCGAATCCGGGATCGACGCTGGTCAGGAAGCGCGCCTTCAAGCGGCACTCGTCGAACTCGTCGGCGGCCCGGCTGTCGAGCACGATGCCGGCACCCACGCCGAGCCGTGCCGAGCGCAGACCACGCTGCTCGGGACCCAGGGTGATCGTCCGGATCGCCACCGACAGGCAGAAGTCGCCGCAGCGCGCGCCCTCACGCGGCGCATCGAGCCAGCCGATCGCTCCACAGTACAGCCCGCGCGGCGTGGTTTCCAGTTCGGCGATCAACTCCATCGTGTGGTGCTTGGGCGCGCCGGTGATCGAGCCGCACGGGAACACCGCACGCAGCAGTTCGGCCAGGCCCACGCCAGCCTTCAGGCGAGCCTGCACCGTCGAGGTCATCTGGAACAGCGTCGGGTAATGCTCGATCGTGAACAGCTCGGGCACCTTGACCGAACCGACCTCGGCAACACGACCGAGGTCGTTTCGCAGCAGGTCCACGATCATCAGGTTCTCGGCGCGATTTTTGGTGTCGATCGACAGGTGGCGCGCCGTCTCGCTGTCGCCTTCGGGCGTGGCCACGCGCGTGGCGGTGCCCTTCATCGGCCGCGCGGTCAGCATGCCGGCGTCGTGGCGCAAGAAGAGTTCGGGCGAGCACGACAGCACGTGGTCCACGGCCTCACCTTGCGCTGAAGCAGGCAACGCAATCAGCGCGCCATAGACCACCGGCTGGCGCGCACGCAGGCGCCGGTACAGGTCCAGCGGCGTGCCGTAGGCCTGACCGTTCAGGCGGTAGGTGTAGTTGACCTGGTAGGTCTCACCGGCACGAATGGCTTCGTGGATCTGCTCGATGGCTTGCGTGAACGAGGCCTGATCCACACTCGGTTCGAGGTTCATCACACCCGCTGCACCGGGGGATTCGGCAGCGCGCTGCAGCCAGGCACCGACCGCGTCGCCGGACAGGTGCGACAGCGCCGAGAACATCAGCACGCGCAGCGACGAAGCGTGGCGCGCCGCGAGCCGTTCGTCGCCAGCGCCGAGCAGCTTGGCGCCCCATTCGTAGTCGGCCAGCAGCACCGCGTGCAGGCCAGCGCGCTGGTCGGCAAGGGTGGCTTGCAGCACCGCGTCGAGGTTGGCAGGATCGACGCAACGGTGTTCGCGCACAAAGCCGGTGTAGAGCCGGCTCGTCGGCCGATCGGGCGTGGCGCCGCGATCGTCCAGCAGCGCGTAGATGCTGCTGTTCACGCGGGGCTCACCCGGTGTTCGCGCCAGAGCGTTCGAGATCAGCTCCAGTCGTCCATGTCGTGCTTGATCTTGTGACGGTTGGCGATCAGCTCGTCCACCGACGGCTCGTTGTTCAGCGCGCGCTTGATGGCGAGCTTGGTGGCCTCGTAGTTCGTGCGGTACATGTCCTTCTTGTCGAGGTTCGGGTCTTTCGCGCAGCGCGGGTCGATCCACACCAGGCTGATGATGCACAGCTCGTTGGCGATGGCTTTCGGGATCGTGCCGTCGATCAGGCAATCGACCACCGCATCGGCGGTGGCGCTTTGCACCACGCCGCCGAACAGGTCGATGTTGGCCCCGTCTTTCAACGTGACCTTGGGCACGACGATGGTGGCCGGCCGCACCAGCTGGTTGCAGGCGCGGATCGCGAACATCGCGGTGTGGCCCTTGCTCTGCGCCATCATGTTCGCAAAGGCCTGGCCGACCGGGCCGGAGGTCAGGCCGATCAGGATCTCGGGCATCGCATCGGTGAACTGGCCGTCGCGTGCGAGCACGGTGGCTTCACCGGCGTGAAAGAGGTAGTTGCTGCTCATGGCATGTTTTCCAACGAAGTGAAGAAAGAGTCGAGAAAGAAGTTCAGGCGACCAGGATCAACTCGCCCTTGCCGCCTGCAGCGAGGTCGCCCAGGTGGCGCGTGATGCGCCGCGCCGGCAAGGTGGCGAACGGGCCGCCGTGGCGCGCCAGGTCGCGCGCCAGCAGTTGCCAGAACACGGCGGCGTCGACGAGCGCGGGCACGAAGGTCGCTGCGATCTCTGGCGCCGCGCCAGCCAGCACCACGCTGCCGCGCCGCATGCCGTAGCCGACGTGCGCTCCCATCGTGCCACCAATGGCCACCGTGCCGGCGACCATGCGCGACGCCGCGAAGTCGCCCACGTTGCCGAACACCAGCGCGCTGCTGCGGCGCATGCGGTCGGCGAAACGTTCACCGGCGTTGCCCCTGACGATGAAGGTGCCGCCGCGCATGCCGTCCATGCTGCCGGGCAAGGTGCTGGCGGCAAAGTCGCCGACCTTGCCTTCGATGATCAAGGTGCCGCCGGCCATCTCGCACGCGGCCAGCTCGCCGGCGTGGCCGCGCACGGTGATCGCGCCGCCGGTCATGCAGGCACCGGCATAGTCACCGGCAGGGCCATCGACGACGATGGTGCCGCCGGCCATCTGCCAGCCGATGCGATCGAAGCGCGACAGATCGCCTTCGAAGACGAGCTCATCGGCAGGCCCGTCGCCTTGCGTGATGTCGAACAGTTCTGCCAGCGCCAGCGTCTGGTTGCCGTGCGTGACCGTCAAGCGTTCGGTCCGAGCGGCCGGTGCCTCTGCCGAAGCCGCAGGCGTGACACCGCGCAGGTCCACCCGCAGCGCAGGCGCGGCGCGCAAACGCAGGCGTGTGCTCATGTCGCCGTCCCCTGCTGCATCAACTTGTGCAGATGAAAGTGGAACGGCCCGAGCTTGCCGCCGTAATTGCCGGCCGAGATGCGAAGCAGGCCGCCCGCGGCACCGATGGCCACGCAGGCGTCCATGCCGGCGCGCATGGCCTTGCCCACATCCGCCTCGGTCAGCCCGTCGATCACGATCTCCATCACGCAACGTGTCTGCGGCGTGAGCTCGGTCCTGGCGACGAGGCCGACCAAGCTGGGGCAGAACGCATCGTTGGTCGATGCGCCGAGCGCCGGGTACTTGCTGCCGACCTTCGAGCCCGAGCGCACCACGCCACCGGGGAACGGCATGATCACATTGGGCAGCTTCTTCATCGCCGCGACCGCCGCTTCGGCCGCGGCGAGCGCGGCGTCGACGTCGGTCGCCAGCATCAGCAGGTTGCCGCCGCCCACGCCCTTGGTCACCGCGGTGGTCTCTTGTGCGACGAACTCGCCGTCCATCACCGGGATGCGCCAATAGCGCACGCCGTTGATCATTTTCGAGATCTGCCAGCCGTCGCCGAAGAATCGCAGGTTCTTGCCCAGGGCCACAGCCTCTCCCTCCGCGATGCCTGCAAACACGGCGGTGGTCGGGCAGGTCAGCACACATTGGCCGACGCGGCGCTCGATCTGCTTGGCCAGCTCCTTGCCCGACATCGCGAACAGCAGGAAGCTGATGCCCGGCCGGCCGTCGGGCGTTTCATCGGGACTCAGTTCACGCTCGATGCCGGCTTCGCAACCGCAGGCGATCACCGAGGTGGCAAAACCCGTCGCGGCTACCACGGCATGGCGCGCCCAGGTCAGGTTGTGCGCGGTCACGACGATGCGTGTGGCCTTCATCGGGAAGGCTTCGGCGAAGCTGTCGTCGATGGTCACGCCGTTGAGCACGAGCGCCGTCACGATGCGCCCTCGAAGCAAGCCGTCGGCAACAAGCGCCCACCATTGCAGCAACTGCACAACTCGTCGCGGCCGATCGCGATGTGGTCGAAGTTCACCGAGCCATGCGTGTTCATGTGCTTGCGCAACTGGAGCTCGATGCTGCGGTCGTAATCGGGCTCGACGAAGTGCGTGCCGCCGGTCACGATCGCCGTCACGCGGCCGGCGCGGGAGACCAGCGTGCCGTCCTTGAACACGACCTCGGGCTTGCTGAACATCACCTCGCGGTTGGCGTCTTCGCGGTACACGGCGATGTCGGCCGCGGCACCGACGCCGAGGTGGCCGCGGTCCTTCAACCCGAGCAGCTTCGCTGGCCCGGAGCGCGTCATGATCGCGATCTCGTAGAGCGACAGCTCGCGCGTGATCGACTTCAGCGCCGCATTTGCCGCCACGTCCGGGTGCAGCTTGGCCAGCTGCTCCTCGCGGAACGAGCGGTCCATCAGCAGCCGGATCAAATGCGGGTAGCTGGTGAACGGGCCGCCGTTCGGGTGGTCGGTGGTCAGCACCACTCTCCACGGGTCGTTCACGAGCAGAAAGATCTCGAGCCCGATCGCCCATTGCAGCGCGTTGACGAAGCTCTGCTCGCGGTAGCGGAACGGCACCACGCCGCAGCCGGCGTCGCATTCGATGTCGGCGCCGATCCACTTGCGCGGGTTGGCCAGGTCGGCATTCGCGTGCTGGCGCATCGTGTCGCCCGACGCGGTGACGGTCTGGCCGAACATGATCTGGCCGACGTCGATGCTGACGTTGGTGTTCGCGTTCACCGCCTCGGCCAGTTGCAGCGCGGCCGACGAGAACTTCTTCGGCCCCTCGGTGCCGTAGGCGTGGAACTGGATGTGCGTCAGGTGGCCCGGCAAGCCGTCGAGCGCGTTGATCGTGTCGAGTGTCGATCGGATGTTGCCGGCCACGCCGAGGTTGCTGCCGTGGATGTGCAGCGGGTGCGGCACACCGAGTTCGCGCAACGCGCGCGCCAGCGTGTGCACCACCTGGCGCGGCGTGACCTGCCAGTGAACGTGGTTCTCATCCACGTCGAGCTTGCGCTGGTTGAACTTGAAGGCCGAGATGCCGCCCGGGTTGACGACCTTTACGCCCATCGCCTTGCTGGCGTGAATGGTCCAGCCCATGTAGTCGCGGATGCGCTGGAAGTCCTGCTTCTCGGCAAGCATCTGCAAGAACAGCTCGTCGTTGCCGAGCATCACGTACGCACCGTGGTCGAGGATGGGCACGTCGCCCATCTCCATGTGCGCATGGCGCGCGTTGGCCGGCACCATGGCCGGCTCGAAGGCCGCGGTGTAACCCATCTCGACGTAGCGATAACCGATCGCCAGCGTGCCCGGCGCGCAGGTGCCGCAAGACGCCAACTCCAAAGCGTTGTCGGGCCGCGCGATCGGGTTGCCGGCGGCGCGGTGGTCTTCGGGCAGCAGCAGGCGCGCCAGGTTCACCTTGCCGCCGCCGATGTGCGTGTGCATGTCGATGCCACCGGCCATCACGATGCAGCCGCTCGCGTCGATGTCTTCGTCGATCTTCTCGCCAGCGGCCAACTCGATGATGCGGCCGTCACGAAAGCACACGTCACGCAGTTCGGAATCAACGCCATTCGTCGGGTCGATGACGCGGCCCCCACGCAAGCGAATGGTGCTCATGCTGCGGCCCTTTGCTGACGCGGCTGACGCAGCGACTGCACAGCCAATGTCAGGCGCCCCACCACGTCGGCCACGGTCGGCAGGCCGTCGGGCTGCACGGCGCTGAGCGGCATCAGCACGACGCCGTCGGTGCGGAACAGGTGGCCGGGCGAGCCGATGCCGGGGGTCGAGACGGGGATGAACACGGTGTTCGCATCGGCCATCGTCTGCGTTGCCGACGGGTGCCCGAGCACGATGCGCGGCAGCGCCACCTGCGGTACCGCCGCTTCGGTGCCGAAGCTCGCGACCCACAACAACGCATCGACTGCACCATCGGCCAGCAGGCGCTCGGCATCGAAACGATGCGGTTCGTGCTCGAGCCCGGCCGGCCCGAGCCGCGAACGCAACGGCAGGCCGCCGAGCCACGCAAACACCTGGTTGACCGTGGCGGCCCCATCGCCGCCGCCGAGCGGGAACGACGCGGCGCGGGTGCTGCGGTTGAGCGTGCCGACAAGCGCGTTGATCGCCTCGACCACCAGCGCACCCTGCGCCGGCAGTGCCGCGGCTTCCCACACGAGCACCGCATAACGCGCCGCGAGCAAGCGTGCCGCGAGCACGGCCAGCGCTGGCGGCGCATCGCGCACCGTGCGGCCTGCCACCAGTGCGGCCAGCACCGAGACGCTGGTGAACAAGTCGCCATGCCACGCCAGCGCCTCGGTGGTGACGCCGGACAGGCCTTGCGGCAAGGCACGCTGCGCATCCGCGGGCGTGCTGCCGAGCACGACCACGTGGCGTGCTGTCGGAGCGCCGTCGGTCGCCGCGCCGATACCGCAGCGCCGGTAGAACTCGGGCTGCCGCTCGGTGGGCGAGCCCGTCAGGCAGACGATCAAATCGGCACGCGCCTGCACTTCGGCCAAGGTGGTGGTGAAGGCGCCGCGGTCTTGCAGCGAACGCAGGCCGTGCATCAGCGCGCGGCCGTTCGCGGCATCGACGATGGCGCCGGTTTCGCAGGCCAGGCGATACAGCGCGCGCGCGCCGGCCACGTCGGTGCCCAGGCCGCCGAACAGCGGCTGGCGGCTGGCGGACAAGCGCTGCGCAGCGGTGCTGATGGCCTCGTCCAACACGGCGACACGGCCATTGATCATCGGCTGAGCGACCGACGGCACCGCGGTAAAACGTGCCAGCCCCGCTTGCGCGCGTGGGCAGTTGCCGCCCGCCAGGGTTAGCGGCGCGCCGGGCGACACCACCACCGTGAAGCGGTCGCACAGCAGCGGGCAGAACGGGCAGGTCCAGGGCGCGGTCATCAAAGGATTGTCGGCCAAGGCCGGGATGCGCAGTGAGTACAGGTAAGCGAGGGCTTGACCCGGCGGCCCTTTCCCGAGCGATCGAGGACTCCCTCACCGCAGAGGCACAGAGCACGCCGAGTGTGCGCAGAGCTCAACTGCTTCCTCTGTGGCCCTCTGCGCCCTCAGCGGCTCTGAGGTGAATGTATTGGCGCTTCTCCGCGAGCGCCGCGTGCCGGGCGCCGCCAAGGAGGACTTGGGAAGCGTCATGTGTCCGAAGTTGGCACCGGCGGCAGCCGCAGGTCGTGCAGCGCGCTCGCCACCAACCAGGCGCTGGCACCGGCTGCGGCGGCCTCGACCAGGTCGGCCGGATGGCGAATACCGCCGGCGCCGATCAGCGTCGTGTGCGGCGCCTTACTGCGCACCTCGGCCAAGGTGTCCAGGTCGGGCCCGGCATCGGCGCCGACGCGCTCCAGCGTCATCACGATCACCCGGGGCGGCCACAGCTCCGGTGCGTCCCAGCAACCGGCGGCGTCGAGGCGGAGGCCGTCGCGGCGGTCGAGCGACAGCACCGCGTTCGACATGCTGGCAGCGCCGAAGCACGCCGCCAGCGCCTGCCGCGAACGCAGCGATTCGCTGCCGAACACCGGCACCACGCGTCCGGAGTGCGGCGCCAGTGCCGACACCACCGCGGCCGCCGCGCCGACATCGGCAAAACCGGCGTCGAGCCACAATTCGAGACGCGGGTCAGCGGCCAGCAAGGCTTGCAGCGTCGCAATTTGCGACACCCCGCCCTGCAGAGCGTCCAGATCCGCAACGTACAGTCGGGTGCTGGCGCAGTGCCGACCCAGGATGCGCGCGACAGCGACCGGGTCGCTGCTGTCGCACAGTGGCGAAACGATCGGCCGGTAGCTCTGGCGGTCGCCGCGCAGCGCACGCACCACCTGGCCGTGCAGCAGATCGATGACGGGAATGACGTTCATGGTGGAAGTTTCGGGAGGTTCCGGTAGTGTTGCGGTGACCGCCGGCGGCGATGCCGGTTCTCCGTGGGTCGTCGGTTGGGACGTGGGCGGCGCACACCTGAAGGCCTGCCTCTTGCAGCGCGGCAGTGTGTTCGGCGTGGCGCAGCACGCCTGCCCATTGTGGCAAGGCCTGGAATACCTGGACCGCGCGGTCCATCAGGTGCTGGCGGCCTGGCCCGAAGCCGCGCAGGCTCACCACGCCGTCACGATGACCGGGGAGATGGCCGACTGCTTTGCGAACCGGCGCGAAGGCGTGCAGCGCATTGCCGAACGAATCTCCAAACGCTTGGCGCAGCACCTGGCCACGCCGCCGCGCTACTTTGCCGGCCACGCCGGCTGGTGCAGCGTGCATGACGCCGCCGAAAGCTGGGAACACATCGCCTCGGCCAACTGGCTCGCCACCGCGCGCCATGCAGCGCAGCGCCTGGTCGATGGCGTGCTGGTCGACATCGGCAGCACCACCACCGACTTCATCGCCTTCCGCGGTGGCAGCGTGCTCGGCAGCAGCCGCAGCGACGCGCAGCGCCTGGCCAGCGGCGAACTGGTCTACCACGGCGTGGTGCGCACCCCCTTGTGCGGGGTGGCGCGGCGCGTGCGCTGGCGCGACACTGTGTACAACGTGATGAACGAGTTCTTCGCCACCAGTGCCGACGTGTACCGCCTGACCGGCGAGCTGAACGCCGCGCACGACCTGCACCCGAGCGCCGATGGCGCCGCCAAAGACGTTGCCCGCACCCAGCAACGCCTGGCCCGCATGATCGGGCTGGATGCGCAAGACGGGACCGACGCCGACTGGCTCGCCTTCGCACACGCCTGGCGCGCCGAGCAGGTGGTCGAGTTGGCTGGGCAACTCGATCGGGTGATGGCAACGCATGCGGTGCCCGCGGCGGCGCCGCTTGTCAGCGCCGGTTGTGGTGACTTTCTGGTGCCGTCGCTGGCGGCCGCGCTGGGCCGCCCCTGCCTGCGCTACGGCAGCGAGGTCGCCCACATTGCTCCCGAAGCACCCGCTGGCACGGTGGGCTGGGCTCAGGTGTGCGCGCCGAGTGTCGCGGTGGCCACCTTGTTCGACCAGGGGCACACAACATGACCTGGGTCGTCAAGCTCGGGGGCAGCCTGAACGCCGACCCGCTGCTGCCCCAGTGGCTCGACGTGCTGACGCAACTCGGTGGCGGCCGCGTGGTGCTGGTGTGCGGCGGCGGCGCATTTGCCGACACGGTGCGCACCCACCAGGCGCATTGGCACTACAACGACCTGGCGGCCCACAACATGGCCTTGCTGGCAATGGCGCAGACCGCCCACTTCCTGCATGCGCTGAACCCCGCGCTGCAGATGGCCGGCAGCGATGCCGACGCAAAGCGTGTGCTGCGCCTGGGCAAGACGGCCCTGTGGTCGCCGCTGGCGCTGCTGGCCGAGCACGCCGACGCCGGCACGAACTGGAGCGTCACGTCCGACAGCATCGCGCTGGCGCTGGCGCAGCGGCTCGGCGCCGATCAACTCGTGTTGGTCAAGTCCTGCCCCGTCGACCCGGCGGCCAGCCTGGCGCAACTGGGCAAGGCGGGGGTGATCGACGCCCGGTTTGCATCGTCGGCGGCAGCGGGCACGGTGCCGGTGTGCCTGCTGCAACACGACGATCCGCAGGCTATGCGCGCGCTGCTGCTGGGGAACCCAGCAGGCGAGCCCGCCGCCCCGCCAGCCGGCTGATCCCAGGGCTGCGAGTGCAACCCGCCGCAGGCACGGCGGCGTGGCAGTATCCATGCCGCAGCAACTCCCGCTTTGCCGATCTCATGAACCAGCTCCCGCGCATCCCCGGCCACCGTTTCCTGCACTCGCCCGGCCCCACCCGCGTGCCCGACGAGGTGATCGCCGCGATGAGCCGCCAGCCGATGGACCTGGCCGACCCACGCGTGAACACCATCATCGCGGCCTGCGAGCAGGGGTTGAAGCGCCTGTTGCAGACAGAGCAGGCCAAAGTGTTCCTGTTCGCCGCCAACGGCCACGGCGCGTGGGAATCGGTGATCGTCAACCTGCTGGCGCCGGGACACGCCGTGCTGATCGCCGGCACCGGGCACTTCTCCGAGCAATGGGCAATCCAGACCGAGGCGCTCGGCGGGCGCGTGGTGCGCACGCCGTACACCGAAGGGCTGGCGATCGACGCTGCGGCCGTCGAGCAGGCGCTGCGCGACGACCGCGAGCACGCCATCGTGGCCGTGTTCGTGGTCCACACCGACACCGCCAGCGGCGTCACGTCCGACCTGCCGGCGCTACGTGCTGCCATCGACGCGGCCGGCCACCCTGCCCTGTTCGTGATCGACGTGGTGGCCTCGCTCGGCGCCACGCCGGTCGCGATGGACGCGTTGCGCGCCAACGTGGTGATGGGCGCCTCGCAGAAGGGCCTGATGGTGCCGCCGGGGCTGGGCTTCGTGGCCGCCGACGCCAAGGCGATGGCGGTGGCGGCGCGCAACCCGATGCCGCGTTTTTACTGGGACTGGGGCCGGCGCGCCGACGATCTGTCGTACCGCAAGTTTTGCGGCACCCCGCCGCACAGCCTGCTGATGGGCCTGCAGGCCGCCCTGGGGCTGATCTTCAGCGAAGGCGTGGACGAGGTCATGGCGCGCCACCGCCGCCTTGCCGCCGCAGTGCACGCCGCCGTGGCGTGCTGGAGCGAAGGCGGCGCGCTGCAGTTTTTCGGGCGCGTGGCGTCGGCACGTTCGGTGTCGGTGACGACAGTCCAGGTGGCGCCCGACGTCGACGTGGAGGCCTTGCGCACTGTGGCGCGCGAACAATTCCAGGTCGCCATCTCCGGCGGTCTGGGGCCTCTGGCGGGCCGGGTGTTCCGCATCGGCCACCTGGGTGACATGAACCCGCCCATGATCCTGGGCTGCCTGGCCGGCGTGGAGGCGGCGATGCAGGTGCAGGGCGTGCCGTTCGGGCGGGGTGGGGTGGACGCGGCGATTGCGAGCCTGGCGAGCCGAGATTCAGACTAAGCTAACGAAAGTTATAACTTTCACCTCCTCTCCCACCTGCACCGGAGCCCACCATGGCCGCTCTCAAACTCATGCAAATCGGCAACTCCATCGGCGTGATCCTGCCCAAGGAACTGCTGGCGCGGCTGAAGCTCGAGAAGGGCGATCTGCTGCATGTGACCGACACGCCGGACGGCGTCGCGCTGACGCCTTACGACCCGACGTTCGAGGAGCAACTTGAACTGGGGCGCGAGTTCATGCATGAATACCGCGACACCTTCCGTGCGCTGGCAAAGTGAACGAGCGCTGGACGTGGTTGGACAAGCGGCTGCTGACCCTGCTGCACGACGAGAGCCTGGTGCAGCACGGCGGCGCCAGCGGTTTGCGTGACGAAGGCTTGCTCGAGTCTGCGCTCGCGAGACCGTTGAACCTCGTGACCTGCGGCCAGCCCGACCACGCGGACCTCGCGGCGGCTTACGCAACCGGCCTGGCCAAGAACCACGCCTTTGTGAATGGCAACAAGCTCGCCGCCTTCCTGGCGGTCGGCTTGTTCCTCGGGTTGAACGGGTACCGCCTGACGGCCACGCAGTCGGACGCCACGGTCGCCGTGCTGGCCCTTGCGGCCAGCGAACTTGCCGAGCCCGAATTCGCCGCCTGGGTGCGCGCGAACAGCCTGCCTCGTTAGCGCCGGCCTGTCCTCACCCCATCGGCATCAACTCTCAGCGGCAGCGGTAGCTGCTTGCCAGTTCCACGTCACCGAACCCGCGGTAGCGCGCCACATCGGGGTACGGGCACAGCGGCCGGGTGCGATCGGCGGCCCAGGTGGCGGGCACCTCGGGGTTGACGCCGCCGACGTTGCCAGGGCCGCGTGCGCTGGCGGTGATGCGGTCTGGCGCGTCGCCCTGCTCGACCCAGGCCACCAGCGGCGAGATCATGTCGAACTGGTCGGTGGACGGCCCGCCGGCGCAGTGGCCCATGCCGGGCACGCGGAAGAAGCGCGCAAAGTTCGACGCGTCACCGCCGCTGCGGCGCGTCACGCCGTTGTACCAGGTGGCCGTGTCGTCGACAGAGAAGATCGGGTCGCTGACGCCGTGGTAGACCATGATCTTCGCGCCGCGGCGCCGCACGTCGGCCAGGTCGGTGGCGTCGGGCGGCGTCATGAAGCTCATTGCCGATTCGGTGTAGGTGGCGTCGGTGGCGAACAGCGATGCGTACAGCGCGTCGATGTTTGCGCCGAGCGAAAACGCCGGGCCGTTGAAGGTCGCCGGGTTTTGCGGCGGTACGCCGAAGATCAGGCCGACAGCGCCGGAATCGAGCGCCAGCGGGGCCGTGAACTCCCAGAACGGAACGCCGCCGCCGCCGATGCCGGCATCAAACGGAAACCTGGCGTAGAAGCGCTCGCCGTTGGCCAGTGTGGCGCCGCGGAAGATCGGCGCGATCGCGATCTTCTGCGCCAGGCTCAGGCAACTGCCGTCGCGCGCGCCGCTGCAGGTGGGCACGTCACGGAAGAAGCGGAAGCGGCGCTGGCAGGCGTCGGTGTCTTGCACCAGCCCGTCGGTCACGCCGTCGAGGGCATCGCAGCGCGCCAGCACGGCGTTGGCCACGGTCGTGCGTTCGGCGGTGGTGAAGGCAGTTTCCAACCCGGCCGGGGTGGCCGGATCGCCGGTGGCAATGCTGGCGTAACGCTGCGCGCCGAAGATGTTGGCCAGCGCCGCGAGCGGCAGGTTGTAGCCGGGTGCGCCGGCCAGGAAGCCGTCGTAGTCGGCGGCGTAACGTGCTGCGGCGATCAGCGTGTGGCGCCCGCCGTTGGAGCAGCCGCCAAAGTACGAGCGGTCGGGGGCCTTGCCGTAAGCCAGTTCGATCAGCTTCTTGGCCATCGGCGTGAGCTTTCCGACCGCCTGGTAGCCGTAGTCCAGCCGCGCCTGCGGATCAACACCGAAGGCCGGGCCGCCCTGCGCATTCGAGTGCCCGGCGTCGGAGCTGAGCACGGCAAACCCCTGCTTCAGCGCACTCGTCAACGGGCCGCCACCGAAGGTTCCCGAAGCCGGCACGACGGCGCCGTCGATGCCGCCATTGCCCTGGTGCCAGAAGCGGCCGTTCCAGTCTTTCGGCAGGCGCATCTCGAAGCCGATGGCGTAGGTCTTGCCGTCCACCGGGCTGACACGCTCAAACATCTTGCCGCTGACCACGCAGTGTTCGGGCAAGGTGGTGGAAGTGGTGACGGTGGTGATGGAGGTGTTGGGGATCGGGCCTGGCGGCGGCGCCGGCGGGGGCTCGGGCTCGCTGCCGGCCAGCGGGCCGACTTTGCCTGCGGCCAAGGCAACGAACCTCACCGCGGTGGCAAACGGCAGCGGCGTGGGCGCAGGTGCAGGTGCCGGCCCAACCAGCGTGGCCGCCAGTTGCTCGCAGGTGACCGGCAACGGAGCCGGCACAGCCGGAGGCAGTTGCGGCAGCTTGCGATGCTTGTGCTTGCCGTGGTGGCGGTCCTTGTCGTGGTCGTGGTCGTGCTTGTCGTGATCCCAGTCGTCGTGGTCACCCTTGTCGTGGTCACCTTTGTCATGATCACCGTCGTCCCCGTCGCCCTGGTCCCCGTGCCCGCCCCCGCCCAGGGCCTCCACGCGGGAGGCGTCGGCCGTGCTCGCTTGCGCCAGCGTTGCCGGGCTGTCGGTGGCACCGCCGCCGCACGCGGCCAGCAGCCACAGCGGCACCGTGGTCACACAGATGCCGAAGGTCCGAAACTTCCTTGTGCTCATGGTCTCTCTCCTGGGTTCGGGTTGTTCTGAGACACGAGCTGGCGGCCGAATCTCCGCCCGGTCCTCATGTCAGCCGCCATGGTGCCACGCCGGAACGCGCTGCGCCAAACAAATCACGACTGGAGGCGCCGGTACTCGCTGTAGTGACGGATCGCCTGGGTTGCGTGGCCGAGTTGTTCGTGCAGCCGGGCCGCGTTGAAGTGCGCATCGGCGAACTTCGGCGCCAGCCGGGTGCAGCGCTCGTAGCTGGCCAGCGCGTCTTCTGCCTGACCGGCATCTTCCAGCGCCACGGCCAGGTTGAAGTGCAACAGCGGCTCCTGCGGGATGTTTTGCAGCGCCTGCTGGTACAGCGTGATCGCCTCGTCGTACCGTTCGGTATCGCACAGCATCACGCCCAGGTTCAGCACCGGGTCCGGGTTGCCGGGCGCTTGTTCGATGGCGCGGCGGTAGGCGGCTTGGGCCTGAACCGGATCGGTGCCTTCGAGGTCAGCGCCGCGCTGGAACCAGTCTGCCACTTCATCGGCGCCAGCCGGCTGCGCCTTGGCCGCATGGATGGCCACCGTGCCGGCCGCGGGCGCCACGTCGAAGTCCATCAGCAACTGGCCCGAATCCACCTGCCGATGCAGCGCGCCGTCGCGCACGGCCACTTCGCTGCCGACCGCGGTAATTCGCAATCCGCTCAACGGCAATTCTTCGGGCAAGGTCTCACGCAGCCGGCGCAGCGACTGCACGATCTTGCGCGGCGGAATGTTCGCCGCCTGCAGGCTGTACGCGGTGCGCAGCAGCACCAGGTCCTGGAAGGTGAAGCGGTACTCGCGCCGCTTGCCGCGGCTGGGGGTGACGAAACCCGCCCCCACCAGCCCGTCGATGACGGACTTGGACAGAGCGAGGATCGACTGGATTTCGCGCAGGCTGTAGGTCTCCATTTCAGCCTGGCAGACTCAGCATCGGCCCGTTCAGTGCGTCACTTCCTCGCGCGGGCGCGTGCCGGCACCGGCGCCGCCGCCGGCTCCACGGCCGCACCGGCGCGCTTGGCGGCCTTGCGCTCCTTGGCCGGTTCGGCCGCGGGCGCCTGCGCCGCTGCAGCCGGCGCCACCTTGGCGCCCGGCTTGCGCAGGCTTGCGCGCAACGCTTCGGTCAGGTCGATGATCTGCCCGCCGGACGGCTCGGCCTGCGGGTCGGTGACCACGATGTCCTTGCCGGCGATCTTCTCGTCGATGGCGGCGAGCACGCGCTGCTTCTCGTCGTCACGGTAGTCGGAAGCGTCATAACTGTCGGCCGAGATCTGGTCGATGAGTTGCAGCGCCAGTTGCAGCTCGGGCTTGGTGATCTCGGCTTTCTCGATCTCGAGTTCCTTCATCGAACGCACTTCATCGGCATACAGCAGTTGCTGCAGGATCAACCCATCGGCGCCCGGGCGCACCTGCACGACCAGTTGTTTGCCCTTCCAGACCCAGCGCGCGAGCGCGCAGCGGCCGCTTTCGCGCATCGCCTCGATCAGCAAGCCATACGGCTTGCCGCCGCGTTTGTCGGGCGCCAGGTAATAGGCCTTGTCGTAGTAGATCGGGTCGACCGCACTCTGCGGAATGAACGAGATGATGTCGATCGTGTGGCGCGCCGATTCTTCGAGCGCCTTCAGTTCGGCCGGCGTGAAGGTGACGTAACGGTCCTTGTCGAACTCGTAGCCCTTGATCATGTCGGCCCGCTCGACCACCACGCCTTCCTTGATGCAGACGTATTGCTGCTTGAGCCGTGAGCCGCAGTTGTGCAGCAGGTTGAAGCTGACCGATCCGGAACTCTCGGTGGCCGAATAGACCTTCACCGGAATCGACACCAGGCCGAAGCTGAGCGAAAGCGATGCGATGGAGCGTGCGGCCATGGGTCTGCCCTGCGGGATGAACGGGGGCACCGAGGTTACCCCGGTTGCCCGCTGCTTGTCACGGCCGGGCGGCCGTTGGCACGTGGCCAAGCAGCTTGCATGCAACAGTCAGGCGCTGTTGGGCGGCTCCGTAGTCGGCCCACGGGTCGCTGCTCTGGAACGACAGGTACTCGCGCGCGGTGGCAATCGTCCACTGCGCGCCACCCTTCAACGCGCTCAGTTGATCCCATGCGATCGGCATCGACACCCCCAGCCCGGGCCGGGCGCGCGCCGTGAACGCGGCCGCGGTGGTGGCGCCATGGCCGTTGCGCAGGTAGTCGACGAACACCTTGCCGACCCGGTTGGCCGGCCCACTCTTGGCCACGAAGCGCGACGGAATGGTGCGCGCCAAGTGCATCACGATGGCCTGCGAGATGGCCTTGACCTCGTCGTAACCGAGCTTCGGCAACAGCGGCACGACGATGTGCAGCCCTTTGCCGCCACTGGTCTTGAGCCAGCCCTGCAGGCCCAGTTCGGTCAGCAGGGTGCGCGTGAGCAGCGCCGCTTCCTGCACGCGCGACCAGGCCACGCCAACGCCGGGGTCCAGGTCGAACACCATGCGGTCGGGCAGATCGATGCGCCGGGTGGTCGAGTTCCAGGTGTGGAACTCGATCACGTTCATCTGCGCAGCGTTGATCAGTGCGTCGGCGGTCGGCACTTCCAGCAGCGCGGCATGTTCGGGCCACAACGCCGGGTCGAGCTCGCGCAGGCCCGGGATGCTGAGCTTGTCGTCGTGCTTCTGGAAGAACAGTTGCCCTTCGACGCCGTTCGGGCCGCGTACCAGAGATACCGGCCGGCGCTGCAGGTGCGGCAGCATGTACTCGGCCACACTTTCGTAATAGCGCACCAGGTCGAGCTTGGTCAGGCCGGTGCTCTTGTCGATGACCCGTTCGCCGTGGGTGATCTTGACCTTGGCCTTGACGCTACCGCCTCGGCCGGTGGGCGCCGGTGCCGGCACCGGCGAGGAGTCGCGCGTGACGCTGCGGGCCGGCTTGTCGGTGCGCAGGCCCTGGAACACCGCGTGGCGCACATGGCCATCGGGGGTCCAGTCGGCAAAGCTGATCTCGGCGACGAGCGTCGGGCGGACCCAGTGCTCCACCACGCCGGCCCGTTTGGACCAGCGGCCTGGCGCCATCGCGCCGGCTTCGAACGGCGAGGCGTCGACCCCGAACTTCTTCAGCCGCTTCAGCAGGTCGGCCGCGACCTCCGAACTCCAGCCGGTGCCCACGCCGCCAGCGTGCTGCAGCCCACCGCCCGCGCCGTGGTAACCGAGCAGCAGACTGCCGACTTCGGTGCTGGAGCCGGCGCGCAAGGTGTAGCCGCCGATCACGAATTCCTGCCGCGCGCTGCATTTGAGCTTGAGCCAGGCCTCGCTGCGGCCCGACGTGTAGCGCGCATCGGCGCGCTTGGCGATGATGCCCTCCAGCCCCAGCGCGGCAGCCGACTTCAGCAGGCTCGCCGGGTCGGCCGGGAAGTCGGCGCTGAAGCGCAACCGGTCGCCCGGGTGCGCTTCGACGATGCGCTTCAGCAAAGCGCGGCGCTGGCGGAGCGGCACCGCGCGCAGGTCCATGCCGTCGGCATACGGCAGGTCGAACAGAAAGTACTGGATCGTCTCGGTGGCGGCCGAGTCGAAGGCGTTCTGCAAGCCGTTGAACTTCGGCATGCCGGCGTCGTCGAGCACGACGATCTCGCCGTCGAGCCAGCCGCTGCCCAGGCCGAGCGTCTCGACGGCGGCAGCGAGCGACGTCATCTTCGACGTCCAGTCGTGGCCGTTGCGTGTAAACAGCCGGGCGTGGCCGCGCTCGATGCGCGCGAGCAGCCGGTAGCCGTCGAACTTCAGCTCGCAAGACCATTCACCGCGCGCCGGCACGCTCTTGGCCAGCGCCGCGAGTTGCGGCGCCAGCCCGGCCGGCAGAGCTGCCTTCACGGCGCCGGGCAGATCGGCCGCGCTGTGCACGACCTCGGCTACCGAGGCGGCAGGCGCAGGGTTGGCAGCACCGTTGCGATGCGGCTCGCGCCGCTCCACCAAGCCCAGCGGCTTGGTGATCACGCTGTCGGGGAGCGCCTTGATCACGTCGTAGTCGGCCAGCGGGCGGGCCCACTCATCGCGCTTCTTGAACAGCATCCACGGGTCCTGGCGGTCACCGGGTTTGGCGATACGCACCAGTTCCCACAGCCCGGCCAACTTCTCGCCATGCAGCCGGAAGACCAGCTTGCCGCTGGCCATGCCGGCACGCGGGTCGCCCACCGGCTCCCAGGTACCGTGGTCCCACACGATCACGGTGCCGGCGCCGTATTGTTTCGGCGGGATCGTGCCCTCGAAGCCGGCGTAGGGAACGGGGTGGTCTTCCACATGAACCGCCATGCGCATTTCTTTCGGGTCGAAGCAGGGGCCCTTGGGCACGGCCCAGCTCAGCAGCACGCCGTCGAGCTCGAGCCGGAAGTCGTAGTGCAGGCGCGAAGCCCAGTGCTTCTGCACCACGAAGCGCAGCGTGCCGGAAGGCGCCGCCGCGATGGCGGCCGGCTCGGGCGTGAACTCGAAGTTGCGTTTGGTGGTGTAGCGCTTCAGCGGGTCGGCACTGGCGTTCTTCGCGGCCGCCTTGACAGCCGGGGCCGGGCGGCCTGCCGGCTTCTTTCGTGGCGTGGCGGGCGGGCTGGCCATCGGATCAGCGGAGCGCCGTCTCTGGTTCGATCAGGACCAGCCAGCGCGCCAGCGCATCGAGCGCCTGGTCGAGCACCTGCGCGTCGTTGCGGCCGCTGCGCGCGGGCACGTGGAAGGCGTGGTCGGCGCCGTCCAGCAGCTCCAGCGTGGCGCGCTCGCCGAGCCCGTCGAGCACCGATTGCAGCAGGACCAGCTCGGCCAGCTCGTCGCGCGTGCCCTGCAGGAACAGCATCGGGCAGGCCACCTCGGCCAGATGGGCCGCGCGCTCCACGCCCGGCTTGCCGGCCGGGTGGAGCGGGAAGCCGAAGAACACCAGCCCGCGCACGCCGGGCAGCGCTTGAGCGGCCTGGGCCTGAGAACTCATGCGCCCACCGAACGACTTGCCGGCGGCCAGCAGCGGCAGCCCCGGCAGCCGGCGCGCCGCTTCGGCCACCGCGGCGCGCACGGTGGCATGCGCCAGCGCCGGCACGTCGGGGCGTTTGGAGCCGCGTTCCATGTACGGGAACTGGTAGCGCAGGCAGCCAATGCCCCGCTCGACCAGACCGGCCGCCACCCGCCCCATGAAGGGGTGCGCCATGCCGGCCCCGGCGCCATGCGCCAGCACGCAGCAGGCGCGCGGCTCGCGCGGCAACTGCAGCAGCGCCGAGACACTCTGCTCGGCGTTCACGACGATGCACAGGGGTGCCGGTTCGGGGGCGTTCATCGATGCGGCGGCTTGGATGGTGGAAGCTGGACCGTTGAAGTTGGATCGTTCAATCGAGTGACCGCAAACATTCTCGCGGAATTGAAGTTTGGCGGCGACCGGCCGATATCCCTTCACGCGACCCCTCCGAGAGGCCCTCGTCCACCGACGAACGGCCGTGCGTCGCCATGCCGAAGGAAACACCTTGAAGCCGAACGACCTGCCCAGCGAACTTCTCGAAGACGCGGGCATGACCGTGCCGCGCGCCAACCGCCTGGCGTCGGTGATCCGACATGGTTCGGCCTTGCGCGATACGGTGTTCCTGAACAACATCATCGACTCGGTGGCCGACCCGATCCTGGTGAAAGACCACGACCTGCGCTTTCTGCTGGTGAACCAGGCGCTGTGCGACTTTGCCGGCATTTCCCGCGAGGACTTCATCGGCAAGACCGACACCGATCTGTTCCCGGCCGAGCAGGCGAGCACCTTCAACACGAAGGACAGGCTGGTCTTCGAGACCGGCCAGCCCAACGTCAACGAAGAAGAACACACCCATGCGGACGGCAGCCTCCGCAACATCCGCACCACCAAGACCATGTTCCTGGACGCCAGCGGCGCGAAGGTGCTGGTCGGCATCTTCACCGACCTGACCGCGCTGCGCGCCAGCCAGCGCGAGCTGGAAGCGGCCAATCGGCGCCTGCACGAACTGGCCCACCGCGACAGCCTCACCGGCCTGCCCAACCGCATGTCGTTCGAACAGGCGCTCGACCGCGCCGTGTCCGGCGCACAGCGCCGCGGCGAAGGCTTCACCGTGCTGTTCATGGACCTGAACGGTTTCAAGCGGGTCAACGACACGCACGGCCACGCCACCGGCGACGAGCTGATCCGCGCCACCGCCAGACGCCTGGCCGGCGTTGTGCGCGACTCCGACTTCATGGCCCGGCTGGGCGGCGACGAATTCGTCGTCATCGCCCGCACCGCGGGCGAATTCGAGGCGCTGCACCTGGCGCAGCGGCTGGCGCGCGCGGTCGACGAACCGTTCCAGCTCGCCACGGCGCAGGTCTCCATTTCGGTCAGCATCGGCCTGGCGAACTACCCGCGCGACGGCAGCGACGGGCCGGGGCTGATTCGCAATGCCGACACCGCGATGTACCGCGCCAAGCGGGTGACCGGGCAGCCGTTCGAGTTCTACGACGAATCACAATCGATTCAGGCGCGGCGCCAGTTCCAGCTCGAGAGCCAGTTGCGGCGCGACGTGGGCGCCGGGCTGATCGACATCCATCTGCAGCCCATCGTGGCGCTGGACGACGCCCGTGTGCTCGGCTTCGAGGCGTTGGCGCGCTGGAACCATGCGCAGTTCGGGCCCATCGCGCCGACCGAATTCATCGCGCTGGCCGAGGTGTCGCGCCTGATCACGCCGCTCGGGCTGGTGGTATTGCGGCGTGCCTGCGAGTTCATCGCCCGCAACGCGCTGCCGGGGCAGTATGTGTCGGTCAACGTGTCGAGCCGCCAGCTCGAAGACCCGGAGTTCGCGGCCAGCCTGCGCCGCATCCTGGCCGAAACCGGCGCCGCGCCAGCACAACTGGCGATCGAGCTGACCGAATCGACCTTCGGCACCACCGACATGGCCTGCGTGCTGCAAGAGCTGCGCGAACTCGGCGTGGCGCTGTTCATCGACGACTTCGGCGTCGGCTACTCGAACCTGATGCGGCTGCAGCAGATGCCGTCCGACGTGATCAAGATCGATCGTGGTTTCGTCAACGAGATCGGCAGCGGCGGCGCCGGCACGGCGATGATCCGCACCATCGTGATCCTGGCCGCCGAACTCGGGCTGAAGGTCATCGCCGAAGGCATCGAGCAGGCACACCAGGCCGATACGCTGCGCGCGCTCGGCGTGGGCATGGGCCAGGGTTACTTTTACGGCCGGCCGGGGCCGGTGCCGGCGCCGGCGCCGTTGCCTGAATGAGCCGCGCCAAGCGCCGCGCTAGACGCCGCGCTGCCGGTCGGCCTTGAACTGCAGCGCGAACGCGGCAAAGCGTCCTGCGTCGAGCGCCTCGCGCACCTCCCGCATCAGGTTCACGTAGTAGTGCAGGTTGTGGATGCTGGCCAGCATGGGGCCCAGCATTTCGCCGCAGCGATCCAGGTGGTGCAGGTAGGCGCGGCTGAAATTCTTGCAGCTGTGGCAATTGCAGCTCATGTCGATCGGCTGTTCGTCGGTCTTGTGGCGCGCGTTGCGCAGCTTCAGGTCGCCGAAGCGGGTGAACAGGTGGCCGTTGCGAGCGTTGCGGGTGGGCATCACGCAGTCGAACATGTCCACGCCCTGCGCAACACCCTCGACCAGGTCTTCAGGCGTGCCCACGCCCATCAGATAGCGCGGCTTGTTCGCCGGCAGCCGGTGCGGCGTGTGCGCCATGATGCGCAGCATGTCTTCCTTCGGTTCGCCCACGCTGACGCCACCGATCGCATAACCCGGCAGGTCGAGCTCGACCAGCGATTCGAGCGACTCCTGGCGCAGCCCCTCGAACATGCCGCCCTGCACGATGCCGAACAGCGCATTGGTGTTTTCCAGGCGCGCAAACTCGGCCGCGCTGCGGCGCGCCCAGCGCAGGCTCAGCTCCATCGAGCTGCGTGCTTCGCGTTCGGTCGTGATGCGGCCCTTGGTTTCGTAGGGCGTGCATTCGTCGAACTGCATCACCACGTCGCTGTTCAGCACATGCTGCACCTGCATGCTGACCTCGGGCGTGAGGAACAGCTTGTCGCCGTTGACGGGTGACGCGAACTTCACGCCCTCTTCGCTGATCTTTCGCATGTCGCCCAGGCTCCAGACCTGAAAGCCGCCGCTGTCGGTCAGCATCGGCTTGGGCCAGCCCTCGAAACGGTGCAGGCCGCCGAACTGGCGCAGCACCTCGACACCGGGCCGCAGCCACAGGTGGAAGGTGTTGCCCAGGATGATCTGTGCGCCCATGTCGAGCAGCGACTGCGGCATCACGCCCTTGACGGTACCGTAGGTGCCTACCGGCATGAAGACCGGCGTTTCGACCACGCCGTGGTTCAGGCTCAGGCGCCCGCGGCGCGCGTGGCCTTCAGTGGCAAGCAGCTCGAAGGCCAGCCCGCCGGGAAGGGTTTGATTCATGGCCGCAATTGTCGCAGCGGCTCAATTCACAGGCGCTGCGGTGCGGCGGTGGCTCAGCCGCTCAGGCCTTCTTGCCCGGCAGCACCAGCGGGTGCGCCCAGCGGTCGGCGCGCTCGATGGGCTGCGAGGCCCAGCGCGCCACCATCGCCTGCAACCCGGCGGCCAGCACCGGCTTGGTCAGGAAGTCGTTCATGCCGGCGGCCAGGCAGGCAGCGCGGTCTTCGGTGAACGCGTTGGCCGTCAGCGCAACGATGGGCACCACCTTGCCGAACCGGCCGGCCGCGCCGGCACGCAGCCGGCGCGTCACTTCCAGCCCGTCCATGTCGGGCATCTGCCAGTCCATCAGCACCAGGTCGAACGGCGAAGCCTGCAGCAGCTCGAGCGCACGCGCGCCGTTCTCGGCGGTGGTGGTTTCGCAGCCGGCGTTTTGCAGCATGGTGCAGACGATCAACTGGTTCAGCGGGTCGTCCTCGACCACCAGCACGTGCCGGCCGGCCAGCACGCCGCTGCCGGACGCCGGGCCGCGCGCCGCCGGCTCGAGCCGTTCAGCCTTCGCACGCGGCACGGCGCCGAGCCGGCTGACCAGGGTGGAGCGCAGCACCGGCTTGATGACGGTGCGCGGTACCTTGAAGCGCTCGCGCGCGCTGTCGGCGGCATGCGACTCGGCGCTGCTCATGCCGATCACCCGTTCAGGGTCGAGCCAGTCCAACGAGGCTTCGAGCAGGTCGCAGGTAGTGTCGGCGTCGAGCGCGGCCAGCAGCCAGGGTTTGTCGGCGTCGTTCGCGTGCTCGGCCAGCCAGGCACTCAGTTGCGCAGCCGTGTGGCAGCGGTACGCGCTGCAACCCAGTCGGGCGAGCTGGGCCTGCAGCGCCTGGGCGCTGGCTTCATGCGGCTCGAAATAGACCAGCGCGAGCTGCAGCGGCGGCGCTGCCGCCACCGCCTGCCGCGCGGGCGCCAGCGCCAGTTCGACGTCGAAGCGCGAACCGCGGTCGAGCTGGCTTTGCACGCGCACGGTACCGCCCATCGCCTGCACCAGCTGCCGGGTGATGGCCAGCCCCAGGCCGCTGCCGCCGAAGCGCCGGTCTGCGCCCTCCTCGGCTTGCTTGAAGGGTTCGAAGATCTGGTCCATCGCGCTGTCGCGAATGCCGATGCCGGTATCACTGAGCTCGATACGCACGCTGTGGGGTGTGGCCCCCACGCCGACCCGCAGCACCACCTCGCCGCGCAAGGTGAACTTGACGGCGTTGCCGAGCAGGTTGAGCAGCACCTGGCGCAGACGCATTGCATCTCCATGGCGCCAGGCGGGCAGCTCCGGCGCCACGATGCAGGCCATCGGCAGGCCCTTCATGCGCGCCGAGACCGCCGTGGTGGCCACCGCAGCCTCGATGCAATCGACCAGATTGAAGTCTTCGGGCACGAGGTCGAGCGCACCGCTTTCGATGCGCGACAGGTCGAGGATGTTGTCGATCAGCCCGAGCAAGCGTGTGCCACTGCTGCGAATGGCCTCGACCAGATGACCCTGGTCGTCGTCGACGTCGAGGCGATCCTGGAGCAACTGCGCAGCGCCGATCACCGCGTTCAGCGGCGTGCGCAGTTCGTGGCTCATGTTCGACAGGAAGCGCGTCTTGGCCAGCGACGCGGCCTCGGCGTTCTCCTTCTCCTGGCGCAGCGCGGTGGTGCGGTCGGCCACCTTGTGTTCGAGCAGCGCGTCGCCGCGCATCCGAACCTCGTCCAGCATGTCGTTGAACGCATTCATCGCGGTGCCGATCTCGTCGCGGCCGCCGGCCGGCAGGCGCTGCGTGTAGTCCTGGCTCAGCGCGATTTCGCTCGACACGCGGGCCAGCGTGGCAATCGGTTCGGCAATCCGCTGCGCGATGCGGTGCGCCAGCCAGACCGACACCGCCAGCCCCACCGCACTACCCAGCACAATGGCCACCAGTGCCAGCGCGAGCGCCTGCCACTGGCGGGCGAGCTGGTTCACCACCATCACACGGCCGACCACGTTGCCGTCGGCCAGGATCGGCTCCGACAAGTGCAAGTGACCGGCCAGCAGGCCGCTGGCGTGTTCGCTGTCGGAATGCAGCGCCTCGCCGTCGCCGAAAGTGGCCAGCACGCTGCCCTGGGGGTCGAGCACCGCCACGCTGGTGACCTGCGGGCGCGCGCGCACCAGGTCGAGCGCATCGGCAATGCCCTTGCGGTCGTCGAACGCCACCGGCGCCTGCAGCGCGAACGACAGCATGCGCGCCACCTCGACACTCTCTTCCTGGGCCCGGTCCTTGTGCAGCCACAGGCCGCTGGCCACCACCGCCAGCATGCACAGCAGCGCCGTCAGCGCGGCGCACAAGCCGATCAGCAAGGTCAGCCGGCGCCGCAGCGGCATGCCTTCGACGGAGGGGTAACGAGAAGCGGGGTTCATGCGATCACTCCCGCACCTGGCGCGCCAGCTTCAGCACCTGGCTGCTGAGGCCGATCTGCGCCGTGCGCAGGTTCTTCAGGTTCACGTCGAACCGCAAGGCATCGTTGACGTTGACCAGTTCGACCATGCCGCCGCGCGACACAAAACCTTCGCTGTCGCCGATGGTCAGGGCCGCGGCGCCGGCCGAAAACGCGGGCCAGGTGGGGCCGCCACGCGCACCCATGTCCTGCACGAACAGCACCTGGCAAGGGCGGATGGCGCCTTCAGGACGCAGCACCACGGTGATCGGACGGCCGGCCACGAGCTGCCCTTGCAGCGCGCTGAACGCCGCCGCCACGGTGTCGCTGGCGTGCGCCACGCAGATCACCAGGGGGTCGGTCGGCGATGCGAACGTGGCCGCTGGCCACTGTGCAAAACGGGCCAGGTTGTAGGTCAGCTTGGCCTTCAGCCCGGCCTCGTGTGCGCTGTTCGCACGCGCCCAACCGGCCGGTAGCAAGGCGGCTGCGATGAAGAGGCAGCTTGCGACGTTCACGCGGTTCAAGCCGCTCGGGCGATGGATGTCGCGCATGGGAACAGGCTTCAGAACTGCAGCGTCCATTGCAGACGCCACTCGCGGCCGTCCTGCGGCAGCGCACTCTGGATGTGTTCGGGGCCGGCAGGGTCGGAGAACTGCCGGTCGCTCAGGTTGTAGACCGTGGCGCTCACGCTCCACGGCGCATGCGGCGTGTACTGCAGGCTGAGGTTGGCCACGGCCACCGGCGCCAGGGTGTCACCCAACAGTGTGCGGCGCTCGCCCAGGCGCTGCACTTCAAGCCCCAGCCGCGTGGCGGTGAGCGGCAAAGGAATCACGGCATGCAGCTTCAAGGTGGAGCGTGGCGAGTCGCTCAGTGGCTGGTCGTTCATGTCGCGCGTGCGCTGTGCCGTCCAGCTGCTGCGCAGGCGCCAGCCCGATGGAGCCACGTAGTCGGCCTCCAGCTCGTTGCCCTCGGCCACCGCGCGACCCCGGTTGCGGTAGATCAGCAAGCCGCTGGTCGCATCCAGTTCCTGCTCGATCAGGCCGTTGACCTGGTAGCGGTACACCGAGCCGGCCAGACGCCAGTTGGCGGCCGGCCGCCACTCCAGCGCCAGTTCGCGCGAGGCCAGGCGCTCGCGTTGCAGGGCCGGGTTGGCGGCGGTGAAGGAGTCGGCGTACTGCGCCTCGTAGACGTTCGGCTCGCGGTAGGCGCTGCCGGCCAGCAGCTTCAGAACGAGGCCCTCGGTCGGTGTCCAGACGGCGCCGAAGCGTGGCGTCAGGCCGCTGCGGCCGTCGCTGTGGTGGTCGGCCCGCAGCCCGAGGTTCAGGCGCAGACCGGCGCCCAGGCTCCACTCGTCGTTGAAGAACACGCCGGCGCGGCGGCTGCGGTGGCGCAGGTCCACGTCGATCACGGGCGTGGGCTCCAGGGTCATGCTGCGCTGGTCTTGCCGGGTGTTGTGCTGCAGCTCCACACCGGCCACCAGCACGTGGTCGGCGGCCATGCGGCCGGTCCAGCGCGCTTCCAGGGTCCACCAGTTGCCGCTGGCCGAGGTGGCGACCCGCTCGAAGCCGGGTTCGTAGCGGCCCGTGTCGCTGTAGCGGTAGGCTGCCAGCCCGGTGTGTACATAGAAACTGTGCGCGGCCTGCGGGTCGGTCTGCCAAGACGCGCCGACCAGACCGTAACGGTCCTTGAACACCGCCGACCCGTCGTTGAACAGCAGCCCGTAAGCGCCGGTCGGGATGGTCTTGCGCCGGTCCGACAGCATGCCGGTGAGCATCAGGCGGCCGGACTGGAGTTTGGTGTAGAGCTTGTCCGAAGCTTCGTCGTCGATGCCCTGCGCCACGCCACTGTTGCTGGCCGGCGTGTCGTACTCGGCGTAGTACAGGTCGCGCCCGGGGCGCCGTTCCGACACGGCCGACAGCATCCACGCGCCGTCGCCGGTTTCACGCGCGGTCGACAGGCGGAGCAGCCGGCTCGAGGCCGAACCGAATTCGACCGTCGCGCTGCCGCCGCCCAACGAAGCGGGCGCGCGCGTGATCACATTGACCACGCCCAGCACGGCGTTGGAGCCGTACAGCGCCGAGCCCGGGCCGGGCAGGAATTCGACCCGCTCGATCAGGCCCACGTCGAGCACGAACTCGCGCCCGCCGGGTGCCCCGTCGAAGACGTTCTCGTTGACTCTCTGGCCGTCGATCAGCACCAGCAGGCGCGAGGTGTAGTCGCCCGGCCGGTTGAAGCCGCGCACGCCCACGTAGGTGTAGCTGCGGTCGTTGCGCAGGTGCACGCCGCGCGCACCGTTGAGCACCTCGGCCAGGGTGCGCCAGCCGAAGGCGCGAATGTCGCCGGCCGTCAGCACCGTGACCGAAGCCGGCGCATCGGCCGCGGCCTGCGAAAACTTCGACGCCGCGTAGACCGGCTGGTTCAGCAGCGCTTCGAGCTCGTCGGTGTCCGATGCCCCAGCCGGCG